>BBZN01000008.1 GCA_001304855.1 Clostridia bacterium UC5.1-1D2
GCATAATTACTGTAAAAATATCATATAATATCTTCAAAGAGTACTTGATGATTTTTCTATTATATTGTATAATAATGAATCAGTGAGTGCTTCACCCTATTCCTCGATAGCTCAGTCGGTAGAGCACGCGGCTGTTAACCGCGCTGTCGTAGGTTCAAGTCCTACTCGGGGAGTTTTTATTTAATTTTATAGCAAGGCCCCATGGTCAAGCGGTTAAGACATCGCCCTTTCACGGCGGTAACAGGGGTCCGAATCCCCTTGGGGTCATTTAAAAATAATATATGGCGACATAGCCAAGCGGTAAGGCAAAGGTCTGCAACACCTCTATCACCGGTTCGATTCCGGTTGTCGCCTCTTTGAAAACCTTGAAAAGATTCCTTTTCAAGGTTTTTTGTTATTTTACAATTCATATTTCATACACTTCTCAGGACGCCTGTCTCCGGCCACCCTTTATCTTTTCCGCCGTCATAATAAGGGCACAACCTACGCTGTAACACACAATATCTTTTATATCAAATACAGAGCCCAGAATAATCCCCAGAAGGGTATGCCGTCCGATTCCTAATCTGCCGGCCAGCTGGAAGTACTGTAGCAGCTCTACTGCAACAGCAAAGAGAAATATATAGAAGGGCATCTGCTTTATCCCGTCAGGTATAAAGATTCTGACAAAGAAGTATATGAGTAATACCACCAACACATCGCCCAGATAGGGACGGATAAAAGCATCATGTACATATATCCCAATCATGATTTCTATGAGCAGCAGCAGTAAAAAAGCTGCTGTGTACATTATTCGTTTCCGTTTCACAGGCATCTCCTCCTTTCTATGTTATGCAATGTCCCAATACCCTGTTAAAGACGGGTTTATCAATGTCTGCGCCTGTCCTCCTCCAGTGATGGCCCCAGAGAGCATTTGGGCTCTATTGCACTTATTATAACATAAGAGACATTGAAGGGATATAATATTCCTGCTATAATGTGATATGAGCTTTTTAAGAATAAATAGAAATGGAGTATGAAACAATGAAACAAAGAAAGTGGATAAAAGGAATTCCAGGTATTTTCGGAATTCTTATTTTAGTTATGATGTTGGGAGCCGCGTTTATGTTTCGGCATGAATTAAAGACGTTGAGTACATTGAAAAAGATTGACGACAATGTGCTTTATACCATGACTTATGACGGAGATTATGGGTTCGATGAGTTTTTGGAGAGGGGAGCCGGCACAGATAAAGAACTGGTTCAGTTTGTGACGAAGCGGCTTCTGAAGGGGCTTCCTCTGGAATTTTCTATACCGGATCTTGGATGCTCTACTTTTAGCGCCCGGACGGAAGAAGGAGACTGGCTATTCGGAAGAAATTTTGATTTGACTTATTCACCGGCTCTTTTTGTGGAGACAGCGCCGGAGAAGGGTTATCGTTCTTTATCTACAGTAAATCTGTCTTTTCTAGGCTTTGGGGAGAATAAGCTGCCGGATACATGGAAACAGAAGTTGATTACTCTGGCTGCCCCTTATGCTCCTCTGGATGGAATCAATGAAAAAGGATTTTCTGTGGCGGTTCTCAAGATTGCAGATGAGCTACCAACCAGGACACAGGAAAGACAGATATTACTACCACCACAGCGATACGGCTGATGCTTGATAAGGCCGCCACGGTAGAAGAGGCCATTGCTCTCCTGAAACAATACGACATGCATTCGTCGGCAGGGAGCAGCTACCATTTTCAGATGGCTGATGCTTGGGGAAACAGCGCGATAGCGGAATATGTGGACAATGAATTGCAGATTATCAGGGCGGATAAGAGCTATCAGATGGCCACTAATTTTCTCTTAAGTGAAAAGAAATATAATTTTGGAACCGGTCAGGACCGGTACGAAATCATCGAGGATGGACTGGAAAAATGTGGGGGCGTAGTTAAAAATGAGGGGGAAGCCATGGAGCTTCTGCAGGCTGCTTCCAAAGACTGGCATGTCTCCGAATCTTCAGGCGTTTAAATGCCACACAGTGTCCATTGTGTTTAATAATACCAAACTTACGGCTATGGTTATAACAGGACGGCAATATGATAAGCCGGCTCATGAATTCAGTTTGGAAAAATAATATCAAAAGCCGGACAGGTGTTTATGACCGGCTTTGCTCCAGGGCCGTCAGACTTACCTGTACCGGCTTGGCCACCAGTGCGGCTGCCACACATTTGAAGAGGTCCAGAGGGATAAAGGGAAGAACTGCAGCGGTAAACGCTCCCGCCCAGGTCATGCCTGTAAGAATCTTCATATAGGCAGTTCCCATCAGATAGATGATCGGCATTCCTACCAGTATTGTAACAGTGCAATATCTGTAAAAGTGATAGCGCGAACCTTCAGAAGGGACATTAAGGCACTGCAATAAGCCAGGAGAAAATATATCCGCCGGTAGGTCCAAACAGCTTTCCAGGGCCTCCTGCGCCTCCTGAGAATACCGGCAGACCCAGAAGGCCCAGAAGGATATAGAGCAAAAGGGTGTAGGCTGTCTGACGGGGGGTCAGGAGGAGAGCCATAAGGTTGATTATAAAGGTCTGGGCGGTGAGGCTTACGGGAGAAAAGGGCAGAGGAATGATAATGTAGCCGATACGCAGACAAGTGCGGCGAACAGAGCCATCTTGGTAAGTTCAAGGGTTTGAAATTTATGTTTCATAAGTACCTCCTGAGGGTAAAGTTTATTGTTTGCACGTACTTCATTATATAGTTTTCATGAAGAAATGTCAACCTTAAATAATATATGGTTAACATTTTGAAGACAAAGGAAACCCCCTTTCCATAAGCTCTCTGATATGGTAAGATAGGTGAGTAAATAGACGACAGTTTGCTAGATGACAGGATGAAGCTATGAATTATATTGTGTTTGACCTTGAATGGAATCAGAGTCCCAGCGGCAAAGAGGATTCTGTGGATCACCTTCCCTTTGAAATAATTGAGATAGGAGCTGTAAAGCTGGACTGCAGATTTCAGGAGCTGGGGCAGTTTCACCGGCTGATTCAGCCCCAGGTTTACAGAAAGATGCACTTTAAGATATCGGAAGTAACCCATATGAATATGGCTCAGCTGCGTCAGGAGGGGGAATCTTTTCCTGGAGTTATGGAGGATTTTCTGAATTGGTGTGGTGAAGATGAATTCGTGTTTTGTACTTGGGGCTCTATGGACCTGACGGAGCTGCAGAGAAATATGGTATATCATGGATTGGAGATTCCGTTTTCTGTCCCTCTTTTATATTATGATATACAAAAATTATACTGTCTCCAGTATGGGGACGGAAAGAACAAGGTTTCTCTGGATCTGGCAGTGCAGCTCCAGAATATGGGCCAGGATCGCCCGTTTCACAGGGCTTTGGATGATGCATTCTACACGGGACGTATTCTTTCCGCTCTGGATATGAATACGTATGCGTCTATCTCTCTGTAGATTACTACAGGCTTCCCGGCTCTGAGGGTGAGGAGTTTATACTTCGGTTTCCCGAGTACTCAAAGTATGTGTCGAGGGAGTTTAAGAGCAGGGAAGACATTATGGGGGACAAGTCTATAACTGATATGATTTGCGTAAAATGTAACCGGATGCTGCGCAAGAAGATCCGTTGGTTTCCCTATGGGCAGAGGTTTTACCTCTGTGTGGCCGTTTGCCTGAACATGGCTATATGAGAGGGAAAATCCGTGTAAAGCGGTCGGAAGATGAGAACTATTATGCAGTAAAGACCATCCGAACGGCGGGGGAGGGAGACGTCCAGCTTCTGACCCAAAAGAAGGAGGATATCCGGAAACGCCGCAATGCTAAGAACCATCAGAAGAGGGCCTGACTTAAGCAGGCCGGAATATAAAAGCCTGTACCGCTGACGTGCGCCTAATAAAGTTTAATTTATTGGCGCGCTTCAGCGGTACAGGCTTTTACTGTCTAATCTTCTTTCATCCGGTATCCCACACCGATTTCCGTGAATATATACTTGGGTTCTCCCGGATTTTCCTCCAGCTTTCTGCGGATGTGAGCCATATTCACTCTGAGAATCTGGTTGTCACTGTCGGCATAAGGCCCCCAGATCTTTGTTATAATTGATTCATAGGTCAGTACCTTTCCTGCATTCTGGGCCAGGAGTGATACCAGCTTATATTCTATCTGAGTCAGATGTACATCTTCGCCTTTGACCTTGACCAGACGCCGTTCAAAGTCTATAAGGAGATCTCCCACCTCATAGCGTTTGGCCTGGGCGCCGGCTGCCTTTTGACTGTGGCGCAGAGCTGTGCGTATCCGGGCTAAGAGTTCGTTAGTGCCAAAGGGCTTTGTGAGGTAGTCGTCCGCGCCCATATCCAGTGCGGCTACTTTGCTCCTCTCCAACGTTCTGGCAGAAATAACGATGATGGGTACGGAACTCCAGGATCTTACCTCGGATATGAGGTCCAGCCCGTCCATATCAGGCAGACCCAGGTCCAAAAGTATTAAATCCGGATTCAGGGCCGTGATAAGCTTTAAGCCCTCAGAGCCGGAGCCTGCTGTGGCAATTTGGTAATTCTGGGGTGTGAGAACATTTTCAATGAAACTGCATATATTCTTCTCATCCTCAATAATTATAATACTTGCATTGTTGTTCATAATCAGTACTCCCTCCAATCTGGTAAGGTAAAGGTAAAACGGGCTCCTTCTTCATGATTATCTGCATGAATCTCACCGCCGTGAGCGTTAATGATGGTTTTACAGATAGACAGACCAATACCCATACCTTTGTGCCCGTCACCTGTCTGATTCTTATATATGCCGCCTCCGTCAAACAGGGTATTTAAAAGCTCCGGCGCAATGCCCTTGCCATAATCCTTGATAGAGACAGATATGTAAGGGCCTGAGTGGTGACAATCAAGTCAATGGGGCCTTTGCTTTCGGAATGGAAATATGCATTTTCCAGAAGGTTATTCATTACCTGTCCGATGAGGGTTGCATCCATGGGAACGATGATAAAACATTCCGGAATTATAACCCGGACAGATACATCCGGAAACCGTTTTCTGAAACGTATGACAGCCTCAGACACGATTTCCTCCAGGGGCTCTTCTGTTTTTACAACGGAGGCAATCCCCCGCTCATCCTGGATTCTGGTGACAGAAAGAAGGTTTTCCACCATATTGAGAAGCCATTGGGCATCCTCCGCGATGTTGAGGACCAACTGGCGTTTGTCCCCCTCCGCCATCGTTTTTTCCTGCTCCAGATAAAGAGAGCTGGAACCGATGATGGTTGTTAAGGGCGTACGCAGGTCATGGGACATGGCGCGCATAAGGTTGGCCTTCATAGTCTCCTTTTCAGCATTCATAAGCATTCTCTCCTGCTCTTTCAGCTGGACATTCTGCTTGGTGATCATAATGCAGATACTGCTGGCAAGGCAGGAGATAAGGGTCATACCCACAAATGTTATGGGATATCCTTTCATGGTAAAGTTTAATGACATATAGGGATAGGTATAAGCATAGTTTACCCAGAATACTCCATACAGAGAAGCTACAATTCCAGCCCCATAGCAGCTGGTGGCTCTGGCAATCAATATGATGGCCAGAGTGTAGATGATGGAAATATTGGTCACATTTTTACTGAAATGAAAAAATATGGTGGAAACCAAGGTCGCAGCAGCCATATATTCAATGGTAATGGGAAGATTTCTAACCAGGTTCGTCACAGCTTTTTTGTGTCCTTAGCATTTATATGGAAACCCTTCATCCTGTACTCCCTTTGAGGTCCGGTTACAATTTTCTGCAAATCTACAGATAAGACATTTTTATTATAATGCATGCCTATAGGAAATTCAACGGAAAAAGGACTTTTTACGTCTGCTTCTTCTGTTCTTTTGATTTTTTCCGGCAGTGGAGGAGGAAACCCTCCGTTCCGCCATCAACTGGTCAAAGTCGGTGGAGGAGCAGCCTATGTCCTCCAGCCGTTCCAGTCTGCGCTGACGGCGGAGAAGAAGATCCATCTCTTCTTTTTCCTGACATGAATTTTTACCGCAGCTACCACAGCTACGATCAGGGACAGAGAGACGATAATTCCTGCGATAGTCCAGGCATTGGCAGGGATGCGGATACTGGAAGCGGTGCCCTTTTTGGAAGTGATGTCGGGCTTGGTAGGGGCCTTGGAAGCGGGAGCAGCCTTAGGTGAGGATTCCGCCGGTATTTCGCCGCCCGGCCCGGGATTTGCCGCCTGGGCTGGAGTTGCCGGTGCCGCTATTGGTTCAGGTGCAGGCTCTGCGGCTCCTGTGCGCAGATAGACGGACCCGGTGTCCCTGCCGTTGTAGGTGTAGTGGATGCAGGCTACCGCGTCATTGGGATATTGGCCACTCAGTTCAAAGGTCAGGGTGGACTCCGTGTCTTTAAAATCAGCATCTTTTGGTATTACCACCCGTCCTTCCGGATCCAGGAGGAGGGAAATGCTGTTTTGAGCGGTCATGCCGCCAATTGTCATATCATTTTCCAGGGAACGGTATTTTGTCTCATAGTCGACTGCCTGAAGGAATGAAAATTACGGAAACCGAAGTCAAACATGGCTTTGGTGTCTGCATAGTGGGACTGGTGTCCGTTGAGCACAACTGCAATAAGAGTCATGCCGTTATTTTTGGCGCAGGTGACCAGAGTATTGCCTGCCAGGGAGGTATATCCTGTTTTGCCTGCAAATGCGCCGGGGTAGTATACGGATTCGTTTTTGTTGAGCATTTTGTGGTGATTAGCCACATAGCCGCCTTCCGGGCTTCTCTTAGTAGGGGCCAGCTGGTAGCTGCGCGTATTGTTGATGGTGAGAAACTCCGGATTTTTAATGATTTCTCTGGCAATCAGGGCCATATCGTGGGCAGTTGTGTAGTGGTTTTCATCGTTGAGTCCGCTGGGATTGGCGAAATTACTGCCTGTGCATCCCAGGCTTTTGGCCTTCTCGTTCATTAGTTTGGCAAAGTCTTCTCTGGTTCCGGCTATATGACAGGCCAGGGCATTAGCGCTTTCATTGGCAGAGGCCAGCATCAGGGCATAGAGGCAGTCGCGGACAGTGAGGACATCGCCCTCGTCGATACCTGCGCTGCTGGAGCCTGCCTCTACGTTGTATACGTCGTCGTGGGAGAAGGATACCATCTCGTCCAAAGAACAACGTTCCATTACAATCAGGGCAGTGAGCAGTTTTGTGATGCTGGCCGGATAGTACTGCTGGTTTTCGTTCTTACCGTATAGGATCGTTCCGGTATCTGCATCCATAAGGATACCCCCGTCCGCCTGGATAGATACACCTGAAGGCCAGGACGGGGCGCCCATAACCGCCAGATGCATAAATCCTGTGGACAGGCAGATGCATAAAAGGAGCATTAACAATCGCTTCATCCAAATAATCTCCAATCCTGTGATTCACAAAGCGTGATCAGCCGCAATTGTCCCCGGATGGGGACATGTACGGCGAGCTATAAGAAACAGTATAGAATATTTCTGCCCTTAAGTAAAGCCTGAGAGAATCAACCCCTCTCTTTTTTTCTGTTTTTAACGGTAAGAAAGAGGCAGATACCAAAGAGGAGGAGGGAGAGAATGCCGAAGAGAAAGGCGATTCTGCCTGCCGTATCCATGAAGAAGCCTCGGGTACGATGTTGATGAGCATGTCGGTGGAGGGATCCAAAATCCACAGGTCATTGTTGAAGAAGATGTGGTGGAACATTACGAAGTATTTTGTAAAGTTGGTGGATATAATCAGGGCCAGGGCTGCAATGGTTCCGAAGAAAAGGCCGGTTCCCACGCATAGGGAGGGCCAGAGGACGTGTTTTATCCTGGCTTTTGTGAAAACCATGAAAAGCAGCAGGGCGGTGGCCAGTCCCAGGCAGATACGGCGTAAGGCTATGGCTTTCAGGAACAGGATCTGGACGTCTTCCATGTGGGCAATTTCCCGCGCGTTGAAGAATTCCCGCTGTTCTCCGCCCATGGTGGTGGTGACATGGAGATCTTCGCGGTCGCCTTTGAGGTAGTCCATCATTTGTTCTGTGACGTCCAGAAGGTCTGTCATGGTCATAGGGGGAAGGCTGTCCAGTACGTTGTATTTTGTGTATTCTTTTTCAAAATATCCGGGAGTCCAGTATGTTACTGCCTCCACTGAGGTGATGAAGAGGATAATCATAAGGCAGAATGCGGTTATGATTCCGGCAAGTGCGTGTAAGTGTTTCATAGGGCCTCCTGTGAGTTGGGGTAAATGTGATTGTAACAAAGAAAAGCCCAACCCCGCAGCTTCATGTATCTGCAAAGTCAGACCTTTTAGTGCGCCTTCAGGGACTCGAACCCTGGACAAATAGATTAAGAGTCTACTGCTCTACCAACTGAGCTAAAGGCGCTTGTGTATATGTTGTTTCTTTTAGTGACACGTCCACTATTATAAGCTTTTTGAGGGGGAATGTCAAGGCGTTTTTTGAAAAAAAAGTTTATGGAAATTTTATAGATGAGGTGGTGAGGGGGGAGCCGGAGGGGTGGTCAGGGGGTCCGCCGTTTCCGGGTTATGGTCCCCGCTCTGGCCCGTTTGCACTTACGTCGGCGCATAACGGTACGTAAGGCTGCAAAATACGCAGCCTAAGTACCGATGGGCCGGCAAGGCCGCCGCGGGGACCATAACCTGGAAACGGCTGGTGGGGTGTTGCGGGCCGGAGGCTTTATTTTGGGGCAGTGACTTCTACCAGGAATTCGCAGTAGGGGTCGCCGTTGGCGCAGCATTTGGTTTCGGTGACGCGGCAGGGTTTGCCCAGGGCGGTTGAGAACATGCCTGCTGCTGTGCCTGCCTCGTAGATGCAGATTTTAGCGTGGATGTTCGGGAGGCCGTAGCAGTCTGCGCATTCGTGGTGGCGGTAGATGGCGTGGGTTTCGTCGGCTTCTACTATTTCTTCAAAGGCGTAGCGTCACGCTGGGCGATGGGCTGGTTGCTGGCCATGATTTCCGGGAGGGTTTTGCCTTTGATTTGATCGGAGGTAATGCTTTCTCCAATGACACGGGAGATTTCGTAGGCGGCTTCCATGAGTTCGGGGTAGATGAGAAAGGTGAGGGTCTGACGCTCTCTCATGTAGTTTAGGGGCATGGCGTCCCCCAGGCGGGGGCGGATTTTGCCGCCTTTTTTCTGGGAAGAGTAGGTGTTCTGGAAGGATTCCAGGAGGTATTGGTACTGGTCGGCGGTGGTTCTTGCCTTGGATGTGTCGATTTGTATGGCTGCCACGGTAGGTTATTCTCCTTTTTGATAGTAGTGTTTTCCTGAGGCTGCAGGGGCGGCGCTCTTCTTTCTGGCGAAGACAAGGACCACCAGGGTCAGAAGGTAGGGAAGCATCTGGACCAGTTGGGGCGGGATGTTTACGCTTTGAAGGCGGAACTGGAGACTTTGGGCAAAGCCGTAAACCAGGCCCCCCAGGGCTACCCCATACAGGTTTCCAGTTGCCCAAGATGACCATGGACAGGGCAATGTATCCTCTGCCTGCCACCATGTCCTTGCTGAACATGTTGATGTCCCCGATGGAGAGATAGGCGCCGCCGATGGCTGCCAGCATACCGCTGACTGTAACGCAGAGATACTGCATTTTGTAAACATTGACTCCCATGGTTCCCGCCATCTCAGGGTTTTCTCCGATGACCAGGATGCGCAGGCCGGCAGGGGTCCGGTACAGAAGGAGCCAGAGGGCGGCCACGCAGAGTATCAGTATGTAGAAAAGTGGGGAGATGGTTCCTATTATGTCTCCCATAATGGGCAGCTTGGAGATGATAGGGGCTTTTACTACGCCCAGTCCTGCTACCATGCTGGATTTGCCTTTGGCATCCCAGATCATGTCCAGAAGTACGATGGTGATGCCTGAGGCGAAAATGTTGATTCCTACGCCTGCCAGTACGTGCTCACATTTAAAGCCTACGGTCAGGGTTACCAGAACCAGCCCCATAACGGCTCCGGAGAGGGCGGCAAAGAGAAGGCCCATCCAGGCGCTGCCTGTGACGTAGGAGCCTACCACTCCAAAGAAACTGCCGATGAGCATTATGCCTTCCAGCCCCATGTTGATAACGCCCGCCCGCTCGGAGAGCATGCCTGCCAGCGCTGCAAAGGAGATGGGGATTGCCACCCGGACCATGCCGGCCAGCAGGGAAAGAATTTGTCCGCTCATGAGGTCACCGCCTTTCTTCTTTTATAGAGCTTTTGCAGGGCTATTATGATACCGGGTGTGGAGATAAAGATGATAATCAAAGCCTGAAGTACGGATATAAATTCACCTGGAATATTGGTCATGCGGTTCATGCTGGAGGCCCCTGCATTCAGCGCGCCAAAGAGCAGGGCCGAGGCCAGGGTTCCAATGGGTTCGTTGCGCCCCATTACGGCAATGGCAATTCCGCTGAAGCCGTAGCCTGTGGTCATGCTGGAGATGTAATATCCCTGAACGCCCATCACCTCACAGGCTCCACCGATTCCGGCCAGCGCGCCGGAGATAAACATGGCAATCAGCAGGTTTTTCTTGTTGTTGATGCCTGCTGCCTCGGCTGCCAGGGGACTGTCTCCTGTGGCGCGCATTTCATATCCCAGGCGGGTTTTGTAGAAGAGAACCCAGAACAGAAATACGCAGAGGAGGGCGATGAAGATGCCCGTATTCAGCCTTGTGTGGGCTACCAGGGATACCAGCTTTGCGCTTTCCTGGATTTCCTCAGTGCGGACCACCATGCCCTGGGATTTAAAGGGGTAGTTTACCAGGTATTCCACCAGGTAGAGGGCCACATAGTTTAACATGATGGTGATGATAACTTCGCTGATCTGTAGTTTGTTCTTAATGGCTGCCGCCAGCATGGCCCAGATTCCGCCAAAGAATGCCGCCGCCAGAATACATAAGGGGATATGCAAACATGGAGGGAGCCCCTTTATATACGTGCCAACCAGAGCGGCAGGCAGGGCTCCTATGATGATCTGCCCTTCAATACCGATGTTGAAAACGCCTGCTTTGGATGCCACAGCCATAGCCAGTCCTGCAAATATGAGAGGAATAGCGGTGCCGATGGTCTGAGCCAGGTTGTAGGTGCTGCCAAAAGCGCCTCCCAGCATTGCAGAGTAAGCTTCCAGGGGTGAGTACCCTGCGGCCGCAATGATACATCCGGCCAGCAGGAGGGAGACGAGAAAGGAGATGAGGGTAAAGGTAATGGTTTTGTTTTTGATCGATCTAGACATTGCCGGCCGCCTCCTTTTCTGCACTGCCTCCCAGCATGTAATATCCCAGCTGTGCCTTGGTGAATTCTTCTGTTTTTTTCATAGCGACAATTTTGCCCTCGTAGATAACCGCGATCCGATCAGCCAGTTTGATAACCTCATCCAGGTCTGCGGATATGAGAAGGATAGCCGATCCCAAATCGCGCATTTTCATCAGCTGCTGATGGATATACTCGATAGCGCCAATATCCACGCCTCTGGTAGGCTGGGCGGCTACGATAATATTGTTCTGGTGCATAAGGGTGCGGCCGATAATCAGCTTCTGCTGGTTGCCGCCCGACAGGGAACTGGTGAGCTGATTGATGCCGTCGGTGCGGATATCGAACTGTTCAATGGTTTTTTGGCAGTTTCCTTCATATTCCTGATGTTTATAAAACCGTGTTTCGTGTATTCCGGGCGGCAGTGGTAGCCCAGGACACAGTTTTCCCAGTTAGTAAAGGCCCTTACAAAGCCACGTTTGCCGCGCTCCTCTGGTATGTGGCCTACGTAATCCAGCATCTTCCGGGGGTAATGGCCTGAATCGGTGTGGAGTCGCAGCAGAGCTGTCCTGTAAAATTCCCGGATATGCCTGTGACCACCTCGATAAGCTCCGTCTGCCCGTTGCCCTCAACCCCTGCAATTCCCAGAATCTCGCCTGCCCGGCATTCCAGGTTGACGTCGGTGAGCAGCTGCCTGGTTTTCCTTTTTAGGGTTATTCCCTTCAGGGAAAGTTTTACCGGATTCTCCTCCTCAAAGGTTTTGCGGTCCACTTCAAATGAGATGGGCCTGCCTACCATGAGCTCAGCCAGCTTCCCCTCTGTGGCCTGTTTGGCGGGAAGAGTGGCGATGTTTTCGCCTCTGCGGAGAATGGTGACCCGGTCTGCGATTGCCAGAGTTTCCTTTAACTTGTGAGTGATAATAATAATGGTTTTACCGTCTTCTCTCAGCTGTTTTAGCATAACAAAAAGTTCCTGAACCTCCTGGGGAGTCAGGACAGCCGTGGGCTCGTCCAGCAGGAGGATGGAGGATTCATTGTAGAGAGCCTTGAGAATTTCCACTTTTTGTTTTTCGCCTACAGACAGGCTCTCAATCCTGCTTTCAGGGTCAAGAGAGAAATGATACTGGTTTATCAGGGCCTCCACTTTCCTGTGTGCGGCGCTGCGATCCAGAAACAACCCCCTGCGGGGTTCGTGGCCCAGAATGATGTTTTCTGTAATGGTAAGGTTATTTACAAGGACAAAATGCTGGTGAACCATGGAAAGCCCATAGCCGATGGCGTCATGGGGAGAGCGTATGGAAACTTTTTTTTCGTTGATGTAAATGGTTCCCTTATCCGCTTTGTACAGGCCGAATAAAATTTTCATCAGAGTTGTTTTTCCCGCCCCGTTTTCTCCCAGCAGGGAATGTATTTCCCCTTGCTCAACCTGGAGGGATACATTCTTATTGGCATAGGCGCCGTGAAAGGTTTTGGTAATGTCCTGCATCTGTATGGCGTACATTGAGACCTCCCTGCTTGACTTGAAAGGAAAGGTGTTGCTTACGGAAAGCAGCACCTTTCTTCTTCTATCATAGTATGCGTTGTTTATTTTACTTCGTCGATGGTTGAGGGAACGGTAATCTCTCCTGCAATAATCTTTTCGCGGGCTGTGTCCGCCGCAGCTAAGCTGGCAGGGTCGATTTCCACATTGGAGCCCTCGTTTGTAATTCCAAGAGCGTCCTCCTTAAGGCCGGGCACCATGGTGCCGCTTCAAGGGTTCCGTCAATGGCGGATTTGACGCCGTCTTTGATTACCACATCTATTTTCCGGATGGCGGAGAGCATGATGCTGTCAGGATCGATGAGGCACTGGTTTACATCGGCTCCGATGGCTTTGAACCCGCCCTGCTGTGCTGCGTTGAATACGCCCAGGCCGGAACCGCCTGCCGCAGCAAATATGATGTCTGCGCCTGCCTCGGACTCGGCCAGGGCCAGTTCTTTTGCCGTGGTAGTGTCTGCGAAGGAACCTACATATTTAACCATTACCTCCACATCCGGGTTGCAGCTTTAGCGCCTGCCATATATCCTGCAACAAATACGTTCTGAGATGGGCTGTCCACACCTACCACCATGCCGATCTTGTTGGTCTTTGTGTTAAGCGCGGCCACGGTTCCCACCAGATAGGTTTTCTCGTTGTCCTTAAAGAGAACGCTGGTGACATTGTCGCAGTCTGCAACCTCGCCGTCCACAAAGAGGTACTTCTGCTCCGGGAATTCGGATGCAACTTTCTGAAGGGCCTCCACTGCGTCAAAGCCTCCGCCGATAATCAGGTCATACTTGCCGGACGCGGACAGATCCGTAAAGTTAGCCTCAAACTCGGAAACCTCTTTCGGCTCTACCAGCTGGTACTCAATACCGTAGTCCGCTTCCGCATTTTTCACCCCTGCCAGCATGCTGTCGTTAAAGCCGCCGTCTCCAATGCCGCCTACGCCGACCATAAGGGCCACCCTGAAGGCTCGCCGCCTGATTCCGTCTGGGCGCCGCCTTCAGGGGCCGCCTTTGCCTCAGACGCCTGTGTTTCGCTGACGGCAGTCTGTGAGGACTGCCCGGTTTTGCCGCCGCCGCAGGCTGCCAGAGAGAGAGCCACAATCCCTGTGAGCGCCAATGCCGTAAAACGATTTAAATTTTTCATAATAGTATCCTCCTTGGTTTAAAAAATACTTACATGTCCAGACGGTTCTGCACGCTCTTGGGCATTTCAATAATATTTTCGCTGCAATGGCAGTGGACCTTCTCCGGGTCAATGGCTGCCATGGCTTCCAGCATAACCTTGCCCACCACAGGGGCGCACTCAGAATAGATGTCGAAGATGGAGCGCTCCCAGTTGGGATTAATTCCCTCGGCGGAGTTGCTGATCACATAGAGGGCCCCATAGCAGGCGCCGATGGCCCTTGCAAGGCTGCCTCAGGCATCATGGTCTGTCCGCACACGTCGCAGTGGTCCGCATACATTTTCTGGATTTCAGCGGCTGTCTCAAATCTGGGAGCTTCGGCTACGCCGTAGATACCGGTGCGGAATACGCGGCGGAATACATTGTTTGCCTTGTCCACCAGAATCTTGTGAAGGTCCGGGCAGACGATATCCCGCATACGAATGCTGTATGGGTGAATTTCCAAGATAAGATACCCGCTTTGTGTAGTCGATGAAGTCCTGGGGACAAATAATATCGCCGGGTTCCATAAGGGGGTTGATCCCGCCGCCGCTGCCGTCTGCAAGTATGTATTTAACGCCGGCCTCCCTCAGCGCCCAGAAGATACGCTCGCTGGGGGTGTCGTTGTAGGGGGAAAGGCCCTTCCAGCCGTGGAATGGAACATAGAGAACCCGGCGCGGTTTATGGTCTGCGGTGATGGAGGCGTCCATCTCGTACAGTTTCATACATGCGGTCACTCCAAAGGGAGTTTCAAACTCCATATCGCGCTGAAGCAGAGTGACGCCTTCCATATTTAAGTCTTCGGGAAATTCACATCCCCAGGTTCCTGAGCCGCCGATATGACAGTACATTGCCTTCGGTATTTCTTTACAAATCATAGCATTCCCTCACTTATCATTTAGTTTGTGTTACCAGGTTATCCTAAATATTAGGCAGGTTCTTATTAATTATCAAGGGAAGGAGCTAGAATCTTTTCGGAAAATAAGGCCCCCTCCTTGAAAGCGTCTCAAAACAAGACTATAATCTCATTATGAGACAAAAAGGGGGAGGAAGATGAAACGTTCCGTACTGAGCGCCTGTGCTTCCATAATACAGAAGGAAATAGAATTTTTATGCAGGATTTACTGCGTTGGAGTATGACGTAAATGATGAGAATACGGTCCGGGTGGCCGGAACGGGTATATTCCGGTCGATTATCTATGCCAATGAAAACCAGCCCTACAGCGCCATTGAACAGGCCAAGATGGATCGCAGGCTGGTATTTGTTCAGAACCGGAACAGCCGCATCTGCCGCAGATGCAGCACCAGCAGGATCTGTACGGGGCTGGCGGAAATGGTAGTGCCTCTGTACATAAAGCAGGTATTTCTGGGCTCTCTTTCCGTGTTTTCCTATGATAATAAATCCCACAGGGATATGCTGGAGCATACGGAGTATTATAAAAGGCTGGTTCTCCATGTGGCGGACATAATCACCAGGATTGCGGAAGGGTGCCTGATGAAAGACGAACTGGAGGTGACGGAACAGGCGCTGTCCGGCCTTGTGGATTCCGTCCAGGACGGAGCCTTCTTATAGAAAATAAGCGGGTGTCCGGGATTAACAGGCAGGGCGTCTCCCAGCTTGAACGCATGGACGTGGAGGCGGAACTTTACAGGGGGCCTGTTCAGGTGATCAAGGGAAAAACAGCGACTGGCTGAATCTTAAGACTGAGGGTCAGACTGTGCGGCTGCATGCAGGATATCAGATGTTCGACTCCGGGTTTTTTATGGGCAAGCGGCTGGAGTTTCTGGTGATGAAGCAGAGCTTTCTCACAGAACAGACTTATTTTCAGGATACCAGCAACAACCTGTCCCTGGACTACTTTGAGGGCACCAGCCAGATTCTGACGGACTTAAAACAAAACGCCCTGAAAGTGGCCGATATCAGCCGCTATTTTGTGATACAGGGAGAGCGCGGCCTGGGTAAGGAGCGCTGGGTCAGGGCGATCCACAACAGCAGCCGTTACGCCCTTCAGGAGCTGGCTGTATTCGACTGCAACGCATTTTCAGATTTGAACTTTGCCAACCAGGTCTTTGACGAGGAGAGCGGAATATTTTGTAACAGGGATACCACGATCTGTCTGAAGGAGATATCCAGGCTGCCTTACTGGCTGCAGTTGAAGCTGGCCGATAATGTAACGCTTCTGGAGAACAATCATATACGGCTGATTGCCACGACCCTGGAGGATCTGGCCCGGCTGGCAGACGGCAATACGTTTTCAAAGCGTTTGTTTACCTTGTTTTATCCTGCAATACTATCTATTCCGCCTATAAGGGAGAGGGAACGGGATATTGAATATTACATTCAGAAATATCTTATTCACTATCAGGAATTTGAAAAGAAAAAAATTGCATGCAGTTCCAAAGCCATGGCTATGATGAAGGCATATTCCTGGCCGGGGAATTTTAAGCAGATGGAACAGGTGATCAGTTATCTCATATCCATTAATACAAGCGGAATGATATCGGAGGAGGATGTGATGCGGCTTCCTGATTTCAGAAGGAATGACAGCCTTTATAATCTGAGGGAGCAGGAACGGCAGACTATCCAGAAGGCGCTGCTCCGTTTTTCAGGTCCCTATGGGAAGCAGGCGGCTGCCGACGCCCTGGGAATCAGTAAGGCCACCTTATATCGGAAAATACAGGAGTACGGACTGAAGGGGTAGGACAAAACAAAAAGTCCGACCCCGCAGCTTCCAATATCTGCAAAATCAGACCTTTTCAGTGCGCCTTCAGGGACTCGAACCCTGGACAAATAGATTAAGAGTCTACTGCTCTACCAACTGAGCTAAAGGCGCATATAAATGGTTGTCTGTGTAACCTGTCCGGTGACACGAACGCCATTATATCGCCTTAGAGCAAAAATGTCAACAATTTTCGGAAAAAAATTTGACCAACATTACTTGTCATGTTATTTTTTGTCTTTTTTCTTGACGCCAGGGCCTATAAGTTTATTTACTTCCTGAAAGGAACGGCTGAGGCGAAGTGCTTTTTTGTTCAGATCCGTCTTGTCGCTGGTGGCCTGGAGCAGCTTTCTTGTGATGGATGGAGGGAGCGCCATAGAGTCCGCCTCCTTAACGAGATACCTTCTTACTGATTATAGTATGAAGCGGACCGGGAGACGGTGACAAAAAATCATCTCGCAAAATCAGGCGCAAAGAGATTCCCAGCGTACATTCGGATGTCAGGGAGGAACCGGCAGAGGGAGGGCTGACGCGGACCGGCTGCAGGGCCATGGCCTGGAAGATTTACGCCTTTGGCCTGCGCTTTGCGATCAGTTTGCAGATAGGCTTTCCCTCGGCCGCAAATTTCATCTCATATTCTGTCATCACATTGCCCTGAACCATAGGGCTGTTGTGCAGATCAAAGGTGTGCTCTGAAATTTCCCAGCCTGCAGAGGGGATGGATTCCAGAGAATATTCAAACAATTCCCGGTTGTCCGTCTTAAATTCCACGGTTCCCTCCGGTGAAAGTATTTTATCATATATGGCCATAAAAGCTTCGGATGTGAGTCTGCGCTTGGCATGGCGGTCCTTGGGCCATGGATCGGAGAAATTGAGATAGATCCGCTCAACCTCCCCCTGTGCAAATATATCCGCCATCTCCCTGGCGTCCACGCACATAAAATAAATGTTGGAGAGATCCAGCCCGGCTCTCTTCTGAAGCCCCCTCAGAAGTACGCTGGAATATCGTTCAATTCCTATATAGTTGATATCCGGGTTCAAAGCGGCCAGTTCCATAATGAACCGTCCCTTTCCCATACCGACCTCTATCTCCAGGGGATTGGCGTTGCCGAATACCCCGGCCCAGTTTCCACGCTTGGTTTCAGGTTCCCGGATGACAAAGGGGCTGTTTGCGATGGTATCTTCAGCCCCTTAATGTGGCGTAACCGCATGTTGTTTCATTCCTTTCCGCTTGCGCTCCGCAGCTGTTTTCAGCCTTTTATAAAAGGGCTGATTGCAGGGCGGTTTTTATTAGCTGTAGCAGGCCTTATTTTATCATTTGAACTGGGCTATTGCAAGAAAATTTTACTTTTTTCTTTATTTTTCTGATTTTTATAAAAATAAGTGCAAAATTGGCAATAATCGATTATACTATACATAATAGGCGGATATCTGCAGATACTAAGGAGGAAGGCTTATGTCGAATTTTGAGCGGACGACCAGCTGGCAGCAGATTCAGCAAGGGGTTAAAGAGATAGAACGGCTGCTGGGGCGTAATGAGTATAACCTTGTGATGGTGAAGGCAAGGCAGGTTTTGGAGTATATGGTCCGGTGCATGGCTGAGAGGGCATGCCTGGTGGAAGGAGATTTGGCGGATACCATAGACCAGCTGTTTGAAGGCCGGTTGATAAGCAGGACGACAAAGGACAATTACCATACCATCCGAATACTTGGCAATAAAGCCGTCCATGAAGGTGACAACACGCCCTATGACGCTGATAAGGCATATAAACTCCTGACTCAGGAGGTCTATGCGTTTGCAAGCGAATTCCAGGGAAGGAATCCGGCCGGGACCGGCGGGGGTCAGCGTACCTCCCAGGGATCGCGGACAAGCGCAGGGCCACGTTCCTCCTCCGGCTCCAGGCCTTCAGGCCGCAGAAGCTCCGGCCCCAGGCCGTCTTCGGGAAGCAGGCAAGGGAGTTCACGGACCGGCGGCCGGTCGTCCTACCAGAGCCCTCCTAGACAGGGGGCCGGCAGGAGAAAGAAGCGGAGGCGTGTATCGCCCCTGTTCTATTTGTGGAGGCTTCTCATCCCTATTTTGGTTATTGTGCTTCTGGTTGTGATAATCAAAGTGGTTTTTCCGGGGAAGGATAAAAACCCGACGCCACTACAACCGCTCCTACAGTGACAACTGCAGCCACCGAGCCGTCGCCCACACTGCCGCCTGAGCCGTCCACAGTGCCTGAGACGGAACCTGTGGCAGCCGTGTATAGGATAAAGGGCACCGGCGTCAATGTAAGGTCTGCGCCTTCCACAGACGCTAACAGTACGGTGCTGGTACAGCTCTCCAACGGCACAGAGGTGGAGTATGTGAAGCGTTATAACGAGGATTGGGCCGTTATTAATTATGACGGCAGGGAGGCTTATGTGTCCAACCAGTTCCTGGAGAGAACGGAGACTGTGGCGGAGACTCCGGAGCCTGCAGGCAGCGGTCAGCAGTAAATGTATGAATTGTCAGAATAAAACAAAATTTCCGTAAAATTAACGAAAGATAAAGGGATAAAAGAGGGGAAGAACGGACCGGATTCTTCCCCTTTGTCATGTCTTTCTGTGAAGAAGTCGTTAAAAAAAGATTAAATTTGAGAAATTCTATGGATTTTTAGAAAAAAAGTAGTATCATGAAGGGATACGAAAAAGGAAAGGGGGACCATTGTATGGATACCGTGATTAATAAATTATCAGAGATAGAAGATGCTGCGGGTTCCATTATGGATGAAGCTGCAGTCCGAAAGAAAGCCTTTGCAGAGGAGATGGAAAAACGGACTGAGGACTTTGACGCTGCTCTGGAGAAGGAGACTGCAGATGAAATCGCCCGGATTCAGAGAGAGATGGAGGCGGATATGAACGCCCTCCTTGCAAAACAGACAGCAGACTGCGAAGCCCTTTTAAAAGAACTGGATGAGAATTATAACCAGCACCATGAGCGTTACGTAAAAGCGCTGTTTCATCAGATGATAAAGGAGTGAGCGTATGGGCAGCCTGATTACTTACAGCGGCATTACCACAAAGGTAAAGGCGATGGAGCGCTGGCAGCTGAGGGAAGGGCAGTTCGGGGAAATGTCGTCTCTGGAGTCTGTGCCTGAGGCGGTCCAGTATCTGAAGCGTTTTCCGCTACCGGGAGATATTTGAAGGGGTGGAGGACGGGGAGCTTCACAGAGGCTTATTGAGCAGCTCCTGAACTTGTCCCAATACCGGGATTTTGCCAAGCTTTACAAGTTTGCCAATATAAAGCAAAGGCATTTTCTGGATTTATATTTTATGCACTATGAAATCAGCATTTTAAAAACATGTTTAAGGAATGCGGCAGGCCGCAGGGATCAGCGCCAGGATCTGTCCCTCTTTGAGGCGTTTTTCAAGCGCCATTCCAGCCTGGACCTGATTGCGCTGTCCCATTCCAGAACAATGGAGGAATTTATTGGCAGTCTTAAGGGTTCCCCTTACTATGGTTCCCTGAGCGCTATGCTTCAAAAGGGCAGGGTAACGCTTCCTGCCTGTGAGACAGCTTTGGATATGCTGTACTTCAAGGCAATGTGGAAGATTAAGGATAAATACCTGCCCAAAAAGGAGCAGAAAATTCTGACCCAGTGCTTCGGCACCAGGCTGGATATGCTGAACCTGCAGTGGCTCTGCAGGGCTAAAAAGTATTATGCGCTTCCCCCCGGAGAGATCTATGCCTGCCTCATTCCCATTCAGCTTCACCTGACTAAGAAGGAAATCAGCAAAATGGTGGAGGCTGAGGGGCTGCCTCAGCTCTATAGCCTTATAGAGCGCTGCTGGTACGGACGGCTGGGCAAGCTCCCCTTGGACGAGGAGACGGATATGGACCAGTTAGCCAGAGTTGTGGTTGATAAAATATATGAGATGACCAGCAGAAAAGACCCGTATTCCATTGCCGTTTTAAATTCCTATCTCTATCTTAAAGAGAGGGAAATCGGGCGCATCATCAATACGATTGAGAAGATACGCTACGGAGTGGGAGCAAATTGAAGAGAGGGGGTTAAAACGTGATTGAGAAAATGAAGTTCCTGAGCATAACAGGGCCGAAAGAGGATATCGACCGGGTAGTGGACACCTATCTGTCAAGGTATGAAATCCATCTGGAGAATGCCCTGTCGGAGCTTAAGACAGTAAAGGACTTAAGACCTTATATAGAGACAAACCCATACAGGGAGGAGCTTGTCAGGGCAAGGGACCTTGTGGAGAACTATCATAAGATCCTTCCTGAACACAGCCAGATGGATATCTCCCTGGAGGAAGCTGTGAAGCTAATCCGTGACCTGGATGGAAAACTTAAGGAGCTGACGGCGCGCAGGGATGAATTGACGGTCCAGAGGGGCGAACTCCAGGAGTCCAGGGACAGGGTGGCTCCTTTTACAGGGCTGAACTACAATGTGAAAGAGATTATGAAGTTTAAATTCATCAAGTTCCGGTTCGGCCGTATTGCAAAGGAGTACTATGAGAAATTTTCCGCCTTTGTCTATGACTCCATCGACGCTGTGATGTTTAAGTGCGAGGAGGAGCAGGACTACGTGTGGGTTGTCTACTTTGTACCCCAGAAAATTGCGGATAAAATCGACGCAATCTATGCTTCCATGCATTTTGAGCGCTGTTACCTGGCGGACGAGTACGAGGGAACGCCTGTGGAGGCCGGCAATGTGCTGGATGACCGGATACAGGAGCGCCAAAGCCAGATCGACCGGATAGAACAGGAGATTCGGGATGCCGTAGAAAGCAGGAAGGATGAGCTGGCGGCCGCCTGGAACCGGATTTCGGCCTTTTCAACCAATTATGATGTCCGCAAGCTTGCGGCCCTTACTAAGCATGACAGCCATAATTTCTA
This sequence comes from Clostridia bacterium UC5.1-1D2, assembly GCA_001304855.1. Lineage (GTDB taxonomy): Bacteria > Bacillota > Clostridia > Lachnospirales > Lachnospiraceae > Enterocloster. The sequence goes on from BBZN01000008.1 coordinate 21,493, forward strand.
CATTCTGTGCGGCTGGATGACGGAAAAAGATGCGGGGAGCTTTCAGAAGGAGATAGAAAATGACAGCGACACCTTCTGCATTATAGAGGATGATCACAGCAATATTATGAGTACCCCTCCCACTAAAATGAAGAATCCGGGGCTTTTTAAGCCCTTTGAAATGTATGTGGAGATGTACGGCCTTCCCTCCTACACGGAGATTGACCCAACCATTATCATTGCCGTGACCTACTCCATTCTCTTTGGATTCATGTTCGGCGACGCAGGCCAGGGACTGTGCCTTTTAATCGGAGGATTTCTGCTGTACCGGTTTAAAAAAGTGCGCCTGGCAGGAATTATTTCCTGCTGCGGTGTGTTTTCCGTGATTTTCGGTCTGCTGTTTGGCAGCGTGTTCGGGTTTGAGAATATACTGGAGCCTATGTGGCTGAGTCCTCAGCAGGCTATGACCAATCTGCCTTTTATCGGAAGGCTTAACACCGTATTTGTGGTGGCGGTAGCTGTGGGAATGGGCATTATACTGATGTGCATGGTTCTCAATATCATAAACAGCCTCCGGTCCCACGATGTGGAGAAAACCTATTTTGATACCAATGGCGTGGCCGGTTTGGTATTCTACTTTGCGCTGGCCTGTGTGATTGTGCTGTTTATGACAGGCAGAACCCTTCCTGCCGCTGTGATTCTGGCGGTGATGTTTGTGATTCCTCTGCTGATCATATTCTTCAAGGAACCGCTGACGGCCATCGTGGAGAAGAAGGCGGAAGGGATTGAGGGCGGCGTTGGCATGTTTATCACCCAGGGCATTTTTGAACTCTTTGAAGTGCTGTTAAGTTATTTTTCAAATACCCTTTCCTTTGTCCGTGTTGGCGCCTTTGCAGTGAGCCATGCGGCCATGATGCAGGTGGTGCTGATGCTTGCGGGAGCAGAGGCGGGAGGAACGGTGAATTGGGGAATTATTATCGGCGGTAATCTGTTTGTCTGCGGCATGGAGGGCCTGATTGTAGGTATACAGGTGCTGCGTCTGGAATATTATGAGCTGTTCAGCCGGTTCTACCGGGGAAGCGGACGCGCCTTTGAACCCTATGGAAAAGCTGCGGAGCAGCAGTAGGAATACAGGACGGCAAAATTTTGGATATGAAAAGGAGATATGAGAGATGAGTTTATTGGTGAAGATGACACTTACGGCAGCATTGGTTTTAAGCATTGCAGTTCCTTTTGGCGCCTTTGCTGTGGGGGAAAAGACCAGGGGGAGGTATAAGACGGCCCTGGCTGCAAACCTGTTTTTATTTTTCGGCACAATGCTGCTGGCCGCTGTGTTTATGTTTTCAGGAAATGCCATGGCCGCTGAGGGGGCGGCAGAAGGGGGAAAAGTCTCGGCGGCAGGTATGGGATATCTGTCTGCGGCTCTGTCCACAGGACTTTCCTGTCTGGGCGGCGGCATTGCCGTATCTGCGGCTGCGTCCGCAGCTTTGGGAGCAATCAGCGAGGACAGCTCCATACTTGGCAAATCATTAATCTTCGTAGGTCTTGCCGAAGGTGTGTGCCTTTATGGCCTGATTATTTCTTTTATGATTCTGGGTCAGCTGTAAGCCTATGAAAATGTATCTCATAAGTGACAATATTGACACTCTGACCGGCATGAGGCTGGCCGGGGTGGAGGGTACGGTAGTGCATGAGAGGCAGGAGCTGAAAGAGGCTCTTGATAAAGTTCTGGCCGATAAAACCATCGGCATTGTTCTGCTGACTGAAAGTTTGGCAGAGAGTTTCCGGAGATAATCGATCATGTGAAGCTGGAGAGAAAGCTTCCCCTGATCGTGGAGATTCCGGACCGCCATGGAACGGGCCGCAAGGCGGACTTTATCACCTCTTATGTGAACGAGGCCATAGGACTTAAACTTTAAGCAGAAAGCAGGTGAGGGGCTTGACAACAGAGGAGAAGTTAAAGCATTTTCAGGATATCTGCATGACCGATGCCAGAGAGCGCAGCGGAAGATGCTGGATGATTATAAGAATGCCCTGGAGACTACCTATGAGGAGCATGTGAGCGATGCGAAACGGCGGGCCAGGATGCAGTTGGAAGCTGAGACGGAAAAGCTGGAGCGGGAGATCAATAAACGGCTGTCCATAGGACAGCTGGATTTGAAGCGTGAGCTGAGCCGGAAGCAGGAGGGACTTAAGGATAAGCTCTTTGTGGAGCTGAGAGACAGGCTGGCCAACTTTATGGAGACTCAGGAGTACCAGCAGCTTTTGGAACGGCAGGTGAAGGCTGCAAAGAAGTTCGCAGGGGATGAGGAGCTGGTTATCTACATGGATCCCTCGGATGGGGATAAGGCTCAGAGGCTTGCCCTCCATCACAATGCAGTGATTAAGATCAGCGAGTATTCCTTTACAGGAGGCACCAGAGCGGTTGTGCCTAATAAGCATATACTGATTGACAACTCATTTGAGACCAAAATTCGGGAGGCCCGCCATGAGTTTAAATTTGATTTAGGAGGTAAGTAAAGTGGCTAAGACGGGTGTGATATATGGTATCAATGGTCCTGTCGTTTCCCTGGAGGGGGATCCCGGGTTCCAGATGAACGAGATGGTTTATGTGGGCGGAGATAACCTGGTGGGGGAGGTCATCGGACTTACTTCAGAGAAAACCACCATCCAGGTTTATGAGGAAACCAGCGGCATAAAGCCGGGGGAGATAGTGACGGGGACAGGTTCTCCTGTATCGGTAACGCTGGCTCCCGGAATATTGAGCAATATATTTGACGGTATCGAACGGCCCTTAAAGGAGATTGCAAAGGACAGCGGCTATTACATCAGCAGAGGGATATCGGTTAACAGCCTGGATACGGAAAAAAGTGGGATACCCGGATTACGGCGAAAAAGGGGAGCGTTTGATGCCCGGCTCCGTTATCGCCAGGGTGCAGGAGACCAGGGCCATTGTCCACAAGGTGATGGTTCCTCCTGATACGGAAGGGTATGTGCTGGATGTGGTTTCAGACGGCATGTATACCATAGATGAGCCCCTTGTTACGCTGCAGCTTCTGGACGGTACGGAGAAGAAACTGACGATGACACAGAAGTGGCCTATCCGGATTCCAAGGCCCACAGCCAAGCGGTTCCCTGCGGTGAAGCCGCTGATCACAGGACAGCGTATTCTGGACACCATGTTTCCTCTTGCCAAGGGAGGGACGGCGGCCATTCCCGGCGGGTTCGGCACAGGAAAGACCATGACCCAGCATCAGGTGGCGAAATGGTCCGATGCGGACGTAATTATCTATATCGGCTGCGGAGAGCGGGGCAATGAGATGACTCAGGTTCTGGAGGAGTTCTCACAGCTTATAGACCCCAGAAGCGGCAACCCTCTGATGGACAGGACAACGCTTATAGCCAATACCTCCAATATGCCTGTGGCCGCCCGTGAGGCCAGCCTTTATTCAGGGCTGACATTGGCTGAGTATTACAGGGATATGGGATATCATGTGGCGATTATGGCCGACTCCACCTCCCGGTGGGCGGAGGCGCTGCGTGAGCTTTCAGGGCGTCTGGAGGAGATGCCGGCGGAGGAAGGTTTTCCAGCCTATCTGGCGTCCAGATTGTCCGCTTTTTACGAGCGCGCCGGTATGATGCAGAATCTCAACGGAACAGAAGGATCTGTTACCATTATCGGAGCCGTGTCGCCCCAGGGCGGCGATTTCTCCGAACCTGTGACACAGAACACCAAGCGTTTTGTGCGCTGCTTCTGGGGGCTGGATAAATCCCTTTCTTATGCAAGGCATTTCCCTGCCATTCACTGGCTTACCAGCTATTCGGAGTACGTGAACGATCTGGCTCCCTGGTATATGGACCATGTGGACAAAAAGTTTGTGGATAACAGAAACCGCCTCATGGCGATTCTGACCCAGGAGAGCAGCCTCATGGAGATTGTAAAGCTTATCGGGGCAGACGTGCTGCCGGACGACCAGAAACTGGTGCTGGAGATTGCCAAGGTTATCCGCGTGGGATTCCTGCAGCAGAATGCATTCCACAAGGACGACACCTGCGTGCCTCTGGAGAAGCAGTTTAAGATGATGGAAGTGATCCTTTACCTTTATAAGAGGTCAAGAACCTTGATTTCTATGGGCATGCCCATGTCTATACTGAAGGAGGAGGATATCTTTGACAAGGTTATCTCCATCAAGTACGACGTGCCCAATGATAAGCCCCAAATGTTTAAGGAATATATGAAGATGATAGATGAATTCTATAACCGCGTTATGGAGCGGAATGCATAGAGGAGGGACGTTCACATGGCAATTGAATATCTTGGATTAAGTGAAATCAATGGGCCTCTGGTCGTCCTGGAGGGTGTTCAGGACGCGGCTTACGATGAGATTGTAGAGATGACGGTAAACGGGTCCGTCCATAAAATCGGACGTATAATTGAGATATACGGGGATAAGGCTATTATTCAGGTCTTTGAGGGAACCGACGGAATGGCGCTGAGAAATACCCATACACGGCTTACCGGGCATCCCATGGAAATTCAGGTGTCTGAGGAGATGCTGGGCCGCACATTCAACGGTATCGGCCAGCCCATCGATGAGCTGGGAGATATTATATCAGATGTGAAGCTGGACATTAACGGAAAGCCTCTGAATCCCGTGACGAGGGAGTACCCCAGGAATTATATACGGACAGGTATCTCCGCTATCGACGGGCTGACCACACTGATACGCGGGCAGAAGCTGCCGATTTTCTCCGGCAACGGGCTTCCCCATGACCAGCTGGCTGCTCAGATTGTACAACAGGCTTCCTTGGGGGATAATTCCGACGAGAAGTTTGCAATTGTATTCGGCGCTATGGGCGTAAAGTATGATGTGGCGGATTTCTTCCGCAGGACCTTTGAGGAGAGCGGCGTGTCGGAGCATGTGGCCATGTTCATCAATCTGGCCAACGACCCTGTGGTGGAGCGTTTGATTACGCCTAAAATCGCCCTTACTTTGGCAGAATATCTGGCTTTTGAAAAAGGAATGCATATTTTGGTTATACTTACGGATATGACCTCTTACGCAGAGGCCATGCGTGAAGTGTCCTCCTCCAAGGGGGAGATTCCCTCCAGGAAGGGATTCCCGGGTTATCTCTACAGTGATTTGGCCTCCCTCTATGAGAGAGCCGGAATCGTGGCGGGCAGGCCCGGGTCGGTGACCCAGATACCTATTCTGACCATGCCCAACGATGACATAACCCATCCGATTCCCGATTTGACCGGGTACATTACAGAGGGGCAGATCGTGCTGGACCGGCAGTTAAACGGCCAGAACGTGTATCCGCCCATTAATGTCCTTCCTTCCCTTTCCCGCCTTATGAAGGACGGCATAGGGGAGGGCTACACCAGAGGAGATCATCAGGATGTTGCCAACCAGCTTTTTTCCTGCTACGCAAAGGTGGGAGACGCCAGAGCGCTGGCGTCGGTTATCGGTGAAGACGAGCTGTCCCCTATTGACAAGAGGTATCTGGAGTTTGGAAAGGCTTTTGAGGAACAGTTTGTGGGCCAGTCGCCCCATGAGAACCGGACGATTCTGGAAACTCTGGATATTGGCTGGAAGCTTCTGGGCATGATACCAAGGGCGGAATTGGACCGTATCGATACCAAAATTCTGGACCGGTATTATCAGCCGGCTGAGGGCGGGCTCCGCTAAGCAGCCAGACGCGCTCTGCGCCCGACAAGGGCCGCAAACAAATTTAATCAGCGTACATCAGAAAGAGAAGGAGGATGCAGATGGATCCAAATACATTTCCCACAAAGGGCAACCTTATACTTGCCAAAAACTCCCTGAATCTGGCTAACATGGGTTATGGCCTTATGGATAAGAAGCGCAATATCCTGATCCGGGAGCTGATGAGCTTTATCTATGAAGCCAAGGGCATTCAGGCTGAGATCGACGCCACCTTTAAGGCGGCCTATGCAGCCCTTCAGAATGCCAACATTGAACTGGGTATCAATTACGTCCAGGAGATCGGCGCCTCGGTGCCTGTGGATAAGCGGGTCAAGATTAAGGCCAGGAGCATTATGGGGACTGAGATTCCTCTGGTGCAGCACGAGGTCCTGCCTATGACCCTGACTTATGGTTTCTACAATACGACCGAGTCCCTGGATGAGGCCAGATACCATTTTGAGAAGGTGAAAGAGCTGACAATCAGGCTGTCCATGGTGGAGAATTCCGCTTACCGCCTGGCCAACTCCATCAAGAAGACACAGAAGCGGCTAACGCCCTTAAAAACATTACGATTCCCCATTACGCGGAACTGAGCAAATCCATCTCCGATGCCCTGGAGGAGAAGGAGAGGGAGGAATTTACCAGGCTGAAGGTTATTAAGAGAACCAAGGAGGCCGGATGAAAGGAGAATTCCTATGTATACATTTGAGGAACTTCGGAATATTATTGCCAGGCTCCGGTCTGAGGACGGCTGTCCCTGGGACAGGGAGCAGACCTTCGAGAGCCTGAAAAATGTCTGGCCGACGAGGCGGAGGAAGTCTTTGAAGCGGTGGATAACAACGATATGGAAAACCTGTGCGAGGAGCTGGGCGATATATTGCTCCAGGTGATGTTAAACAGCCGGATTGCAGAGGAGCAGGAGGCCTTTACCATCGACGATGTAATTGACGGTTTATGCCGAAAAATGGTGCGCAGACACCCCCATGTATTTGGAAATGTAAAGGTGAATTCGGTGGAGGAAGGAACGGCTCTTTGGAATCAGATAAAAAATGCAGGAAAAAGCCAAAAAACCTTGACAAATTATAGTAAAAAGGCTATAAATGATTAAGTACACTAGACATTGAAGGGTAACGAATCCGGGGGCCCGCCCCGACCATATTTAGGAGGAAAAATTGATGAACAAGACAGAATTGATCGCAGCGGTAGCTGAGAAGGCAGAAATTTCCAAGAAAGATGCAGAGAAGGCAGTTAAGGCTTTCACTGATACAGTATCTGAAGAACTGGTTAACGGCGGCAAGGTACAGCTGGTAGGCTTTGGTACATTCGAGGTGGCTGAGAGGGCTGCAAGAGAGGGTAGAAATCCCAAGACTGGTGACACAATGGTAATCGCTGCTTCTAAAACTCCAAAGTTCAAAGCAGGTAAAGCTTTAAAGGATGAGGTTAATAAATAATCCATGAGATTGGATAAGTTTCTGAAGGTTTCCCGTTTAATCAAACGCCGGACGGTTGCCAATGAGGCCTGCGACGCCGGACGCGTGCTGGTGAATGACAAGCCTGCAAAGGCTTCCCTCAATGTGAAAACCGGTGATGTCATCGAAATTCAGTTGGATCCAAAGCCGTTAAGGTGGAGGTTCTGGATGTACAGGAGACTGTGAAGAAGGATGAAGCCAAGGAGCTTTACCGCTATATCTGAGGCTGAGATTTATAATTCCTATGTTATAGCATCAATTAAGAGTCATAGAATGGCCAACCTCCCCATATATTTAACTTAGGTTAGATATATGGGGAGGTTTTTGCATGGAAGAAAAATCGGAAGCAGCCGCCAGCATAAGCTTATATTGCAGAACCGGTCCGGCGGAAATATAACCGGCATCTGCGACGTGGTATCCTTTGACGAGAACGCCATTGTCCTGGATACGGATATGGGACTTTTGACCATAAAGGGAAAAGAGCTCCATGTGAGCCGCCTGACCCTGGAAAAAGGCGAGGTGGATATCGAAGGCACTGTGGACAGTATGGTATACAGTTCCAACGAAGCCCTGCGCAAATCAGGAGAGTCCCTGTTTACGCGGCTGTTTAAATAGGCGCCGCTGCAGGAGACAGAGAGAAGATGCCTGCTGAGCGCGGCAAAAGATATGACATGGAGGCGTCAATCGAACAACTCATATAAGGAGGAGGTTCACACATGAGCGTCAGGATTCAGTATGAAGGCTGGCTGATGGTGCTGAGCCTGATAACGGGGGCCTGGCTGATGCTGGCCTACGATACCCTGCGGGTATTCCGTCTGATTATCAGGCATGGTTCTTTTTGGACAGGGCTGGAGGATTTTCTATACTGGCTCTATGCAGGTCTTGTCACATTCATTCTTCTGTACGAGCAGAATGACGGGGTGTTCAGGGCCTATGTGATTGCAGGCGTATTTGGAGGAATGATTCTTTACGATCGCCTCATCAGCAGATTTTTCTTTAAGTGCTTGAAAAAGCTTGGTAAATGCTTTAAAATGATAATTAAGAGATATCAACCTGCGAAAGACAAGAATCAGAATACGGGAAGAGCTGGTGAGTAGACAGATGAAATCCTATGGAAAATCAAGACGGGCAAGGCGTGACAAGTGGGCCAACCGCATGGCTATTATGGGCATCACACTGGTTGTCATGTGCCTTGCAGTGGCTATCAATATAAAAGGTGCAGATTTGAAGCAGTCCGACGAGAATTACAGGATCCGGGAGGAGAAGCTGGACGCTCAGGTGGCGGAGGAGGAGAAGAGAACGGAGGAGCTTCAGGAGTACAAGGTATATGTAAAGACCAAACAATATGCCGAGGAAGTGGCCAAAGAAAAGCTGGGGCTTGTGAATCCGGATGAGATTTTATTAAAGCCTGCGCAGTGATGGCGAAAAGAGGCGAATAATTTTAGGAAAAACGGTGCATAAAGCGACATTTATTTCCCTTCTGGGTGCGTATACTGTATGTTACGCAAGGCTAGGAGGGATTTTTTGTGTTTTCAAGGAAGAGGGAAGTTACGGTTAATCCGGATGTGAATTATTATACGGCCAGAAGACTGGGGGATATGGCCCAGTCCTTAAGCCGGCTGGCCAGGGCATTTGACGATGAGATAGAGAGCCAGGGACAGCTTACCAGGGACGACGGACTGTCGGCCCTGCAGGCGTCTGCCGCTCTGGTCTGCGAGGACTGCAGTAAATGCAATCTCTATGCGGACAGTGAGAAGGAGGACAGCTATTATCTATATTACCTGCTCCGCGCCTTTGAACAGAAGGGGCGTATCGATTTTGAGGACATGCCCCAGATGTTCCAGAATAGGTGCAGGAAGCGGGAGGCGTATCTGGGACAGCTGAACCGAAATCTGGGACGGGCCACGATGAATCTGTCGTGGAAAAACCGGTTTCTGGAGAGCAGGGACGCGGTAGTGTCACAGTTCAGGGAGCTGTCGGTGATACTGGAGGAATTTTCCCACCAGATCGATCAGGCTGCGGATATATCAGAGGAGTATGATTACATACTGAAACGTCAGTTCAGGCGTTACCATATGACGGTCGGCAGGCTTTTAATGCTCCGGTATGAGAACGGGCAGAAGGAGGCGTTTCTAACGGTGAAAACCAATAATGGGAGATGCGTTACCACAAGGGATGCGGCCGAGCTTATGAGCTCTGTGATGAAGGGAACTCGGTGGAGCCCGGCTAAAGACAGCCGCAGCATTATTACCAGGCAGTATGGGACTGTGCGTTTCCTGGAGGACGGAGGCTACCGCCTTCTCTTCGGCGCGTCCAGAATTCCCAGACAGGGAGAAAAATGCTCCGGGGACAACTATACGTTCTGTGAGAGCCAGGGAAGCCAGGTGGTTATGAGCCTCTCCGACGGCATGGGCTGCGGGGAGACGGCTTTTAAGGAGAGCAAGCAGGTGGTGGAACTGACGGAGCAGCTTCTGGAGACAGGATTTTCCGCAAGAGCCGCCCTGAAGCTGGTGAATACGGTTCTGCTGCTGGCAGGGGCGGAGCAGCATCCCGCCACCCTGGATGTGAGCTGCATCGATCTTCATACAGGGGGTTCTGGAGGTCATGAAGCTGGGAGCGGTTCCCACCTTTATTCTGGGAGAAGAGGGGGTGGAGATACTGGAGGCGGGGGAGGTGCCAGCAGGCGTGATGAATGGCGTGGAGCCGGTGCTGATGTCCAGGAAACTTTGGGAAGGCAACCAGATTGTGATGGTGACCGACGGAGTGCTGGACGCCTTCCGGGAGATAATAAGGAGCAGGTGATGAAGGAGTTCCTGGAAAGTCTGGAGGAGATGACGCCTCAGGAGCTGGCGGATCGGATTCTGGAGTTTGCGGTGTCCTGCATTCCCGCCCCAAGAGATGATATGACGGCTCTGGCTGCAGGACTGTGGAGAAGGAGGAGTTAAATTTTCTGTGCCTGGGCTTGCATAGAGGGAAAAATGCAGGTATAGTATAATAAGTACAGGAAACAGACTTGCAGGTGGAATAAAATGGAAGGGTTTGAGACTAAGGTCAGGAAAACCGTGGAAGAATATCATATGCTGGAACCGGGCAGCCGGGTTATCGCAGCAGTTTCAGGAGGGGCAGATTCCGTCTGCCTCTTAGCGTTGTTAGAGGAGATGCGGACAAGTCCCGGCATCCGTCTGAGAGCAGTACATGTCCATCACGGCCTGCGGGAGGGGGAGGCGGACAGGGACGCGGAATTCGTTGAAGATCTCTGTGCCGCTCTGGATGTCCCCTGTCATATTATAAAAGTGAATGTGCTGCAGCTGGCAGAGGAGAAAGGTCTGTCTGAGGAGGAGGCCGGCAGGTGCCTGAGGTATCAGGTTTTTGAGGAGGAGGCGGCTGCCTGGGAGGGTGAGGATGCAGAGGAGTCCGGCGTTCTTGTGCGTGTGGCTGTGGCCCACCACAGAGACGACCAGGCGGAAACCATTCTCCACAATATGTTCCGGGGAAGCGGGCTTCTTGGGCTTCGCGGGATTCCCTATGTGAGGGGAAGGATTATACGCCCGCTTCTGGATTGCGGACGAAGGGAGATACTCCGGTGGCTGTCTGAACGGGGACTTTCCTTTGTGGAGGATTCCACCAACAGCGGGGATCACTATACGCGTAACCGGATCAGAGGCAGGCTTCTGCCCCTGATAGAGAGTGAAGTAAACCGGGGAGCCGTGGGGAATATACTGCGGGTGGGACGGCTGGCAGGGCAGGCCGACGGATATCTGAGGGATCAGGCAGTCCGGTGGATCGGAATGAATGTCCGGGTAGAACAGACGGATGGGCCGTGAGGGATTCCCCGGGCTCTGGGACTGTGGAGGAGAACAGCGGAAGCGGGCAGAAGAGGCAGGGATGCACAGGGGAAAAGCAAGCCCTTATTCCGGGAGCGCCTTTCTGGCCCAGCCGGAGATAATCCGCTCCTATATCGTGCTGGAGCTTTTAAAGTCCCTTTCCGGGCAGGCAAAGGATCTGGGGGAACGCCATGTGCAGCAGGTAATGGAGCTGTTTGACAGGTCTGTGGGAAGAAGGGTGAATCTTCCCTACGGCCTTACAGCCAGGAAAGAGTACGGAGGAGTCCGTCTTGGGGGCGGGGACGATGAAGGCGCAGAGGGGGGAGTCCTCCTTCCAACGGTAGAAACTGAGATATTTTCCTACGAAAAAGGGGCCGAATTTCCCAAAAAGATGTATACGAAATGGTTTGACTATGATAAAATAGAGGGTACGCCCGTGGTGCGAACCAGGCGGACAGGGATTATATCACCCTGACGGATGGAAGCCGCAAGACGGTAAAGCGGTTTATGATTGACGAAAAGATACCCAGACAGATGCGGGACGGGATCCCTCTTCTGGCAGATGGGAGCCATGTGATGTGGATTATCGGCTGCCGTATCAGCCAGTTCTATAAGATTGGTCCGGATACGAAGCGTGTATTTGAGGCCCGGGCCATATACCCGGCAGAAGAAATCAACAATAACAACGGAGGATAAGAGGATGGCAGAGAAGATTCGTATATTGCTGACCGAGGAGGAGGTAGACAAACGCATCAATGAAGTAGCGGCAAAGATCAGTGAAGACTATGGGGGCAGGAGGATCCACCTTATCTGCATTTTAAAAGGCGGAGTGTTCTTTACCTGTGAGCTGGCGAAAAGGCTGACTGTGCCTGTGTCTATGGATTTTATGTCCGTTTCCAGCTATGGGGCGGGGACAGAGTCCAGCGGCGTGGTGCGCATTGTAAAGGATTTGGATGAACCTCTGGAGGGCAAAGATGTGCTCATCGTGGAGGATATTATCGATTCCGGCAGGACTCTGGCCTATTTGATTGAGGTCCTGAAGCAGAGAGGACCAAAGAGCGTTACCTTGTGCACTCTTTTGGATAAGCCTGAGCGCCGGGTAAAGAAGCAGGTGAAGGTGGAATATACCTGTTTTACCATACCCGATGAGTTCGTGGTGGGATACGGTCTGGATTATGACCAGAAATACCGGAACCTGCCCTATATCGGAGTTGTGGAGCTGGACGGAAAATAAACTAGAATGTAAGGTCTAAGGAGGAAATTCATTGAGACAGCAGCAGTCTTTCAGAGGTTTTATATTAATACTCCTGATGCTGATTTTAATCGCCACGGCAGTACGTCTGCCTTATGCAAGACAGGCGGATAAGGTTACCGATCAGGATTTTATCAGGGTGCTGGATGAGGGCCGGGCGGCGGAAGTGGTCATTCATCAGAACCCGCAGACTCCTACGGGAGAGGTGGCAGTGACGCTGACAACCGGCGAGGTAAAGCGTCTTTATGTTACTGACGTAAAGGATACGGAGAAGATATTAAAGGACCATAATATTGAATATACGGTTATGGATGTTCCCCAGGAAAATTACCTGGTGACGATCATACTGCCTTTTATGCTGTCCATTATCGTGGTGGTCATCATTATAATGGTGATGAACCGCAACGCCGGAGGCGGAGGAGCCAATGCCAGAATGATGAATTTCGGCAAGAGCAGGGCCAGGATGAGCCGGGACAGCAAGGTGAATTTCGGCAATGTGGCGGGACTGGTGGAGGAGAAGGAGGAGCTGGAGGAGGTAGTCGATTTCCTTAAGAATCCCCAGAAATACACCAGCGTGGGGGCCAGGATACCCAAGGGCCTGCTTTTGGTAGGGCCTCCCGGAACAGGTAAAACCCTTTTAGCCAAGGCTGTGGCAGGTGAGGCAGGGGTGCCCTTCTTCTCTATCTCAGGTTCTGATTTTGTGGAGATGTTTGTGGGCGTGGGCGCTTCCAGAGTGAGGGATTTGTTCGAGGACGCAAAGAAGAATTCTCCCTGTATTGTATTTATCGACGAGATCGACGCTGTTGCCCGGCGCAGAGGAACGGGCATGGGCGGCGGCCACGATGAGAGGGAGCAGACCCTGAACCAGCTCCTCGTGGAGATGGACGGTTTCGGAGTCAACGAAGGCATTATTGTGATGGCTGCCACGAACCGCGTGGACATTCTGGATCCCGCCATTCTGCGTCCGGGCCGGTTTGACCGAAAGGTGGCTGTGGGACGTCCTGACGTGAAAGGGCGGGAGGAGATTTTAAAGGTTCACTCCAAGGAGAAGCCCCTCAGCGAGGATGTGGATCTCCACAGGGTGGCGCAGACTACCTCCGGCTTTACAGGGGCCGATCTGGAGAATCTGATGAACGAGGCTGCAATTCTGTCGGCCAGGGAGAACCGCCGGTTTATTAAACAGAGCGATATTGACCGGGCCTTCGTGAAGGTGGGGATCGGCGCTGAGAAGCGCAGCAAGGTGATTTCCGAGAAGGATAAGAGGATCACTGCCTACCATGAGGCGGGCCACGCCATTTTATTCCATGTCCTGCCTGAGGTGGGGCCGGTTCACACGGTTTCCATCATACCCACAGGTATGGGAGCGGCCGGTTATACCATGCCGCTGCCGGAGAAGGATGAAACCTTTAACACAAGGGGCCGTATGATGCAGCATATCATGGTGGATCTGGGGGGAAGAATTGCAGAGGAACTGATATTTGACGATATCACTACGGGCGCCTCCCAGGATATCAAGCAGGCCACCCAGATTGCCAGAGCCATGGTAACCCAGTATGGAATGTCCGACAGGGTGGGAATGATTCAGTACGGCGGGGACGACAATGAGGTGTTCATCGGCCGGGATCTGGCTCATACCAAGTCTTACGGCAATGAGGTGGCAGATACCATTGACAGCGAAGTCAAACGGATTATAGACGAGTGCTATACGAAAGCCAGAAGCATAATAAAGGAGTATGATTATGTGCTTCATGCCTGTGCGGACCTGCTGATTGAGAAGGAGAAGATTAACCAGCAGGAGTTTGAGGCCCTGTTTGTGCCGGCTCAGTAGAGAGATTGTTAATTTTGACTACAAAGTGTGCGCAATTTTTTTCATCTTTGTGCACACTTTTTTTCTACCCTGTGCTATTATAATAGACGTAACCCCCCCAATACATTATATAGTTTTTGCTACACCCCATAAGAAACGAAATACCTTCTCCTGAAAAGCCTGGCTACCCCGCCAGGCTTTTCACTTTAAAAGACAGGCGGGGCGGGGGGAATAGACCGGAAATTGCTGGTTTCTACCATTATTTGTCTTGTGTATCAGAAAAAATTCGTATAAAATAGATGATGGGCAATTGCAAAATAAACACAGAAAAGGATATCAACAGTGGGAGACAATGTTATAGGACTTATCAACAGAGACGCCCTTTTCTCCTCTGAGACGGAGGATTACAGATGCCCGATGGAGCCGGATGCTCACCAGGATGTAATGCTTCGCATGAGGACTGCAAGGGACAATGCTGAATATGTATATTATGTGGAGGACAATGCCGAGGTTGAGATGACCAAGGTTGAGTCGGACCAGTTATTTGACTATTATGAGTATGAGATTACGGTAGGTACGGATCAGGTGCTTTATCACTTTAAGTTGTATCGGGACAGGACGTCTGTCTGTATAACAGGCTTGGGGCTACCTTGGATGGCCAGGCCTGTTTTGATTTTAAGATAACCCCGGGATTCCATACGCCGGATTGGGCCAAAGGCGCGGTGATGTATCAGATTTATGTGGACCGGTTTTGCAACGGCGACAGGAGCAATGATGTGGAAACCTGCGAATATGTATATATCGGCAGGCCGGTGCAGCAGATAAAAGACTGGGATAAGAATCCCTCCACGATGGATGTGGGATGTTTTTACGGCGGGGATCTTCAGGGCGTGTGGGATAAACTGGATTATATTAAAAGCCTTGGAGTGGAGGTTATCTATTTGAATCCTGTGTTTGTATCCCCATCCAACCACAAGTACGATTGCCAGGATTACGAGCATATAGATCCCCATTTTGGAAAAATCATAAGGGATGGGGGCGGCCTGGTAGATGAGAAGGCTGTGGATAATGAAAAGGCGGAGAAATATATTATACGCAGCGCCGGGAGGGACAATCTGAAAGCCAGCGACGAATTTTTTGCCAGGTTTGTTGAGGAAATCCACAGGAGGGGGATGAGAATTATCCTGGACGGTGTGTTCAACACTGTGGTTCCTTTAACAAGTGGCTGGATGCGGAAGGGATATACCGCCGTTCCGGGGATTACGAGCCGGGAGCCTGTGAGTCCGGGGACAGTCCTTACCGCAGCTTTTTCCGCTTTCATGACGAGAGCGATCAGGCCTGGCCGGATAACAGGACTTACGACGGCTGGTGGGGCCATGATACCCTGCCGAAGCTGAATTATGAGAACTCCGAAAAACTGGTGGAGTATATAATGAATGTGGCCAGGAAATGGATTTCCCCTCCCTACTGTGTGGACGGCTGGCGGCTGGATGTGGCTGCGGATTTAGGCCATACGGCGGAGTATAACCACGCGTTCTGGCGGCGGTTCCGCAAGGCGGTGAAAGAGGTGAATCCGGAGGTTTTGATTCTGGCGGAGCACTATGGAGATCCGGCCTCCTGGCTGGAGGGGGACCAGTGGGATTCCATCATGAATTACGACGCCTTCATGGAGCCCCTTACCTGGTTTCTGACGGGCATGGAGAAGCACAGCGACAGCTATAATGAGGGATTGTGGGGGAATGGGGAAGCTTTTTTTAATGCCATGAAATACCACATGAGTCGGATGCAGACCAACACGGTGATGGCCGCTATGAACCAGCTTTCCAACCATGACCACTCCCGATTCCTTACAAGGACCAATCAGATGGTTGGACGAATCGGAACCATGGGCGCAAAGCGGGCGGAGGAAAATGTAAAGCTCTGCATTCTTCGGGAAGCCGTGGTGATTCAGATGACCTGGCCGGGGGCGCCCACCCTCTATTACGGAGACGAGGCGGGGGTTTGCGGCTGGACCGATCCGGACAGCCGGAGGACTATCCCTGGGGAAGAGAGGATTTGGAGCTCATCGAGTTTCACCGGTACATGACGGGAATACACAGAAGGCTTCCTGTGTTTTCCAAGGGCTCCGTGAAGCCTCTGCTGGCAGGGAGCCAGCTTTTGGCATACGGCCGTATGTACAGACAGTACCAGGGCGTGGTGGTGGTCAGCAACAGTCCGGACAGCCGGGAGGTGGAGATACCCGTGTGGCAGCTGGGCGTCACCGACGATATGATTCTGGGCCGTCCGATGCTCACCTGGGAGGAGGGATACAACGCGGGGGTTATGCTGTATTGTGTAAAGGGCGGAAGTCTGAACGTAACTATGCCTGCTTACGGCGCGGCGGTGTTTATCTCCCGGCCTGAGGATTTTTACCCGGTGGTGAATTCACGGTTTGCAGTTGAAACAGGAGAATAAGAGGGGAGTTAAACGGAAAAAACAGAGAGGGACAGAAGCGGTACGGCAGGCCGCTTCCGCCCCTTTTTTGATCGGTCAGATATTCGTCAAGGGAAAAGACGGTTGACTTTTTGGAGGAAGGGCATTTATACTATAAAGACACGATTGGATGTTAGAGCATTTTCAAAGGCGCTCTGGTGAGTCGGAGGATTGCGAAGGGAGTGAACGGGGAATGGCATGTATCGCAATATATCAGATTATGCTGGACGACGGAAGTATGATACGGCTGTCGGGAAGAGAACTTCGGGAAAGCGAAGATATCCTGTATTCTCAGTGGAATGAACGGTACTATGCATTGGAGTGTGCAGAGGACTGTCCTGGATATCAGCAGGAGAGGGACAGTGAGGCGAGAAGGATTTCCCTTGAAGCAATAAGAAAGGCAGTGAAGGAAGGCAACGATATTAATGTCAAAGGGCGCAATATTTTAAACGGCCGGTGGCTTTTGCTTAGGGTGATGGGGGGAGGGGGGACTAAGAGCGCGATTCTTCTCATCGAAGATATCCACAACCAGCTCATAAGGGAGCGGAAGAAAAGACGTCTTGAAATCTATCATTTTTACCGGGAGCGCATCAACCAGATAAGGGATAAGGGATTTATCTGCGGTCTGGTTGTACTGGACATGGACAAGAAAGGCGCCCTGCGCTTTGCGGACAGCCGCGCGGCGGAGTATGTAAGGGAAAACAGGGACAGGGATGTTCTTGAAGGCCTGCACAGATACATGGTAAAAACTGTGCCGGGAAAAGAGATGGGCAGTGACCACTGGCTCAGTGACATGGAATGCCGGAACATTAATCTGGGGGAGCCGGGGACGGACTCCTGGATACAGATCCACAGCCGGAATGTAGTGACGGAGAGGGGCCGTCATTATAAGTATCTGATGTATGCGGGAATGAAGCCTGAATCCTGGGGGATGGGAGAATGGGAACACAGCCGCCGTCTGGTGGAAGCGTCGGAAGGCTATATGTTTGAGTGGAATATCCGGGACGATATTCTCATTTTGGGGGATAACTGGAATCACAAATTCAGGGCGGTGGCACGAAGCCGGGGCCGGGGGTTACAAAATGATGGAGAGCTACATATGGAGGGAGGATCGCCCCCGGCTGAGAAAGTTTTTCAACTCCGTTCTGTCGGGGGACAGCCAGGACAATATGCTGATTCGCTTCAAAACCGCTGAGAAGGAGAACAGTTTTGCCTGGTGCAGCGTAAGCCTTCTCAGCGTGCTCTGCGATATGGAGCTTCCGGTGTATGTGGTGGGAATTGTGAAGGACATAAACTGGAAGCTGAAGCAGCTTTTGGAGCGTTCTCTGGAGGGCTATGAAGGTTCGGCAAAGAACCGGGCGGCGGAAGCCAGAGATTATGCAAAGAAGGTGCTTGGCGGATCGAAAGACGAAATCCACGCTCTCTTGGTTATCGGAACGGAGAATATTATTCCAACGGAGGATGCCGTGGGGCTGGATATTCTCACCTACCAGTATATTGAGACCATAACAAAGATGATATATCCCAAGGACAGGGTGTGGATAGAGGACGGCAATATTATTCTATTCCTTAACGGCATAGGGAGCCGGGAAAATGTGAGAAATAAGGCTAACCGCATAGCCCGTATTCTGGAGCGGGTCAGCGGCGACAATGCGGCTATCGACATTGGCACTGCACTTTTCCCTGAAAACGGAGAAACCTGTGAGGAGCTTTGCCGGTATGCAGGGGACCAGCTGTGGAATAATGGTACGCGGCTGGACCGGGAAATGGACGAGCTGGGTGAAAAGCCCATAGAGGCGGAGGGCGGTTACCACTCGTTTATGGCTGATATTGTGGACGAGTGGTACCGTATGATGCGGGTTAACAATCTTTTGGAGAAAAAAATGAAGATGACGGAGGCCCAGCTTTTACTGAGCCAGATAAAGCCTCATTTTATCTATAATGTTCTTGCAAACATTAAGTCTCTGATTTATTCTGACCCTGAGCGGGCGGAAACCGTCATTGTGGCGTTCACGAAATTCCTGCGCATTCAGCTGGACGCAGTGGGAAGGGACGAGATGGCTCCCTTCACCGAAATTCTCAATTTTATATCTTGTTATCTGGAGATCGAGGCCAACCGATTTCCGGGAAAGTTCCGGGTACATTACGAGATAGGGTTTAGTGAATTTTTTCTGCCTCATTTCAGTCTGCAGCCTTTGGTGGAAAATGCCATCAAACACGGTATCTGCAAACGGGCGGGCCCAGGTAACATTACAATCCGCTCTTATGTCAGAGAGGATGAAATTGTAGTGGAGGTGGAGGACGACGGGGTTGGATTTGATATGGAGGCTTCTTTGGAAAAGGGGGAAGGAAGCAGGTGGGACTTGAAAATGTAAAAGCGCGTATATCTTATTTATCCCACGGAAGACTGCACATTATCAGCGCTCCGGGAAACGGTACGGTAGCATCTGTCATAATACCGAAAACATCCCAGGAGGTGCAATTGGATGATTATTAATATAATAGCAGTGGACGATGAGATTAATATCCTGAACGATATGAAGCGGATACTGGGAAGAATACCGGGAACCCAGGTGGAAGGGGGCTTTACATCCTCCCTGGAGGCGCTGAAGTTTGTCAACAAAAAGCCTATCGACGTGGCTGTGCTGGACATCGATATGCCTGAGCTCAACGGCATAGAGCTGGCGGGGATGCTGCGGAACATATACCCGGAACTGCAGATAATATTTGCCACGGGATATGACAGATACGCCCTGGCTGCCCATCATCTGGACGCCCTGGGGTATCTGCTGAAACCCTATACCTTTCAGGAGGTGGAGAAGGCGGTAAACCGGGCCCGTTTTCTCATCGAAGGCATGAGAGGGCGGCCGGATACGGGGGTGGAGGTGCGCTGCTTCGGGACCTTTGACGTAATGATAGAAGCCGGCCTATGTTTTTAAATATAACAAAGCCAAAGAGCTGTTCGCACTGCTTGTGGACGCCAGGGGGGAATGATTTCCATGGAACAGGGCAATTACTTTTCTGTGGGAGGAGAGGGAATATGATAAGCGGGTAAAAGCCCTGTACCGGAAAGCGGTGTCCGTGATGCGCAGTACCTTTAAGGAAGCCGGCTGCGAAGACATCTGTATATATTACCGGAGCCATCTGGCCGCTAATGTGGAGCGCTTCCAGTGCGACTACTATTTTTTTTAAAGGGGAATTCAAACTATAAGCGCAATTTTGCCGACAATTATATGCCGGAATACAGCTGGGCCGAGGAGACCAACGCCAATTTAAAAAATATTTTTAGTCTATACCAGGAATGTCTGTGATTGGATATTCCTGGTATTTTTGCTGTTAAATGCCCGCAGAAACCGGATAAAATTGTCGGAAAGCAGAGAAAAAAAGAATTTAGTAATAAAATAAGCATAAAATATTTAAAAAAATATAAAATTTTTCATAAAAAAACCCTGATTTTCACGCTTTGTTCACACTTTGGTAGCGTAACCGTTACGCACAATGTGGTAGAGTAATAACACAAACGTACAGGAGGCCAAAAACGATGACACTTACTCTCATAATGGCAGCGGGAGGGATTGGCCTGGCGGCAGGCTGGTTTATCCCGGAAGCCGGAGAAAAGCTGATGTCTTATAAGGCCTCGAAAAAAATGAAGGAATACCCCGTATATGGCAATGCTGCAGGAAAGAAATGGCTGTATATGGCAGGGACGGCTCTTGCGCTGATTGCGTCGGCGCTGGAACCTTCTCCCTGGAAAGCAGTCTTTTTCGCGCTTTTGTCCTATTTGATGTTTGTGGTTACATATTTGGACAACCGTTACCGCATCATACCCAACGAGGCGGTGCTTGTGACCTTGGGGGCGGGCCTGCTATATGGGCTGGCTGTGAAAGGTCCGGCAGGACTGGCGGGCTCTCTGGCCGCCATGGCCTGCGGAGTACTTGTCTGCGGAGCCGCGGCTGCTCTTACAAGGGGGAAAGGCGCGGTGGGAGCGGGGGACGTAAAGCTGATGGCAGTTTGCTGCTGCATGGCGGGGATGCCGGACTTTATGAATGTACTGCTCTATATGGCGTTGACCTTGGGGGTTTACTGTATAGGGGGACTTAAGACGAAGCGTCTCACGTTAAAAAGCTATTTTCCTATGGGCGCTTTATCGCTGCGGGCCTGGTGCTGTCTCTGTATCAGCAGCAGCTGGAAAAAGCCGGGGTTATACTTGGAAGGATTCTGATGGGGGAGTGATTGCGATGAGGGAGAGAGCCTGGGTTAGACGGACGGTCTGGTGGTTTGCAGAGGAGGAGAGCGGGCAGGGCATGGTGGAATACGTTCTTGCGGTGATGCTTGTGGCCATGGCTGCGATTATAACCTTGAGCAGGGTTGCGCCTCCGCTGGTTGACATTTTTGGCAGAGTGGATAATGAATTTTAGGGTAGAAGCAGGCGCCCGTATGCAGCGTGAGTAAGATATAAACTGCTTTCCGGAAGGCGGCGGTTTATCATAGACTAAGAAAATTTAAACTTATGAGTGTAGAAAAAATGAGGAGGAAAGAAACATGTTAAACGAAATGAAGAATTGGCTGCTGGAGGAAGAAAGCGGACAGGGTATGGTAGAATACGGCCTGATTATCGTGCTGATTGCCGTTGTGGTTATCGGAGCTCTTACCGCCATTGGAAACAATCTGAATTCCAAGTTTAATGAGATTGCAGACAACTTAAACTAGTATAAGTGGCTTGCTGGTTTTTGGAAGCCGGATGCATTGCCGGAAGAAAGAGCACTGGACATTTTTGCATCATAAATCTGAGGGCGATGACCCAATATGAAGAAAGCAAAGACATTGCAAGTGGGAACTGAAGAGTCCTTTGCAATGTCTTTGTTACTCTATGAGAGGACTAAAGAACATGAAGCGGACAAAGTGGATTGCACTTTTAGCGGCGCTGATTGCAAGCTATGCCGTATGGCAGATACTCAGCAGCCAGGTAAAAAAGCAGGAGGCGGAACTGGATTACCGTCAGGTAGTGGTAGCCGGAACAGAAATAAAAAAGGGAGCCGTAGTGCAGCGGGGACAGCTGGAGGTGAAGAAGATACCCAGGCAGTATACCCCCAAGGATGCGCTGGAGGAAGGCGGAGCCGCCGTCGGGAAGGTGGCCCAGAGCGGAATCGTCCCCGGAGAGATTCTCACACCGGCCCGGTTGTCCGATCCGGAGGACGGGCAGGCAGGCCTGGCCTACAAGATACCGGAAGACCACAGGGCGCTCACTCTGACGGTGGGTATTGAGGCGGGGGTTGCAGGCATGATACTTCCCGGCGATAACGTGGATATTCTTATCAGTATGCCGGCTGATATGGAGAATGTTCCCCTACCTGCAGCGCCGGAAGAGGGCGCAGAGGGCGCGGAGGCGCCGCAGATTTTGGCGGAAGGACAGACAGGGGATACTAATTTCGACACCTTTTACCTTCTGGAGAAGGTTCCTGTGCTGGCCTGCAGCCGCAGTCTCAGCCCGGAAGCTGCGGAGCAGACGACTGCCGAGCGGGGGGAGATCTACGACAGCGTCACCCTTTCGCTGACCCGTGGGGAGGCGATGGATGTTGAACATTACACCTATGCCGCCAGGAGTATGGCGGGAATATACGACTGACGCTGCGGCCGTCCGAACAGGAGGCGGAAGCTTCCCAAAATGAGACTGAGGAGTAAAGAGCGATGAAGATAAGAACAATTGTGGCAGGAGCGGGTATGGAGGAGACCACCCGGTTGGAATATCTGCTGGAAAATACGGAGATTGATATCTGCGGAAGGATAAACGATATATCCGGCGGAATCGAGGCCCTGGATCGGGAAAAGCCGGAACTCCTTCTCATAACCGGCGTCTATGACAGAAAAATGCAAATGTTCTGTCAGCAGGTCTATATCCTTTACCCTATGTGCGTCATTGTTCTCCTGACAGGCGATGCGGACATGGAGCTGTACGGACGGGCTATGGAGAACGGCGTCAGGAGGATCATCTCCCCTGTTCCCGAAAGCGGCATTCTGGTAAGCATGCTGAAGGAATGCTGTATCAGCGAGCGATCCAGACAGGAAAATATCAGCGGGGAGAACCTGGGCCGCCCCAAGACGGAGGTGCTCTTTGTGTTTGGAGCCAAGGGCGGTATCGGAAAGACCGCCCTGGCTGTAAATCTGGCTACCAGGCTGGCAATGTCCAAGCGGAAGGTTATTCTCATCGACTGCAACCTGCAGTATGGAGATACGGGGCTCTTTCTTGGAATGGAGCCTAAGGAGACGATGGCGGAGCTTCTTCAGGAACAGAGAAACCCAACCCTGGACACGGTCAACACCTTTCTCGCCTACCATCAGTCCGGCCTCCGGGTGCTCTTTGGCCCCAAAAGTCCGGAGTACGCAGATATTATCGGCGGAAAGAATATCGACAAAGTAATTTCCGTACTCAGGAATTATTACGATTATATTATCATAGACGGGGCGGTGGGATTTAACGACGTAAATCTGGCCCTTCTGGATATCTGCAGCCGTATTTTGTTTGTGACCCAGCCGGATCTGTGTACGCTGAAGAATACGAAGAAGGCGTTTCTGCTCCTCCAATCTCTCAACATTGAGTCCAAAATCAAGGTGGCGCTGATGGAGGCGTCGGGAAAAGCAGTATCGGCCTTGGGGATGTGGAGCGTGTTCTGGGACGAAAGATCGATGTGACGATCTCCCGGGATGAAAAGCTTATGGCGTCCTGTCTGAACCAGGGAATGCCGGTGGTGCTTGCGGTTTCCAAAAGCCGGATTTCTTCCGATTACGGGAAAGCCGCGGGGCTGGTTGAACAGGGCTTTGTGACGGTGAGGGGATCGAAAGAGAGGGGCCGGAAAATGTCAAGAAAAAACAAAAGAAAGTAGAGGGTGAGCCAGATGGGGCTTTTGGAGCGCCTGGAACAGGCGAAGATGGTCAAGGCGGCCTATGAGAAGGACGTAAAGCTGGAAGAGATGGTTTATTACGACCAGTATGAATCCTTTAAGGAGAGCATTCACGGGGAGCTGGTGAAAAACGCCGGCGAGACGGAAGGCCAGAGCCTGAAGGAGCTGGTCACCAAGCTTGTGGAGGAAAAGGGGGAGGACATACCCAAGCCCACCCAGCGTCAGCTCATAGAACAGATTGTGGATGAAGCTGCGGGGCTGGGTCCTCTGGAGCGGCTGCTGAAGGACGACAGCATCTCCGAGGTGATGGTGAACGGGCCTTACAGCATCTACGTGGAGAGAAAGGGAAGGCTGGAGCTTACGGACATCAAACTGCGGGATGACAAGCATGTGTTGGATCTTGTAAACCGCATCGTAACTCCCATCGGCCGGCGCTGCGACGAGGCCAGTCCCATGGTGGACGCCAGGCTGAAAGACGGCTCCCGTGTGAACGCAATCATTCCTCCCCTGGCTTTAAGCGGGCCCACCATTACCATACGTAAATTCTCCAAAGTGCCACTGAGGGCGGAAAACCTGATAGACTTTGGCTCCGCCTCCTTCGGAATGCTGGGATTTCTGGACGCCTGCGTAAAGGCTAAGGCCAACATCATAGTCTGCGGAGGAACCGGAAGCGGTAAAACCACCCTTCTGAATATTCTGTCGGGATTCATACCCGAGGATGAGCGCATTGTGACCATCGAGGATTCGGCGGAGCTTCAGTTGAGTCAGAGGCATACCATTACCCTGGAGAGCAGACCGGCCAATGCGGAGGGAAGCGGAAGAATCTCCATCCGGGATCTGGTGCGGAACTCTCTGCGTATGAGGCCGGACCGCATTATCGTTGGAGAGTGCCGTTCCGGTGAAACCCTGGATATGCTTCAGGCCCTCAACACAGGCCATGACGGTTCCATGACGACGGCCCATGCAAATTCCTCCAGAGATTTAATCGCCAGACTGGAGACTATGGTGCTTATGGCGGGAATGGAGCTTCCGGTGCGGGCTATCAGGGAACAGATTGCCTCGGCTATTGATATTATTGTCAACCAGTCCAGGTTAAAGGACGGAAGCAGGAAGATTGTGGAGATCTCCGAGGTGGTTGGAATGGAAGGCGAGGTTGTGACCCTGCAGACCCTGTACCACTTTGTTATCGACGGCTATGACTCTGCCGGAAAGGTTATGGGAAAATTCCAGTTTACCGGCATACGGCCTAAAGTAATTGGGAAGATGGAGGACCGCGGCATACATGTGCGGATTCCTGGTTCATATAGGGGGGCGCAGTATGAATGAAATAATGGCGGCGGGCCTGTTCGGCATATACGTATTTGCAATTGTATTTTTTCAGGCAAGGTGGTATTCCGGAAGCAGGAGATGCTGAAGATTCGTCTGGAGCGGATTCAGGCTATGGGGAAGCAGGAAGAAGGGTTTCTCCGGATGGACGTAAAGGAGAAAAGACAGCGCCGGCAGACGAAGGGCTTTAATATGTTGGGACGAATACAAAAGGAGCTGGATGGAGCCGGAATCGCTGTCAGTTCTCTGGAGTATCTGGGAATTTGGATAGCCGCAGCTGCCATTCTTCCCCTGGGGTGCTATGTAAGTACCAGGAATGTGGCCGTATCCGGGATTCTTTTGGCGGGAGCAGCGCTGGTTCCGCCTTTGGCAGTCCGGATTATCAGAAAAAGACGGCTGGAACAATTTTCCTCTCAGCTGGGCGATGCGCTGATGATTCTGGGAAATTGCCTGCGCAGCGGCTTTTCCATTCAGCAGTCCATCGGACGTATTGCTTCCGATATGCCGGAGCCCATTGCCCAGGAATTTCGTATGGCGGTCATGGAGATGAATTACGGAGCCACGCTCCAGGATGCCCTGACGGCTGTGGCCATACGGATGGAAAATAAGGATCTGGACCTTGTCACCACGGCGATCCGGATTCAGCAGAGGGTGGGGGGAAACCTTTCGGAGATTATCGACAACGTGTCGGAAACCATTAAAGACAGGAACCGCATCCGAAAAAACTTAAAAACGCTGACGGCTCAGGGGCGGATGTCGGGGATGGTTTTAGGAGGGCTTCCTCTGATAACTCTGGGGATAATGACGGTTATCAATCCAGAGTATACAGGCACTTTTTTTACCACCAGTTTTGGCTACAAAGCTTTGGGACTGGCGGCCTGTATGGAGATTGCAGGTTTTTATGTCATATATAAAATTGTTAACATACGAATCGACTAAAAAAGGGGGCCCTGCTAATGAAAAAAATAAGTCTTATGGCGGCAGTTTTTATAGGCAGTATGATTCTTCTGCCGGGAACCGCCTGGGGGGAGGAAGCAGCTTTTCCACAGTATGCCCAGACCATCATACAGAAGATGGAGTCTGAGACGGAAAAGGGATTGATGGTGGATACCGGGATATCATTTGCATCTGTGGACGAAGCCAAACGGTTTTCGGCCTATTTTTACCGGTATGGATATTGGGGCGAGGAGCCGGTCAAAGTGGCTTTACGCTCCTGGCCTGACCAGCCCTCCAATTATGAGCTGCGCATATCGGTGGAGGACGCCAGGCTGGCGGCGTCTCAGCACAGGCAGGTGGAGACGGCTCTCAGAGAGGTGTCCGACGCCATTGCCGCCGTTTCCGCAGATCAGAGAGCCAGGGCCGAGGCCGCTTATGATTGGATATACAATCACATGGAATATGATTATACGCTGCAGAGCAAATCCATGTATACGGCTTTGGCTACAGGCAAAACCATATGCGTCGGTTATGCGGAAATGTTCCGCACCCTCTGCCAAAACCTGGGGATGGATTGTGAGCTCATATACGGTGATAACCATGTTTGGAACCGGGTTCTTATAGACGGGCAATGGCGGTATGCGGATATTACGTGGGACAAGAATCTGGGGGAACACAGATGGAGGCTTGTGACCGAGAGTGAGTGGAATGAGACTCATCCGGTCAGGAAAGGGACGTTCTGAGATGTGGATTTTAATTGCTGCTGCGGGAACGGGGATCTTTGTCCTGCAGGTGCTTTCAATGGCGCTTGTCGGCAAGAAGCGCCGCAGTCTTGAGGCTCAGCTGGATAAGATAGCGGACATGGGGGAACAAGGAGGCCCGGGCGGTCCGAAGATGGGGAAGGCTCTCTGCTGGGAAGGGCGGGAAAGCTATATTTGGCCGTCTGGTGGCAACCGTAGGTTCCGTGATTCCCATCAGTCATAAGGAGAACGAGCGGATACGGATTCTCATGGTTCAGGCAGGCTCAATCTCCAGGCTGAGGAATATATGGTAATGCAGATTCTGGCGGTGCTGGGCGGCGCAGCCTGGGCTTATATCTGGGAGTTGTGTTCGGGAAGGGAAGGCTGTTTCCCGCCGCTTTGGGACTGTATGCAGGATATACGGTTTTCCGCCTGTTTTTCAGCCGGAGGGTGACCTGGCGAAAAGAACAGATTCTCAACCAGATGCCGGAGATACTGGACCTTTTAAGCATCAGCGTGGAAGCCGGACTGAGCTTTAACCAGGCTTTTCAGTATATTGCGGAGCAATGTGAGGGAACCCTGGTGGAGGAAATCGTCTACGCAGGCCGGGCTATGGCCCTGGGCAGAACCCGAAGGGCGGCCCTGGAGGATATGGCGGACCGGTGCGGGATGGATGAGGTGAGGACCTTTACCAGCGCGGTAATCCAGGCTGACGAGATGGGTATCTCCCTGAAGAACATATTGGTGACTCAGGCCCAGGAGGCCCGGGACTCCAAGCGGATGAGAACGGAGGAAAGGGCTCAGAAGGTGCCCATCAAGATGCTTCTTCCTATGGGAGTATTGATATTTCCGGTACTGCTGATTATACTCATGGCTCCGTCAATACCGCGGATAATGGGAGCATTGTTATAAGGAGGGCGCATGGGTTATGTCATAAAGGATAAAGACAGCGGGAAGGCGCTGGTGGGCAATGCTGAGCTTGCAGACAGCTTCTGGAGCAGGTTTTTGGGGCTGATGGGAAGGCAGTCTCTTGCTCCCGGACAGGGGCTGCTTCTGAAAAAGACGGGAAGCGTGCACACCTGCTTTATGCGTTTTCCTATCTGTGTTGTCTACCTGGACAAAGAGTACCAGGTGATTGAGAAAGAGATTCTTGTGCCCTGGAGATGCGGGCGAATTTATAGAAAAGCGGCGCATGTGCTTGAATTAGGTGTTTCGGACGGTGAACGCATTCACATAGGCATGAAACTGGAAGTGGAGCGCTGGGATTAAGAGAGGAGGCTCATCATGGAAGAGTATAGACAGAAAGCGGCGGAAGACCAGGACAGGAGGGATGAATTCACTTTGTTCCGGCAGCAGTTCGACAAAGAAAATGTGGAGGAGCAATTAAAGACCACCGTGTTTGGCGGTTATTCCAAGAAAAAGGTTCAGGAAATTATCAATACTTACAAAGAGATGGTTTCCATGATGCAGGAGAGCTTTGACTTTCAGCTGAAAGAGCTGACTGCGGAGCGGGAGCGGGTCTGCAGCGAGCGGGCGGTTTAAAAAGGCAGCTTCATGAAGAGCTGGAGAAAAACAGGGAGACGGCTCTTAAAAGCAGGAGTATGAGGAGCTTCTGACCGAGCATGACAGAACGCTTCAGGAGCTGAGAGTAACGGGAAGAGAGAGGGAAAACCTGAGGCGGGAGTATGAGAAGCTTGCCCGCCAATATGAGATCTTAAAGGCGGAGCAGGAAAGCGGTGAGCCTGCCAGGGGAAAAGAGGAGTACGAAAAACTGCTGGCCGAGCACGAGAAGGCCCTTCAGGAATTAAAGGTGAGCGCAGACGAGCGGGAGAAGCTGAAGGAGGAGTACAGCAGGCTCACCAGCCAGTTCGAGGAGCTTAAAAAAGTTCAGTCGGCTGCCGAAGGCCCGCTCCCCGAGGGGGAATCTATAAAGCGCATGATGGTGCAGCTGGAGGAGATGACCAGGTACTGCGAGGTTATGGAGGATGAGCAGAAAAATCTGGAAGAACAGCTTCACAGCATGAACACCATCGCAGAGGAACTGGCACGCATGTCGGAAAAATATGAGAAGAGCAGAATCGAGCTGAGAGACGCCCGGAGAAAATACCAGCGCCTTCAGAAGGAAAACCAGTCGCTGGATCAGGAGATGGCGTCTGCCGGCCAGGTTATCGCCGAGATTATGGAGCAGTATGAGCGGAAGGAAGAGGAAAATACAAAGCTCAGACAGCAGATAAAGGAATACAGGCAGCAGCTGATGACTGTGAAAAAAGAGAAGCTGGAGCACGAGTCTGCATACGTGGAGATGATGGAGCAGACGGGCAAACTGGAGGAACAGCTTCAAACTGTCAGGGACGAGCTGGAGAATGCCCGGAAGGAGCTGGCGGAACTGCAGCGCCGCAACAGGGATTTGGAGAATAACAAAATTATCCGTATACAGACCTCCGTCCCGGAGGACAAGCAGGGAGAGGCGCAGTTAAATGCTGAGAAAAACCGGACGGAGGATTTTGAGGACAGCAGCCGGCAGAAAATGAAAGAGCTGCTGCAGCGGGCCGAGATGGTATCGAAACGAATTACCGAGGGCGGCGCCGAGAATTCCGGGCAAGATGGCTCTAAACCGGATGACGAAAAACAAGACATTGTGATAGAGTCCGAGGTTCTGTAGCGGAAAACAGGAGGGTGAAATGTACAACGACTGCACGATATGCGAAAGTTGCGATAAAAAACTGGAGAATTTTGTAAGGGGGCTTCCCTACGAGACATCCTTTCACAGAGTGGAGAATCAGGAGGTTAAGTGCGGCTTTGGATTGCAGGGTATCTGCTGCCGTCTGTGCTCCAACGGTCCCTGTCGTATTATGGCCGACAGGCCCAGAGGAGTCTGCGGGGCGGATGCGGACACCATCGTATGCCGAAATTTTCTGCGGGCCGTGGCGGCCGGTTCCGGCTGTTACATACATGTGGTGGAAAACAGTGTGAAAAATCTTAAGAAAGCGGCCAGGAGCAAGGGAGAGCTGGGAAGTACGGAAGCGGTGAAGCGCCTGGCCGGACTTTTGGAAATTCCTTTGAGGGGATGTTCACCAGACGGCCTATGAGATTGCGGAGGCCATCCGCATGGATCTTCTCCGGGATTCCGACGAACCTATGGAGCTGTTAAAAAAGCTGGCGCTGGAAAAGCGCTACAGTCTGTGGGAAAAGCTTGGAATCGTACCGGGCGGCGCCAAATCGGAGATTTTGGACGGAATTGTCAAGACCTCCACAAACCTGTCCAGCGACTGTACCGATATGCTGCTGCATTGCCTCCGGCTGGGCATTTCCACCGGCATGTACGGGCTGCTTTTGACAAATCTGATTAATGACATCCTCATCGGACAGCCGGCTATCCACAGAGGAGAGTCTGGTTTTCATGTTATCAATCCCGATTACATTAATATTATGGTAACGGGGCATCAGGAGAGCCTGTACCGCAGTCTTGCCCGGAAGATGGAGAGCAGCGATATGCGGCTGAAGGCTGTTCAGGCGGGAGCAAAGGGGTTCCGTATTATCGGCTGTACCTGTGTGGGCCAGGATATGCAGTCCCGGCAGAACTCCTATGGACAGGTATATGCAGGCCATGTGGGCAATAATTTTGTCAGCGAGGCGGCACTGGCTACGGGAGCCGTGGACGGGGTGGTTTCCGAGTTTAACTGCACCTTCCCGGGATCGAGGAAATATGCAGGGAGACGGACATCTGTCTCATATGCCTGGACGAGGTGGCCAAGAAGGAAGGGGCCCTGTTGGTAAAGTACGACTATGACAAAGGGGAGAGCCAGGCTGAGCTGATTCTTGAGAAGGTCTTGGAAACATACGGCAGAAGGCGTTCCAAGGTTCAGCTGCGGCCTCTGGAGAGTCATGGAAATGACGGGGGAATCGCCGGTATCAGCGAGCTTTCTCTGAAATCCGCTCTAGGAGACAGCTGGGAACCCCTTTTGAATCTGATAAAATCAGGGGCCATCAAGGGGATAGCAGGGGTTGTGGGATGTTCCAGCGTGTCCTATGGACACGACACCCTTACGGCCACTCTCACCAGGGAGCTGATAAAGAAGGACATTTTGGTTTTAACCGCAGGCTGTACCTCGGGAGGCCTGTCAAATATAGGGCTTACATTGCCGGAGGCCGCCGATATGGCGGGAAGCTCTCTTCGGGAGGTATGCAGGGATTTGAACATCCCTCCGGTGCTGAATTTCGGTTCCTGTCTGGCTATCGGCCGTCTGGAGCTGGTGGCGGTAGAGCTGGCCGAGGCGCTGAAGGTGGATATCCCGCAGCTTCCGCTGGTGCTTTCGGCAGCCCAGTGGCTGGAGGAGCAGGCGCTGGCAGACGGCGCTTACGGTTTGGCCCTGGGGCTTACGGTCCATCTGGGCACCCCTCCCTTTATTACCGGCAGCTCTGTGGTTACAAAAACTCTGACGGAGGATATGGAAGGACTCACCGGAGGGAGGGTAATCGTGAATCCTGACGGCGTGGAGGCGGCAAAAGAGCTGGAAGCAATCATTCTGAAGAAAAGAGGAGAGCTGGGTATATGAAAAAACGCATTATGATTGAAGCGTCAAAATGTGTTGGTTGTCTCAACTGCTCGGCAGCCTGTATGAACGCGCACCGCCCGGGGGGAGCCTCCGTATTCTCCTTAAATATGAGCAGCCGGAGCAATCTTCCCCGGAATTATATTTATCAGAAAGACGGAAAATATTATCCCGTATTCTGCCGCAGCTGCGACGACCCGGACTGCGTAAAAACCTGTATGAGCGGAGCCCTGTGCAAGAATGAGGAGACAGGTCTTATAGAATATGACAGGGAACAATGCGCCGCATGCTTCATGTGCGTTATGATGTGCCGTTACGGGCATCCTATGCCCGATGAGGAAAGAAAGGCGGTTGTGCGCTGTACATTCTGTCAGGATACGGAGGACA
The DNA here is from genome assembly GCA_001304855.1 of Clostridia bacterium UC5.1-1D2. Classification (GTDB taxonomy): domain Bacteria; phylum Bacillota; class Clostridia; order Lachnospirales; family Lachnospiraceae; genus Enterocloster. The sequence goes on from BBZN01000008.1 coordinate 52,848, forward strand.
AGGAACAGGCATGCGTGCGCGCCTGCCCTACGAAGGCGATCACCATAAAGGAGGTTGAATAATTATGGCCGCTTATGTGATTATCGGGTGCAGCGCCGCAGGGCTGGCTGCAGCGGAAACCATCCGCCGGCTGCAGCCGGATCGGGAGATTGTTGTGGTTTCCGAAGATGAGAAGTTATATTCCCGGTGTATGCTCCACAAGCTCCTCAGCGGTGAGAGGACTCTGGATTCCCTGGAGTTTGAGAGTCAGAACTTTTTTGAAAAAAACAATATCAAATGGATCGGCGGGGCCGAGGTTGTCCAGGTGGATGAGGAACACCGCGTTCTGGTTCTGGAGGATGAGTCGGAACTTCCCTATGAAAAGCTTCTCATCGCTTCCGGTTCCGAGTATTTTATGCCTCCGATTCCCAACTTCCGGGACGGAAAGAATGTTTTTGGTTTCCGAAATGTCAGGGATGTGGAGCAGATTACGAAAGCCACGGATCGCTTCGGAAAGCGGGTTATCATCGTGGGAGGCGGAATTCTGGGACTGGACGTGGCATATGGTCTGGCCCGGCGCGGCGCGCTGGTGACGCTTCTGGAGAAGGAGAAACGTTTGATGCCCCTTCAGACCGACGATTACGTTTCCGATCTTTATGCCAAAGCATTCAGGGATGCGGGATGCGAAATTATAACCGGCGTTGCGTGAGAAACTCCTCCATCAACCTGGAGGATTGCATCGAGTCTGTGGCGCTGGATGACGGAAGGGAAATACCCTGTGATTTCGTGGTGGTGGCAACCAGCGTTAAACCACGTATGGAATTTCTGGCGGGCTCGCTATCCAGGCCCTTCACATGAATTACCATATCCAGACGGTTTTGAGCCATTATTTGAGAAAGACGGGAATTCAGGTGAACAAGGGGCTGGAGATTGACAACTATATGGAGACCAACGTGCCGGGAATCTACGGAGCGGGGGATGTGACCGGCCTGTCGGGAATCTGGCCCGACGCCCGGGCCATGGGACAGATTGCGGCCCGGAATATGTGCGGCGTCCCCGATGTGCGCCCCCAGCGGTTTCTGGAGAAAAATTCCGTGAATTTTTATGGGATAACCATGGTGTCTCTCGGCAAGGTAAACGCAGATCCCCAGGTATATGATATTACCGTAAACCGGCAGAAGGACGGTTATACCAGGCTGGTGGTAAGGGACGGCTACCTGGAGGGAGCCTGATGGTGGGCGATCTGCGCAATGCAGGAGTATACCAGCATATCATCCAGCAGCATAAAAGCATAGAGGGAATGGAGAAGCGTCTTTTTAAGCTCAGCTTTGCCGACTGGTATGATATTGATGAAAAGACGGGAGAATTTCTGTACCGGTAAAAGGGTTTATGTGCAGCAGGCTTGAGGAGATGAGGATATGATGGGACGAAAATTGCAGGAGGAGTGGGGGCAGAGCCTGGTGGAGAGCGCCCTGGTCCTTCCGGTCCTGATTCTGATACTTATGGCGGTCATTGAGATGGGCTGGATGATTTACAACCGCATAAGTTTTGACAATATGGCGCAGGTGGCGGTACATGCCAACAGCAAGACGGATGATCTGGCGGCTACTGAGTATGTGGAAAAGTACGTGAGAAGAAATTTCAGCCGCTATGACGACAGCAGTTTAAGGGTAAAGGTTGCCGTTGAACAAAAGACATATGAGTATTCCGAATATGTATACAAAGTGAATCAGCACAAGTACTGGGAGGTTCCCATGTACTTTGACATTATGCGGTCCAGTATGGAGATATCCTACGACGTACCCTATCTGACTGGTTTCGGAAAAATGCTTTTTCAGGATACGGATAACCATCTGACACTGACGGCCAATGCAATGGCCACTCGTGCATTGGAGAATGAAAGTATAAAATGGAGGGATGAACAGGATGGGGGAGAGGACAGTGATTAAATTCCGATTCTTCAGTAAAGAGCGGGGACAGGCCCTGGTGGAATTTGCCCTTGTGCTCCCCCTGCTGCTGACGATTATAATGGCCAGCATGGAGTTTGGATGGTACTACACAAGCCGGTATGAGCTGATCCATTATTCCAGAGAGCTGGGATATAATCTGATGACTCCTTTTACACTGAGCTGGAAGTGGGGCGATTGGCATACGGAATCCGGCCGCCGCAAGCCCTCCTGGATGTCGGATGAGGAAAAGGCCGAGTGGAGTTTTGACGATTATGACGGATGGTATGCGCTTTCAGATCCAGGGGAGGGTTTTATTGGAAGCGAGTACTTTTATATCTGCTGGGATACGGCTGCCAACTTTGAAAGCCGGCTGAATAATGTCCGCACGATTCTGGATCAGGATAAAATCGATTATAAGATTCGGGGAGGGTGGTTCATCAACGTGGACGCCTTCACATCCCTGCGGGAGGCGGTTCCGGGTGGAAGGCGGAGCGTGAGAATCCGCGGACGGAATTTTATTTTGCGGATATTACGGTGGACATATCCTATGAATACAAACCTCTGACGTTTATTGGAAAGATGCTGTTCTGCCCGCCCGGAGATGATTCCGTGATGCTGGAGGCAACGGACCGCTATACATACAGTACGCCGCCCCTGTGGTTGTCCAACTAAGGCGATAGGAGAGAAAATGAACATTAAGAAATCCAGAGTTCTGTTTTATGAGGAGAAAGGCAACGCTATGATACTGGGAGCCTTCGGTGTGATACTGACTATCATGCTCATGGCTCTGATGATGGATATGGGATTGTACTATAACAGTTACCGGAGGCTGAAGCGGCCGCCGATACTGCAAACGACGAGATTTCCCTGATGCTGCCCTATTACGTTTATACCGGAGACTATACCGCTGTTTTCGACGAATCCCTGGATACGACTCTGACAAATTTGGGATATTCCTCAGATAATCTTGTCCACAGTGAGATCCACAGGAAACTCGAGATGATGTTGGACTGGGTCGTAACAATAGAGACAAAGATTGAGCTGCAGGACACCTACCACTGTATGTTTGCTTTTATCATCGGCATCAACGAGATTCCTGTCCGGGTTACGGAAGACCACATACAGCATATGGGTATCAGCGACCCTTATAACGGGGGGCCGTATGAGGTGTGGGGAGAGGATGATTAGGAGGGAACATGGATACGGCAGAATTGAAGAAAAGGCTGCGAAATACGGAATTATGGTGCGCGGCGGCGCTTGTCGCTCTATCCTTTGCCCTGGTGGGCAGCATATCAAACGACATATGGTTTTTGCTGAACAGCGGGCGTTACCTGCTGGCTCACGGACTTCCCGGAAGGGAACCCTTTACCATTCATCAGGATCTTGCCTTTCAGATGCAGCAGTGGCTGACCTGTGCAGTGTTCTGGCTCCTATATGAAAAAGCCGGTTTTATAGGCCTTATGGTTTTGGTGAACCTTGTCCACGCCCTTCAGACCTGGGTTTTATATCGGATCTGCATTCTTGTTTCCGGGGGGAAACGGATACTGTCTTCTCTTATTCTGTGGGTTTATCTTATTCTCGTTTGGATTACGGGATTTGAGAGGCCCAGACCCTGGATTTTCAGCTTTTTTTTGCTGACGGTCCAGCTTTGGGTTCAGGAAAACTACGCGCAGAGCGGCAGGAAGAGGTGGCTTTTATGGCTGCCCCTCCTCTCGGTTCTGCAGATTAATTTTCATACGGCCATGTGGCCTATGATGCTTGCTTTTATGGTGCCCTATCTGCTGGATTTTAAGGACAGGAGATATGAGAAGCTCCCTTTGCTTCTTTCAGCAGTATGGATGGCAGCGGCGGCCCTTGTAAATCCTTACGGCATAGACGGCTTGCTTTATACCTTCCGCTCCTATGGCCCTGAGCTAACCTTTATATCAGAAATGAATCCTGTGAAAATAACAAATTTAATCGGAATGGTTTACTTTAGCGTACTGTTTCTCACCGGCCTGCTTTTTTATGCCACCAAAGGCCGGAGGATCAGAATTTCACATTTTCTTTTAGTTCTTGGAACCGGCTATATGGCCGCCTCCGCTGTGCGCCATGCAGGCCTTTTCCTTCTGGTTCTGCCTCTGGTGTTTGCAGGGAGGATGGGGGATAAGAAGCTGCTCTCCTTTATAGAGGACCCTCTGTGGAAGAAAAAAATGGTCGTGAATACCGCCGTCTTTTGCATCGTTTTAATATGCGCGGCGAAGGTGACTTTAGCCTGGGTATGGAATCCCTACATGAACACCACCGATCATCTGGCGGGAGTAACGGAATATATGACAGAAAATGTGGACAGGGAGGGTACCGTCCTCTACACGGATTATAATACGGGAGGGTATCTGGAGTATCTCGGATACCGCTGTTACATCGACCCAAGGGCGGAGGTCTTTTTAGAAAAGATTAATAAGAAAGAGGACATTATTTCAGAATTTGTAAAGATAGCGGAAGGAAAGGCAGATTACAAAGACTTTGTGGAGAAATACCAGTTTACCCACCTTCTTGTGGAGAGCGACGCGCCTCTCAGATTCAGCTTAAAGCATGATGGGGAATACCGGGAAGTATACGAGGATGAGGAGTACTGTCTGTACGAAAAGAGATAACTAAGGGGACGAGAGATGAAGAAAAAGGCGGTTATTATCGGAGCGGGGCCTGCGGGGCTCACAGCTGCCCTGGAACTATTGAGGACCGGGGGAGAAGGGTTTGAAGTGGTAGTTCTGGAGGAGAGCGGCAGTATCGGCGGCCTGTCCAGAACAGTGGATTACAAGGGAAATAAGATGGACATCGGAGGGCACCGTTTCTTTTCAAAGGACGGGCGGATTATGAAATGGTGGGAGGAAATGATGCCTCTCCAGGGTAAGCCGGCCTATGATGACAAGCGTCTGGGACGGGAGAAGGAGCTGCCGGAAAAAGGACCTGACCCGGAGTCGGAGGATCGGGTGCTGCTTCTGAGACAGCGGGTTTCCAGGATCTATTACAAGAAAAATTTTTCGACTATCCCGTATCGCTGAAGCCCGGGACTATTATAAATATGGGATTAGTCCAGACCGTAAAGGCGGGATGCAGCTATCTGGCGTCCTGCGTAAAATCTCTTCCTGAGGATTCCCTGGAGAACTTCTATATTAACCGCTTTGGCAGAGTGCTCTATTCCATGTTCTTTCAGAGCTACACCCAAAAGCTTTGGGGGAGGAGTCCCAAGGACATATCGCCGGACTGGGGGGCTCAAAGAGTGAAGGGGCTGTCCATAAGGGCCCTCTTAAAGGACTGCCTTTCCAAGATGCTGCCCCATGGAAAAAACAGGGATGTGGAAACCTCCCTCATCGAAGAATTTCTGTATCCAAAGTACGGACCGGGTCAGCTGTGGGAGCTTGCCGCAGCAGAGATTGTGGAGCGGGGCGGAAAAATCGTCAGGGGAGCCGGGGTGGACGAAATTCTGTGCAGAGACAACATGGTGTGCGGCGTGGGATTTGTCCGGGGGGACAAAAGCAGAGAGAAGCTGGGGGCGGATATCCTGCTGTCCTCCATGCCCTTAACTGACCTGCTGGATTCCATGGGCAAAACGGTGCCGGAACATATAAAAACGGTGGCCCGGGGTCTGCCGTACCGGGATTTTGTCACGGTGGGAGTGCTGGTGGAAGAACTGGCCCTGAGGAATAATACAAGGATACCCACCCTCAACCGGCTGGTGCCGGACTGCTGGATCTATGTCCAGGACGCCGGAATAAAAATGGGCCGGATTCAGATATTCAACAACTGGTCGCCCTATATGGTTTCCGACGCTGAACACAAGGTGTGGATAGGCCTGGAGTATTTCTGTGACGAAGGGGATCCGTACTGGAATCTGCCGGATGACCAATGGGCCGGTTTGGCGTCAAAGGAGCTGGTGCAGATGGGAGTGCTGGAAAGCGGCAAAGCTGTGCTGGACTTCCATGTTGAGAAGGTGAAGAAGGCATATCCGGCCTATTTTGATACCTATAAAGATATCCCAACGCTGAGGACATGGCTGGACGGTTTTGAGAATCTGTACTGCATAGGCAGGAACGGCCAGCACCGGTATAACAATATGGACCACTCCATGGCTACGGCTATGGAGGCGGTGGCCAACATTATATCCGGTAAGAAAACCAAGGAAAACGTATGGGGTGTGAATACAGAGAAGGAATACCATGAGCAGGGCAGAAGCGGGGCTCTGTCCGGCGAATATAAAATGAATACTTAAAGGCGGGCAGAAACATGTAAGAGGCGTTATATGAAGAAAAAGCAGATTCCTCATCACAGCGGATGGTTGGGGAATCTGCTTTTTTTCATAATAAAATACTGCGGGTGGCCGGACTTGAACCGGCACGGTATCGCTACCGAGGGATTTTAAGTCCCTTGTGTCTGCCTATTCCACCACACCCGCATAGGCACAGATATACTTAAATGCGTATCGCGGCTGAAAACCAGGACCTTTACGCGCGCAGCACTGATGTCCTTAAGCTGTAATTGATACGCAAGTGGGCGAAGGTGGATTCGAACCACCGAAGCTATTAGCAGCAGATTTACAGTCTGTCCCCTTTGGCCACTCGGGAATTCGCCCCTGTTTATTGTTGACAAGCAGTGATTATAATACCATAGGACCAGTGAAAAATCAAGAGGTTTGGGGATTTTTTTGGCTCCGGACACAGAGAAGAAGGGCGTGGCAGCAAGGATTTGGAGGGTCAGGGGGCCAGGCAGGTAAAGGCAGGCAGATTGCGGAGCGCGCCGAATATAAGAAGAAGGACGATCATAAGAGAAAGGATTACAGTCTGAATTGGGCCGGGCTGGGTTTTCCCCTCTCTGACGTACCTCACAGCCATCTGAAAGGCAATTACGGTTCCCACAGGTAAAAGCAGCATAATGGCGCTGTTGGCTTTCAGCGCCGATTTGAAATCCAGGCGCAGAAGGGACAGGCACATACGGCTGACGCCGCAGCCGGGACAGTAAAGCCCGGTAATTTCGTGAAACAGGCAGGGAATCAGGGGCCTGCCCGCTGAAAAACAGAGAAAATGCATAAAACAGGCCGGCTCCGAAAAGCCCGCCTGTCCTTATACATAAAGTACGAAAACGCTTATGCATTGGGAAGATATTTGTTCAGTTCGTTCTGGAGCAGGCAGTAAGAGACGATGCTCAGACCGAAGATGCTGAGAAGCAGGTAGATAATCGGAGCGCTTCCCCTTGGCTCTCCATGCTGGTCGTGGAGCGTCTCCACTGCAGTACCCATCTGATACATCCAGTAAAATCCATAGATGCCGCAGGTAATCAGCGTAAACAGAACAACCAGTCCTCCGCTTGTTCCGTTCCTTCCGGAGAGTGCATTGGTGTTGTCATTGAGCACGACTATCCAGTAAATTCCATACAGGCCGCAGGTCACAAGTGTCAACAGGATGCAAACCACAATATTGCGCTGTTTCATACATATTTCCTCCTTGGTTATTTTTGTAAAACAATACATAAGGAAGTTTATCATATAGTTATAAAAATATCAACAAAATGTATGGAAATGTTCATTTTTTAATTTAGAACAGATGAGCCCCCATCCCGGCAGCAGGCCTCCCCCTGTATTTTCCGTGGACGAATGACGTTGAATATGGTATAATTCACAAGATAGGCATACGTTAGTTTTAGATACTATTGGAGGAGGACTATGAAAGATAAGGGAAAGGTGCGGGGCACGTTTAAGGTGTATCTGCAATGGCCGCTGTTTTTGTCGGTCCTTTTGATTATATTGACTGCTATAGTAGGAGCAGTTTCGGTGAAGGCCGGAATTATTGTGTCGGTGTTCACAATTATTTATATTGGGATTGCCATGTGGCTGTATTTTTCCAGACGGAGAGGGATACTGGCAGGGCTGATAGAATTTTCCTCAGCCTATGATCAGAGCCGCCAGAACCTGATGGAGGAGATGCTGATGCCCTATGCGGTGGCCGACGGATCCGGATATCTTCTTTGGATGAACCGGGAGTTTGCCGCTGTATGGGAGGAGGATAAAACTGCAGCCAGAAATATCACGGCCATGTTCCCTGAGATAACCAGGGAGATGCTGGCTACCGGAGGGGAACTTGTGAGCATTCACAGCTCCTTTGGAGAACGCAAATTCAGGGTCGATCTGAAAGAGGTGGCTGTGGAAGGGCTGGATTCCGCGGCCCGGGATAACGGGCTGGAGGGGCAGGGCTCCTTTGTGACGGCCATCTACCTGCTGGATGAAACTCAGACTTTAAAGTATATGCAGCAGATTACAGATCAGAAGCTGGTGGCGGGCCTGATCTATCTGGACAACTACGACGAGGCGCTGGAAAGCGTGGAGGAAGTGCGCCGCTCCCTTCTGACAGCCTTATCGACCGGAAGATAAGCAATATATTACGGGACTCAACGGGATTGTGAAGAAAATGGAGAAGGATAAGTATTTCTTCGTGATCAAGCAGCAGTATATGGCCCGGATTCAGGAGGAGAGATTCTCTATCCTGGAGGATGTAAAGACAGTCAACATCGGCAATGATATGGCCGTAACCTTAAGTATCGGCATCGGTATGAACGGTGAGAGCTACTGCCAGAATTATGATTATGCCAGAACCTCCATCGACATGGCTCTGGGCCGCGGCGGCGACCAGGCGGTGGTGAAAGACGGGGAGAAAATTCTCTACTACGGCGGCAAAGCCCAGCAGATGGAGAAAACCACCCGCGTTAAGGCCCGTGTTAAGGCCCACGCCCTGCGGGAGCTGATGGAGAGCAAGGACCGGCTGCTGATTATGGGGCACCGGCTGTCGGATATCGATTCCTTCGGCGCTGCAGTGGGTATCTACCGCATTGCGGCTTCTATGAATAAGAAGGCGAATATAGTGGTCAACGAGGTGACCTCCTCGGTGCGCCCTATGATGGAACGCTTTACAGGCAGCGGGGAATATCCCGAGGATATGTTCCTGAAAGGCCATCAGGCTGCGGAACTTGCGGACGCAGGCACAATGCTTGTGGTGGTGGACGTGAACCGTCCCAGTATCACCGACGAGCCCAGCCTGCTGCAGCTGGTAAAGACCGTGGTTGTGCTGGATCACCACAGAACCAGCAGTGAGATTATCAACCATGCTGTTCTCTCCTATGTGGAGCCCTACGCCTCCTCCGCCTGTGAGATGGTGGCCGAGGTGCTTCAGTATATTGCCGACGGCATCAAGGTGCGGCCTGCAGAGGCAGACGCCATGTATGCAGGCATTGTGATTGATACACAGAATTTTACAAACCAGACGGGAGTGCGAACCTTTGAGGCCGCCGCATTTTTAAGAAGAAACGGCGCAGATATTACAAGGGTTCGGAAGCTGTTCAGGGAGAACATGAAGGATTATCAGGCCAAGGCCGAGGCAGTGAGGGCGGCGGAGGTTTATATGGATGCTTTCGCTATCAGCCAGTGTCCTGCAGAGGGGCTGGAGAGCCCCACCATCATCGGCGCCCAGGCTGCCAATGAGCTGCTGGAGATCCGGGGCATCAAGGCTTCGGTGGTGCTGACCGAGTATAATGGAACCGTCTATTTCAGCGCCCGTTCCATCGACGAGGTCAATGTACAGGTGATGATGGAGAAGTTGGGCGGAGGCGGCCACCGGACGATTGCAGGGGCCCAGATGGAAGGCGTCTCCATTGAGGAGGCCAAGGAGCGCTTAAAGGCAGTGATTGGACAGATGCTGGAGGAGGGCGAGGTTTCCTAGGGTGTGTTTGAAAATTGCTTTCCGTCAGATGTGCGTCCCAGAATTTTCAAACAGACCCCAGAGCGTATGGGAACATTGCTTTCGGACGGCTGGAATGAATGCCCGGACACGCCCTGGAGGGAGATACCAGGTTTTTTCAACCGCCTTTTAAAGGCAGAATACAGACAGAATGAGAAAGGAAGAGGAATTATGGATATCGTATTATTAGAGGATGTAAAGGCATTAGGCAAAAAAGGACAGATTGTGAAGGTTAACGACGGTTATGCCAGGAATTTTATCCTGCCCAGGAAACTGGGCCTGGAGGCGACCTCCAAAAACCTGAATGACTTGAAGCTTCAGAAGGCGAATGATGCAAGGATAGCGGCGGAACAGCTGGCAGCAGCCAAAGAGCTGGGGGAGAAGATTGAGAAAGCCTCCGTCACTTTGTCCATCAAAGCAGGGGAAGGCGGAAGGGCTTTTGGTTCCGTGTCCAGCAAAGAGATTGGCAAGGCCGTCGGCGATCAGCTGGGGATTGAGATTGATAAGAAGAAGATCCTGCTCAGTGACCCCATTAAATCCATCGGAAGCTTTGAGGTTCCGGTGAAGCTTCACAAGGATGTAACTGCAAAGCTGGCGGTAAAGGTAGTGGAAGCGTAGGGAAGGGCCCGGATTCAAGAGCGGAGAAGGATATAAGGAGTGTTATAATATGGAAGAAGCCTTATGAAACGGGTGCTTCCTCACAGCCTGGAGGCGGAGCAGTCGGTGATCGGCTCTATGCTTATGGACAGGGAGGCTGTAATCGCTGCATCGGAGATTGTGACGGGCAGTGATTTTTATCAGCAGCAGTACGGCATTATCTTCGACACCATGGTGGAGCTGTTCAATGAAGGCAAGCCTGTGGATCTGGTGACCCTTCAGGATCGCCTGAAGGAGAAGGACGTGCCTCCTGAAGTGAGCAGCCTGGATTATGTCCGGGATATTATCACGATGGTGCCCACCTCGGCCAATGTAAAGTCTTATGCCAACATTGTAAGTGAGAAAGCAGTCTTAAGAAGGCTTATCAGGACAACGGAGGAGATCGCCAATACCTGCTATGCAGGGAAGGAACCTCTCGAGAATATTCTGGCGGACACGGAAAAATCGGTCTTTAATCTTCTTCAGAACAGGGGAGGCCAGGAGTTTGTGCCCATCAAGCAGGTGGCTATCAATGTGCTTGAGAAGATCGAGGATGCCTATAAGAACCAGGGAACCGTTACGGGAATACCCTCTGGCTTTATCGATTTGGATTATAAGCTGTCCGGATTTCAGCCCTCGGATTTTGTGCTGATTGCAGCCCGCCCTTCTATGGGAAAGACGGCCTTCGTGCTTAACGTGGTGGATCACATATCTGTGCGCAAGGGCCTGCCCTGTATGGTATTCAGCCTGGAAATGTCCAAGGAGCAGCTGGTAAACCGTATGCTGTCTATGGAGTCCAACGTGGATTCCCAGAAGCTGCGGACAGGCACTCTCACAGATTCAGACTGGGATGCGGTTGTGGAGGGAATCGGCGTTATCGGCAATTCCAAGCTGATTATTGACGACACGCCGGGTATTTCCATCTCGGAGCTGCGCTCCAAATGCAGAAAGATGAAGCTGGAATACGGCTTAAGTATTGTTATCATCGATTATTTACAGCTTATGAGCGGAAGCAGGAAGGGGGGAGGGAGATAACCGGCAGCAGGAGATTTCAGATATCTCCCGCTCCTTAAAGGCCCTGGCCCGCGAGCTTCACGCTCCCGTCATCGCCCTGTCCCAGCTGTCCCGCGCCTGCGAAACCCGTACGGATCACAGGCCCATGCTTTCGGATTTGAGGGAGTCGGGAGCCATTGAGCAGGATGCGGACGTTGTTATGTTTCTTTACCGTGATGATTATTACAACAAGGATACGGAGCGCCCCAATGAGGCTGAGGTGATTATCGCCAAGCAGCGTAACGGCCCGATTGGAACCGTTACCCTGATCTGGAAGCCGGAGTACACCAAGTTTGTGAATGCGGCCAGACCCCAGGGAGGGGGAACCCAAGAATAAATATGAGCTTCGCACTTTGGCAGGTGCGAAGCTTTTTGCATCTCGGGAGCGCGCCCCGTGTCATTTCTTTCAGAAAATTTCTTAGAATCAGGCATAATGTCCATTCTCAATGCATAGATATAATAATAAGGCAGGACATGCCGGAGTGTCTGAGGTTAACAGGCACACCCAAGATGTGAAGGAGAGAATGGCTATGGATGAAGTACATTATCTGATATCGGATGCGTCCAAAAAGGTTGATGTGGAGGCCCATGTATTGAGGTACTGGGAGGAGGAGCTGGAGCTTGACATCCCCCGTAACGAGATGGGGCACCGCTGCTATACGGATTTACATATCCGGCTGTTTCGGCAGGTGAAGAACTTAAAGGAGAAGGGATATCAGCTGAAGGCGATTAAGCATGCCTTAAACCAGGTGCTGAAAAAAGACGGAAAAGGCCAGATCCAGCTGACGGACGAGATTTTGGAGCGGGATATGGACAAGGCGCTCAGGGAGCTGAAGACGGAGGAGCCGGGGACAGGCCTGACTGCTGTGAAGAACGAGGGGCTTTCCGTGGCTGCCACAGAGGAGAAGATGGAGCAGTTCCAGCAGATTATGAACCTGATTATCGGACGGGCCCTGGAGGTTAACAATGAGAAGCTGAGCCAGGATATCAGCTGTCTTGTCAATGACAAGATGGGTAAGGATCTGGAATACCTGCTTCAGATTTCCGACCAGAAGGAGGAGGAGCGTTTCCGCCAGTTAGACGAAACGCTGAGAACCTATCAGAAGGGCGGACAGGCAGAGGCTGCGGCCTCCAAGGTTCCCTTCTTTAAAAGAAAAAATTCGGCCGCAGCGGAAAGAAGCTGCACAACGGGAAATAGCAGGCGGGGCAAAGGGCGCCTGACGGCGCAGACCCCGTAAATATGGTAAAAATCCCCCTGGCGTTGAAACTTTTTCTTGACTTTCCTCCCTCATCACCTTATGATAAATGTATTAATTGGATTAATTCATTAAAATAAATTAATGAATGAGGTAAAGGCATGAATTTACTAGGAAGGGGATTTAACCAGGAGAATATTCAGGACATGAACCGCACGCTGCTTCTCAATCTGCTGAGGAAGGAGGGAGTCTGTGCAAGAGCCCATCTGGCCAATCTCTCCCAGCTGAAGCAGGCCACAGTTACCAACATTGTCAGCGATTTTATTGACTGGGGTCTGGTGAAGGAGGTGGGGTTCCTGGTAGGCAGTAAAGGGCGCAGATCCATCGGTATTTCCATCAATAACGACGACTTCGGGGTGCTGGCTATCCGTCTGGCCAGAAAGAATTACACCGTGGGGGTTTTTGATTTGTCCGGCCGTCTGCTGGATAAGGAGAGAACGGAACTGGACGTGAACCAGCAGCCAAAGATAACCTTTGAAGCCATTATCAATGATGCAGGGAAGCTGATAAAATCGTTGAAATCCAGGAAGATTATCGCCATCGGAATGGCCATTCCGGGACCTTACAGTGAGAAGCGGGGAAGGATTGAACTGATGACAGGGGTTCTGGGGTGGAATGAAGTACCTATACGGGAAACGCTCCAGGACATTTTTAAAATGCCTGTGTTCGTGGAGCAGGACGCCAATGCGGGAGCCCTGGCCCAGTACTGGCACAATGACGAGGACTATAAAAACGGTGTGGTGGTATACATTGCAGTAGGCCAGGGCGTGGGAGCCGGAATCATCAATAACGGGGAGCTGCTTAAGGGCTGTATCGGCGTTGCAGGAGAGATAGGCCATACCTCCATCTCCTTTGACGGGCCCAGATGCGCCTGCGGGAATTACGGCTGTCTGGAGAACTACTGCTCCTCCATCGCATTTACCAGGGAGGTAAACCGGGTGATGGCCCCTGAGAAGGAGTATACCTTCCGGCAGGTATCCCAGCTGGTCAGGGAGGAAAACCGTCAGGCCACGGAGATCTTTTTGGATGCCTGCGATAAGCTTTCCATCGGCGTGGTAAATATTGTCAACAGCTTTAACCCCTCGGTGATTGTAATCGGTGATGAAATGTCCCATGTGGTTCCCTCCGTTATGCTGGAGCGGGTAAAGGAGAATGTAAAGCAGCGGGTGCTGCCGGAGATATATGCCAATATGAATATTACCATGAGCGTGGTCAGCAATGATTCCATGGCCCACGGTGCGGCCATTGTGGCAATCAATGACATATTTAATAATCCGCTGCGGTATTTTGAGAAGGGACAGGCCTGACGCCCGGTTTCCGGGCTCCAGGTTTTGGACAGGTTCCCAGCGAAGTTTTCCGTAAATGAAAAAGGTTCCAATTTGTGAGTTTGTACAAATTGGAACCTTTTTTTGTGCAAACAGACGAAAAGTAAAATATACGGAGAGATTTTTAAAAACATATTGACAAAAAATTGGAAGTAATGTATTATAAAACCAACTTATTAATTAATCCAATTAATGAATAAATTCAAAAGTAAAATCAAGAGGAGGAGTTACAATGAAAAAATCATTAGCAGTCGTTCTTGCAGCAGCCATGGCTATGAGTTTAGCCGCATGCGGAGGGAATTCCGCAGGGAACGCCACAACTGCAGCAGCTACAGAGGCGCCGACCGGTACCACAGAGGCTAAGGCAGATGATGCAAAGGCAGACGAGGCGGCGGCAGACACAGAGGCAGAAAGCCCATCCGGCCAGCAGAAAGCCTATAAGTTCGGTTTTACAGAGATGAGCGCAGGTTCCTTCTTTGACGCATGCTACGGGGGCGCAGAGGAAGTGGTAAAGTCCAACGGCGGCGAGATTGTCCATGTAGAGGGTAAGGCAGACAGCGCATACCAGCTGGGCGTAATCGAAGATTTCATCTCCCAGGGCTGCGATCTGGTATTTTATAATCCATCCGATGCGGCTGCTTCCGCAGCGGCAGTAAAAGCTCTGAATGACGCCGGTATTCCCATTGTTAACTTTGACTCCGCAGTGAGCGATCTGTCCAAGGTTAACTGCTTCGTAGTAAGCGACAGCTATTCCTGCGGACAGATTGCAGGGGAGGAGCTGATTAAGAATCACCCTGAGGGCGGCAAGGTGGCCGTTCTGGATTTCCCTGCATCTGCAGCGGCGGCAGACCGGGCAAAGGGATTTGTGGACACAGTTACGGCAGACGGGTTGTTCGAGGTAGCGGCGCAGATGGACGCAGGGGCTAAACCGGAGAAAGGCTTAACGGTTATGCAGGATCTTCTTCAGGCTCACAGTGATTTGACTGCCGTATTCTGTATCAACGACGAGTGTGCGCAGGAGCTTACTCTGCAATTACCACAGCCGGCGAGAAGATTGAGATCTATAGCGTTAACGCAGGACCTGAGGCAAAGGCGGCCATGACAAAAGACGGCACAGACGGTATCTGGAAGTGTACCGCAGCCAGAGGCCCATTGAGATTGGAAAGCAGAGCGCTGAGGTTGCATATAAGATTTTAAACGGTGAGGAGTACGAAGCTGAGATTAAGATTCCATCCTTCGCCGTGACGCCTGAAAATATTGACCAGTACAACAAAGCCGACTGGCAGTAAGAGACAGGAAAGGGAACACTGAGGGAGGCTGTTGCAAAGTCTCCCTCGCAGTTTTTATTGATGAGATGAGAGCGGGGTGCCTTAAAGTGAGTGCAGTTTTGGAAATGAAACACATAGCAAAGAGCTTTTCCGGCAATAAAGTGCTGATAGACGTTGACCTCACCATCGAAGAGGGAGAGGTTCACGCGCTGTTAGGAGAAAATGGCGCCGGTAAATCCACTCTTATGAAAATTCTTGGAGGCATTTACACCAAGGATGGAGGAAGCATTTTTATAAAGGGAAAAGAAGTTCAGATACACAGCGTGCAGGACGCCAGGGACAACGGAATCAGCATTATCCATCAGGAGCTGATGCTGGCCCAGCACATGACCATAGCTGAGAACGTCTTTATGGGAAGGGAGCTTAAGAAGCCCTCGGGGTTTGTGGATCTGGCAAGCCAGGAGGAAGAGACGCAGAAGTTTCTGGACCAGTACGGAATCAAATTGAAAAGCCATACGCGCCTGGACCGTCTGACCATTGCGCAGCAGCAGATGGTGGAGATTATCAGGGCCGTATCCTTTGGAGCCAAGATAATTGTTATGGATGAGCCGACCTCCTCGCTTTCCGATGCGGAAGTGGATATTCTTTATGAGATGATACGTATTCTGAAGGCGCAGAAGGTTTCCATTATTTACATATCCCACAGATTGAATGAGCTGTATGATATTGCAGACAGAACCACTGTCCTCAGGGACGGCGAACAGGTGGGAACCGTGGAGATGAAAACAACGGAGAGGGCCCAGCTTATCGCTATGATGGTAGGGCGGGACCTGGCCAGCTACTATACAAAGAATGAAAACGCCTGGGATGAGGTTGTCCTGGAAGTCAAGGAGCTTTCCGACGGCAAACGGGTGAAGAAGGTGAGCTTCAACCTGAGAAAGGGAGAAATCCTGGGAGTGGCCGGTCTGGTAGGCGCAGGCAGGAGTGAGACTGTGGAATGTCTGTTTGGAATCAGGCAGAAAACCCACGGAACCGTCCTTTACGAAGGAAAGGAGGTATCCTTCAGGAGCCCGCAGGAGGCCATGGCCCATGGCTTCGGTATGGTGCCTGAGAGCAGGAAGGCCCAGGGCCTCTTTCTTCAGCTGGGCGTCAGGTTTAACACAACCATCAATGTGGTGCCAAGGTTCCTGAAAAACTTTTGCTGGAACCGGCAGGCTGAGGATGAGATAACAGCCGGGAAGATTGAGGATATGCACATCCGGGTGACGGGTCCTGAACAGGTGGTTTCCAAGCTCAGCGGAGGCAACCAGCAGAAGGTGTTAATCGGAAGATGGCTCTGTTCCACCCAGTCGGTGCTGATACTGGATGAGCCCACAAGGGGCGTGGATGTAAAGACCAAGTCTGAAATATATGCGCTGATAGACCAGCTGGCTGCAGAGGGGATGTCCATTATCATGGTTTCCTCGGAGCTGCCTGAGATTATCAATATGAGCGATCGGGTGCTTGTTATGTGCGGCGGTTACAGCACCGGTATTTTAAACAGGGATGAGTTGACCCAGGAACGGATTATGACTCTGGCCACAACGGAAGTCAGCGCCTAGAGCACCGGATAGGAGGATAAAATGGAAACGAAAAAGAAAGGGAATGTTTTTACAAATTTTGGTAAAAATATTGTATCGACGATCAAATATAACGGCGGCATCATCATTGGGCTTTTAATTATTTGCGTACTGTTAACCGTCATGACGGATTCCTTCTGCACAGTGAGGAACTTTTCCAATATCATGCGCCAGATTACGGTCAATGTAATCCTGCCTGCGGCATGACGATGGTTATTATACTGGGAGGCATTGATCTTTCCGTAGGATCGGTGATTGCCGTATCCGGCTGTCTCTGCTGCGGGCTCATAACGAATATGGGGATTTCGTCTGTCATTGCCATTCCCATTGCAATCTGCGCAGGAACCCTGGTAGGCGTGTTCAACGGCGTTGTAATTTCCAGGACCACCATTCCGCCCTTTATCGTGACCCTGGCTATGATGAACATCGGCCGTGGATTTGCCAGAATTTATACGAAGGCCACCACAATTCTGGTGGATGATCCATTGTTTACCTTTATTGGAAGTGGTAAAATTTTAGGAGGGGTGCCGATTCAGTTTGTTTACATGCTGGTGGTTATAATCATATCCGGGCTCATTTTAAACAGAACCAAGTTCGGAAGAAATATATATGCAGTGGGCGACAACAAGCTGGCGGCTTCCTACTCGGGCATTAATTCCAGGCGCGTCACGATGATGGTGTTTGTTATTATGGGCATCTTCGCCTCCTTCGCAGGTATCTTAAGCTCTGCCCGCACCTTTTCGGCGCAGTTTAACGTAGGCGAAGGCTCTGAGATGGATGCCATCTCCGCAGTAGTTCTGGGGGGAACCAGCATGAGCGGAGGCGTTGGCCGCCTCAGCGGCACCATAATCGGCTGCATTGTGATCGGCGTTCTCAACAATGGTATGAATATTATGGGAATTGATTCCTCCTGGCAGTATGTGGTAAAGGGTGTGGTTGTTCTCATTGCTGTATTTATCGACTACTTTAAGAAAATGAAAGAGTAAGCGTTCAGCGGAAAGGATTAAGTATGTCAGTGATTCTGGGAATTGACCTGGGGACGTCCAGCGTGAAGGCGATGCTTCTTGACAGCGTGAAGGGAGTGATTGACCTTGAGGCCAGCTCCTATGAGGTAGACATTCCCGCAGAAGGATATGCGGAGCAGGACCTGAGAAATGGTGGCAGGAGACAAAGATAATCCTTGGAAGGCTTAAAATAAGGCATGAAAAGGAATTCGGGGAAATCAGCGCCATCGGATTTTCCGGGCAGATGCATGGTATTGTAATCGCAGATGGGGAGGGCAGGCCGCTGAGGCCGGCCATTCTCTGGCTGGACCAGCGTTCTAAGGAGGAACTTGCAAGGATAAACCGGGAATTAGATTTTGATAAAATGGGAGAAATCTTCTGCAACCGGGCTTTTACAGGTTTTGCCTTCCCTTCCCTTCTGTGGGTGAAGGAGCATGAGCCTGAGATTCTCCTTAAAGCCAGGGCCCTGCTTATGCCCAAGGATTATATCCGTTTTAAGATGACAGGGAAGCTGGCCTCCGACGTGACGGATGCGTCTGCAACCGCCCTCTTTCACACGCCGGGCAGGGACTGGGCCTTTGACATCATAGAAAGGTTCGGCCTTCCAAGAGACATATTTCCTGTCTGCGGTGAATCCATGGAGATAGCCGGGGAAGTGACCGAGAGCTGTGAGAAGGAATGCGGCCTTAAGGCGGGAATTCCCGTGATCTACGGAAGCGGGGATCAGATGGCCCAAAGCATAGGCAACGGCGTATTCCGGGAAGGGGAGGTCATCTCGAATATCGGCACAGGCGGACAGATTTCTACCTATATAAAAGAGCCCAAGTACGACAGGCAGCTGAGAACCCATACATTCTGCCATGGGCTGGACAGGGCCTATACCATATTCGGCGCAACCCTGTGCAGCGGCATGTCTTTAAACTGGCTTAAAAACAAGATTCTGGGTGTGGATGATTTTGACTCCATGACGGAGATGGCGGGGGAGATTCAGCCGGGAAGCGGAGGCTTATATTCCTTCCCTATCTCTCCGGCGAAAGGACGCCCCACATGAATCCCAGCGCAAAGGGGATGTTTTTCGGCTTAAGCTTATGCCAGGACAGGAGGTTTGCGGTGAGGGCCGTGATGGAGGGAGTTACCTTCAGCCTGCGGGATTCCCTGACCATTTTTCATGAGCTGGGAATTAAGTGCGATACGGTCATCGCCTCAGGAGGAGGTTCCCACAGCGGCCTTTGGCTTCAGATTCAGGCGGACGTCTTTAACAAGAGAGTAAAGGTATGCGAGGTCAGCGAACAGGCCTGCCTGGGAGCCTGCATTCTGGCGGGCACAGGCTGCGGGATTTTCGGCAGCATCGAGGAGGCGGCAGTGCGGTTTATCAGCTTCAGGGATAAAGTATATACGCCTATTCCGGAGCATGTTAAGATTTATAATGAACAGTACGAGAGATTCAGAGAACTGTACAGGGCAAATGAGCGGTTTATGATTTAGGTGAGGTGAATACATATGGGAAAAGAAAAAATATTGCTGGATACGGATATCGGAACAGAGGTGGATGACGCCATAACCCTGGCCTATCTGCTGGCCAATCCACAGGCGGAGATTCTGGGAATCACCACCGTGACGGGAGAGGCTTTGGAGCGGGCCAGGCTTGCAAGCGTCCTCTGTACAATTGCAGGGAGGGATATTCCCATCTACCCCGGGTGTGAGAATCCTGTTCTCATCCCCCAGATCGAGTTGTATGCGCCTCAGAAAAAGGTGCTGGAGCGGTGGGAGCACAGGAAAGATTTTCCGGCAAACAGGGCGGTGGCCTTTATGCAGGAGACTATACGCCGGTATCCCGGGGAGATCACCCTGGTGTGTATTGCGCCTCTTACCAATATCGGCCTGCTTTTCTCCATCGACCCTGAGATACCGTCCCTGCTGAAACGGATTGTTCTCATGTGCGGTTCCCCCACCTACACCAGGTACGACAATACGGGGGAGACTATGAGCGCCATGCAGAAAAGCGACAGGATCGTCCTGGGAAGCAAGGGCGTCCTTGAGAACAATGCGCTCATCGATCCCCATGCGGCTAAGATCGTTTACCAGGGGGCTGTGAAGGAGCACATAACCTGCGGCCTCAATGTCACCAGCCGCCTTATTATGAAGCCTGAGGAGGCGGAGGCTGTGTTCCGCCATCCCATCCTGGAGCCTGTAATGGATATAGCAAGAGAATGGTTTAAGGATGAGGAGAGGGTTACCTTCCACGATCCGCTGACAGCCGTGTCACTGTTTCATGAGGATGTGTGTACCTTTGAACAGGGCAGCATTTCCATAGAGACGGACAGCCCTCTTCTCTCAGGATTTACCTACTGGAGGCCCCAAAAGAATGGAAAACACAAGGTGGCGGTGGATGTGAATAAGGATAAGTTTTTTGAACATTTAATGGAAGTATTTTAATATGTTAAAATGCAGGACACTTCACAGAGTGGTGAAAATAAGGAGGATATAACCATGAAATATGGAATTTATTTTGCATACTGGACAAAGGAATGGTTTGCCGATTACAAGAAGTATATGGACAAGGTTTCGGCTCTGGGCTTTGACGTGCTGGAAATCTCCTGTGCGGCCCTGCGGGATGTGTATACCACAAAGGAGCAGCTCATTGACCTGAGGGATTATGCCAGGGAAAAGGGCCTGACTCTTACGGCAGGTTACGGCCCTACGAAGGCGGAGAACCTCTGCTCCGAGGATCCCAAGGCAGTGAAAAGGGCGATGGCATTTTTTAAAGATCTTCTTCCAAAGCTTCAGCTCATGGATATTCATGTGCTGGGCGGCGGCCTTTACTCCTACTGGCCTGTGGACTTCTCCGTCAACAATGACAAGGCCGGCGACAGGGCCAGGGCAGTAGAGAATTTAAAGGAGCTCTCCAAGACGGCCGAGGAGTGCGATGTAGTTCTGGGTATGGAGGTTTTAAACCGTTATGAGGGGTATATTCTCAATACCTGTGAGGAGGCTGTGGCATTTGTTGACGAGATAGGAAGTTCCCATGTGAAGATCATGCTGGACACCTTCCACATGAATATTGAGGAAACCAATATGGCCGCCGCTATCCGCATGGCGGGAGATAAACTGGGACATTTCCATCTGGGAGAGCAGAACCGCCTTGTGCCCGGAAAAGGCAGCCTGCCCTGGGGGGAGATCGGACAGGCGCTGCGGGATATCAATTACCAGGGAGCGGCGGTTATGGAGCCTTTTGTAATGCAGGGAGGAACCATCGGCTCCGAGATCAAGGTGTGGAGAGATTTAGTACCCGACCTCTCGGAGGAAGCGCTGGACAGAGACGCCAGGGGAGCTTTGGAGTTCTGCAGACACGTATTCGGGATTTAAACCCGGTTCAGGAAAATTCAAGCCTGGAGCCAAAGGGGACGTACCGGATACAGGCCCGTCTAAATGCTGCCAAAAACAGGGGAGAAACGCGAAGAGCCAACAGAAAGGGAATCGGGATTCGAGGGATCGCCGCTTGAAAAAGCGGCGGTTTTTTATGGCCGGATATTGCTCACGCCGCTCTCGGTAACCTCCTGGGGGCAGTGCTTTCAATTTTCTTAAGACTCAATTTACATATCGCTATTCCTTAAGAAATATGTTAGAATGAATTTTACAGTTACTGTTTGCAGCGGCTGCCCCTTCAGGGGTTTTTTGTGAGTAAAGGGAAGGGAAGGCCGCGGAAAATTAAGTGCAGCAGTGGGAAATTTAATGTGAACGAAGGAAAAGGTAAGGAAGGATACAGTACTTCATGAAAGGAAACAGCAGACATAGAAAATATACAATTCACTTAAAGGCGGCGGGAATAATCGCTCTTGCAGCCATGCTTTCGGGATGCCGGGAGACGGCAGTTTCTGCAGAGGGGCCGGGAACAGCCACAGCCTCAGAGGCGGTAATCATCCAGGTGCCGGAAACCATTGCGCCTCTGGGGCTGGAGGGCCAGGTTCTGCCAATATCACAGATGTGGATCTGGGGGATGTGGAACCTGTTCCGGAATATCTTCGGATCGGAGAGCGCCATGAGATCGTCAAGAAACTTCAGCAGCGGCTGATGGACCTGGGCTTTATGGATAATGATGAGCCACCGACTATTACGGCGAGATGACCCAGATGGCGGTGAAGCATTTCCAGAGGCAGAATGAGCTGCCCACGGATGGAATTGTAGGAAATACGACCTGGGACGCTATCATGTCCCCGGACGCAAAATACTATGCGGTGTCCAAGGGCGCACAGGGTGATGACATACAACGGATTCAGCAGCGTCTTTACGAGCTGGGGTATCTGGCTGCTGCGGATCTGGTAACAGGCAACTTCGGCGATTCCACCGAGGCGGCAGTCTTAAAGCTCCAGGAGGTCAACGGACTGGAGCAGGACGGCAAGGTGGGGCAAAAGACCGTTAACCTCATATACAGCGATGAGATCAAGGCTAACTTCCTGTCTTACGGCGAGAAAAGCGATGTGGTGCTGGCCTGCCAGCAGCGCCTCAGGGAGCTGGGATATCTGACCACCACTCCGGACGGAGCCTACGGCGACGATACGGCGGTGGCCGTAAGGCAGTTCCAGGCCCGCAACGACTTGATTGTGGACGGTTATCTGGGGCCGTCTACCAGAATTGTCCTGAACAGCTCCGAGGCCAAAGCCAATGGCTGATGCTGGGCGAGCGGGGGGATTCTGTTAAGAGAGTGCAGGAGCTGCTGAAGAAACACGGATACCTGTCGGCCTCCAGCGTGACCGGGTATTACGGCGAAGCACGGAACGGGCCGTAAAGAATTTCCAGGATCGCAACGGACTTGGGGTTGACGGTCTGGTGGGACTCCAGACTATGGCTAAGCTTACAGGAGATAACGTAAGGCGGCCTGCGCCGGGAAGCAGCAACACGGGCGGAGGCAGCGCAGGCGGAGGTTCCGGCACAGGCGCAGGCGGAGGTTCCAGCACAGCGCCGCCGGCACAGAACACGGCTCCGCCGGTTAACGTGCCTGCAGGCAGCGGCGCGTCAGCCTTATATCCGTAGCTTCCTCCAACTGGGAGCTCCTTACGTGTGGGGCGCCAAGGGACCCAATTCCTTCGACTGTTCCGGATTTGTATACTGGTGTCTGAA
The DNA here is from genome assembly GCA_001304855.1 of Clostridia bacterium UC5.1-1D2. Lineage (GTDB taxonomy): Bacteria > Bacillota > Clostridia > Lachnospirales > Lachnospiraceae > Enterocloster. The sequence goes on from BBZN01000008.1 coordinate 75,818, forward strand.
CCAGGTGGGAGTAAACCAGAGCTATCTCACCTCCTCCGGCTGGAGAAATGCGGGAAGATATACAAAGATTACCAACTTCAACAGTATACAGGCAGGCGATATTGTGGTGGTGAACGGCCATGTGGGAATTGCGGCAGGAGGCGGTACGGTTATCGACGCATCCTCCAGTAACGGCAGGGTTGTGCACAGAAGCCTGAGCCAGTGGTGGGCTAACAACTTTATATGTGCGTGGAGAATTTTCTAGAGGACAAAATTCACAGAAGGATAATAAAAGGAGGGTGCAGGTATGCAGACGATACTGGTGTGTGATGATGACAAACAGATTGTGGAGGCCATTGACATTTACCTTACAGGTGAAGGCTTTCAGGTGATTAAGGCTTATGACGGATATGAGGCTCTGGAATACCTTGAGAGCAGTGAGGTGGACCTGCTGATTGTAGATGTGATGATGCCGGGGCTGGACGGAATCCGCACCACCCTCAAGGTGAGGGAAAGCAGCAGCATCCCAATTATTATCCTCTCTGCCAAATCTGAGGATGCAGATAAGATACTGGGCCTCAACATAGGTGCGGACGACTACATAACAAAGCCCTTTAATCCTCTGGAGCTGGTTGCAAGAGTAAAATCCCAGATGCGCCGCTACACGCAGCTTGGAAACTTAAACCAGCAGTCCGAGGGCCAGGTTTATAAATGCGGCGGCCTTCAGATTAATGATGATAACAAAGAAGTGGCTGTGGACGGGGAAGTTATCAAGCTGACGCCCATAGAGTACAACATCCTTCTTCTCCTGGTGAAGAATGCGGGAAAGGTTTTCTCCATCGACGAGATTTATGAGCAGATCTGGAACGAGGAGGCTATCGGCGCAGATAATACGGTAGCCGTCCATATCCGCCATATCCGGGAGAAAATTGAGATCAACCCCAGGGAACCCAAATACCTGAAGGTGGTGTGGGGCGTGGGCTATAAGATTGAGAAGCAGTAGGTGGTTTTATGACGGAAGACAGAAAACGCTTCAGGCGCAGAAAACAGGCGCTGACAGTATTGCATATGATTTTCGTGATTATAACAGTTGCGGGAATCAGCGCAATGTATTTAAATGCCAATTACGGAAAGGGCATCAAGTGGATTTACAATGAGGCATATGAGGACTCAGACTCCTTCTGCTCCCAGCTTCAGGGCGATATTAATACTCTGTTTACCTATGTTGGCTACAGGGATATGTTCGAGACAAACGGCGCGCTGGATATGCAGAGGCCGATTGTAGTCTATACCGATGGACCAGGAGCCGAGAAGCAGACCTACACCCTGGATCAGATTGTCCGCTACGCCAAGACCAGGGGATATTATCTGGATGAGAATTTTCAACTCACAGGTCTGCCTATATCCATGGACGACGATGAGGACTCCGACAAGGAGCTGTCCATCGATTACCAGGCCTATAATCCTGAGTTTATTAACGGCGACGATATGCCCCGCCGTATGACAAAAGAAGATCTGGCTCTGGATATACTGGAACATCTGGGTGAATATTACAAGATATACTATAATTACGTTGAAAGGCAGACCAACCTTCAGTTTCGGATCGTCTACACCACGGATGAGGGGACCAAGAAGGTGTATACCAATGTCCCCGACATGACCAGGGAAGAGATTATGCAGTCCGGCAAATTCCTCTACGTCCCCGGCAACAGCATCAAGATGGAGAGCAATCTGGCGTGATGCCTGTGGATGTGGCATCCTATCTGGAGATCTGGAACCCCGGTGACAATGATGAATACTACCTGGTGGTAGCAGTGGACACCTCCTATCCCAACACAGATGCCTACTCCCGGGAGGCGGCTGAGTACAGAGACGCCAGAAGCAATTTTATTATGGGAATGGCAGGCGTTGTGGCAGGAAGCATCGGCGCTCTCATTACCCTGGCCTTTCTGGTGCTGCTGTCGGGACATGTGGCGGAAGGAGGCTCTGATATACGGCTGTTCCCTGTGGACGAGATGTACACGGAGATCTGCCTGCTGATGTGGGCGGCTGCTACGGCGGTGATCCTCTATTTCGGAAGATATGTGGGAAACCGGTTGATGAGCCTGTTTTTTGAGGAGAAGCAGTGGCCCTATTGGAGCAAGGTGATAAAGCTGCTGATACTCTACAGCAGCGCTGTGCTCCTTGGCTTCAGCTTAATCCGGCGGTATAAAGCCAGAACCCTGTGGACGGCGAGCCTTGCAAAGCGGGCCATAGATGCCTCCAGGGATTACGTGGGACGGGCTACCTTTGCGGTGGGCACAGGATTCTGTTATCTGATGTTTGTGGGCGTCAACACAGCCATGGTCTGCAGCATCCTGTTTCTATATATTTTCCGGGATGAGAAGCTGAGTTACCAGATTATGTTCTACGTTTTCACCGTTGTATTTATCGGCCTGGACGGCTGGATATACCATCAGCTGTTTAAGAAGGCGGTGCAGAGGGACTGGCTGGATGAGGCCATAAGCAATATAGCCAAAGGGGATACCAGCTACCAGATCAGCGTCACCCGCCTCTCCGGCAAGGAGAGGGACATGGGGCAGCATATCAACAACATCAGCACAGGACTGGACAGAGCCCTTCAGGAGCAGGTCAAAAGCGAGCGGCTTAAGGCGGATCTGATCACCAACGTGTCCCATGATATCAAAACGCCTCTCACATCCATTATCAATTACGTGGATCTTCTGAAGCGGGAGAGGATAAAGGATCCTAAGATAGCAGCTTACCTGGAGGTGCTGGATCAGAAGTCCCAGCGGCTGAAAACCCTTACGGAAGATCTGGTGGAAGCTTCAAAAGCCAGCTCCGGCAATATGAAGCTGGATGTGTCGGACATTGACTTTGTGGAACTGGTACAGCAGACCAACGGAGAATTTGAGGAGCGCTTTGCCACACGAAAATTGGAGCTGGTGTGCAGCGTGCCTGATGATATTCTCATAATCCGGGCCGACGGGCGGCGGCTGTGGCGGGTGTTGGAAAACCTGTACACAAATGCTGTAAAATACGCCATGGAACACAGCCGCGTCTATGTAGATGTGGAAGAACAGGAAGGGCAGGCGGTATTTACCATCAAGAACGTGTCTGAGAATCCTCTGAATATCAGCCTGAAGAGATAACCGAGCGCTTTGTCAGGGGGGACGTGTCCAGAACTACGGAGGGCAGCGGTCTGGGGCTTTCCATTGCAAAGAGCCTGACCCAGCTGCAGAAGGGACTGTTCCAGATCATAATAGACGGCGATTTGTTTAAGGCCATGGTTGCTTTTCCTGTGGAGCGGGTGGAGCATAAGGCCGATAAGGCCCTTTCCGACGGGGGAGGGAATCCCCCTTCGGAAGAGGCGGGGGAGGCGGACCTGGCCGGCGGGGAGCAGGCGGAGGAAAAAACCCCATAATTCAGAGAGGGCGTAAGGGATTTATCAGCTTGCGTCCTCTTGATTACACCATAGCAAGGACATGAAAAGCCGTTAAGGGCGGCAAAAATAGTATTTTTGTTAAAGTTTCCAATATTTTTTCAGAGCATTTCCTATAAAGGCAGAAGCGCCGGCGCCATACTTTTTATCAGTTGCTTCAATCATTGCAGGACTGGATAAATAGCCATCAGCTATCATGCCCCAATAACCGTCACCCAAATCCACATCTGGCTGACATGCGCTTCCTTCAGCAATTAACTCGCCAATGATTCGTTGTATTTCCTCGCAGGAGACATCTCTGCTCAAATCCGCTGTAAGCCGTTTCATCAGTTCATCGGACCTATCCACATAGCTGTTCACTTTGTCTTTCATAGAGTACATTTGTTCCATAAGCTCCGGAAATTTTGCCATGTTTTTTTCATCGCTTTGGTGTATTTTTCAATACTCCCAAACTGTTGTATTGCCATTTTAGCGATTTCGGATTTTTTAGGACTGTCAGATTTAAGGGTTTCGAGAACACGCTTATATTCGTCCAAATTCCCGCCGTATCTTTGAATTTCATCTGTATTATTCGCAATAAATTCTTCTAAAGCATTGGTATATTCACTCATATCAAATTCTTTAAAACTCATACAATCTTCTCCTTTTATCAATTTGTCCAATAGATTCAATAGACCATTCAGCCTGTCACGCTTTACTTGTATCAGCTTCCTTTGGGCTATAAGAGCACTGGCTTTATCGTAACCAGAGTCTAACATAATTGCCCGTATGTCTTTCAGCGGAAAGTCCAATTCCCTAAAAAACAATATTTGCTGTAATATCTGCAAAGCGTCATCATCATATAATCGGTATCCTGATTCGGTAACTTTGCTTGGCTTAAGCAAACTTATTTCATCATAATAATGTAAAGTCCGAATACTAATTCCAGTTAATTCAGATACCTGCTTTACTGTTCTCATAGCGCTCCCTCCTGTTTTTAGAAATACCACATAACTTATCTCTGTCATTATAATACATCCTAACGCAACGTGAGAGTCAATGCTTATTTGAAATTTTCTTTTGTATTTCTTTGGCAACATCGTCTTGCGCGGTGTTGCAGGCAGTGAAAAGAGAAATGCGGAAACGGAGAAACAAAGAAAAGACGGCATAGCCCCTGTAACAGCTGCGCCGCCTAATGAAAAAATACTTTTAATTGTGCAAGGGAACAGGGTGGGGCTAAAAACGGAATACCGCCGTACCGTAACCGGGGAAGGGGGTAGTCAAAGGAGAAGGGCTGGCCGTCGCACTCTCCCTTGGTGGAAGCGTAGACAGGGGCCTCGGCCGGCTTGTAGGCTCCTTTGCGGTTGTCCAGCAAGAGCGTGTATCTGCCCCGTTTGGGAACGCCAACCCTGTAATCAGGCCGCTCCACAGGTGTGAAATTGATGATAAAAGGAGGTTTTCTTCCCTGTCTCATCCCTTCTCACAAAGCTGAAGATACTCCGGTCTCCGTCATTGGCATTGATCCACTGAAAGCCGTTCCAGTCGTTGTCCTGGCGGTAGAGGGAGGGATATTTTTTATAAAGGTGGAGGAGATCCCTGACGTAGTTTTGGAGATCGCTGTTGTCCGGCTCCTCCGTGAGATACCAGTCCAAAGCCACATTTTCATCCCACTCATGATACTGGCCGAAATCCTGGCCCATAAAGAGGAGTTTTTTGCCGGGATGTCCTATCATAAAGGTATAACCGGCCTTTAAGTTGGCAAATTTGTCCTCCCCCAGCCCCGGCATCTTGTTGATCATGGAGCATTTCAAGTGCACCACCTCGTCGTGGGACAGCACCAGAATGTAGTTTCACTGGTAAAGTAGGTGAGCCCAAATGTCATTTTATGGTGGTTGTACTTGCGGAAATAGGGGTCCAGTTTCATATACTCCAGGAAATCGTGCATCCAGCCCATATTCCACTTGAAGGTGAAGCCCAACCCGTCCTCCTCAGGGGGGCTGGTAACCTTGGGCCACGCTGTGGATTCCTCGGCAATAATCAGGGCGCCATGGTTGCGGCCCTGTACCACGCTGTTTAAATGCTTAAAAAACTCAATTGCTTCCAGATTCTGGTTGCCGCCGTTTTTGTTGGGAACCCACTGGCCTGCCTGACGTCCATAGTCCAGGTAAAGCATGGAGCCACGGCGTCCACCCGGAGCCCGTCGATATGGTACTGCTCCACCCAATAGAGGGCGTTGCTGATTAAGAAATCCTTTACCTCATTCTTGCCGTAGTCAAACACCTTAGTGCCCCAGTCGGGATGCTCCCCCTTCCGGGGATCCTCATACTCAAAACAGGGTCTGCCGTCAAAATCGGCCAGGCCGTGGGCGTCCTTTGGAAAATGAGCGGGAACCCAGTCCAGGATAACGCCGATTCCGTTCCTGTGAAGATAGTTTACAAAATACATGAAGTCCTTAGGCCCTCCATAGCGGGAGGTGGGAGCAAAATACCCGGTCACCTGATAGCCCCAGGATCCGTCATAAGGGTGTTCCGCAATACCCATAAGCTCCACATGGGTGTATCCCATTTCCTTTACGTAGCGGTCAGCTCATGGGCGGCTTCCGAATATGTATAGAAACCGTCGCTCTCCTCCCTGTCCCGTTTCCTCCAGGAGCCCAGATGAACTTCGTAAATGCTCATAGGCATTTTCTGAACGTCGGCCCCGGTGCGCGCCGTCATCCAGTTCTGATCCGTCCACTTGAATCCCCGGATGTCGGCGGTGACGGAAGCTGTGCCAGGGCGGTACTCTGCGCTGAAGGCAAAGGGATCCGCTTTGTAGAGAATCTTCCTGTCTCTGTGGTGATGGCAAATTTATAGAGCTCCCCTGTCTTCATGCCGGGATTGAAGTACTCCCAGATACCGGAATCCGGTATCTTTGCCATAGGGTTGGCTTCCGGATTCCAGCCGTTAAAATCCCCTACCAGGTGAACCGCCTTGGCGTGAGGGGCCCAGACGCCGAAATAGATGCCTTCTTTCCCTTTGTAGGTCTTGGGATGGCGCCCAGCTTCTGATAGATATCATAGTGAGTTCCTGCACCGAACAAGTAACAGTCCAGATCCGAGATAAAGCCGGTGGAAGGAACCGTTTTCTCTTTATGCGCCGCCCTTTGGGCAGAGGCTGGTTTAGAAACGCCTTTACCTCTCCCGGCCGCCTTTCTTTTATTAACTGCCATATCCGTTCTCCCCCTTTATTTCCAGGACAGCTCCCCAGCAGCCCTTAAGTTTAATGTGCACCTTGCCTTCCGTAACAGGCAGAACCGCTTCCTCCTCCTTCTCAGCCAGCAGATTCACGGCCTCCCTGCAGGGAACAGGCACAGGAATAACCAGCTGCGCTTCGGCCTCGTCATTGTTCACCGCTGTGATCATAAGGGGCCCTTCGCCCTGACGTGCAAATGCATACTGCCGGTTGGTGAGCATCAGTTCCTGATACCGGCCTCCGTGATATGCCCGGTACTTGTCATGGATGCGCCCAAGCTTTGCAATCATATCCGTCAGCATGGAGTGAAGTCCGGGCGCCTGGGCCATAGAGACGGCGGGACGCAGGGCTTCGTCGCTGGCGCTGGTTCTTTGGCCTTCCATGCCCACTCTCCTCCGTAGTACACGGAAGGAATTCCGGGCAGCGTAAAGAGGCAGAGGTATACAGGAAAGAGGTGCTCTTTCTTCTTCAGCTTGCTGGCAATCCGATCCTCGTCATGATTGTCCACAAAGGTGTAGAGCTCCCTGTGTATAGATTCCAGGCGGCGGACATTGTGGGCGATCTCGAAAAAGTTGTGGTCGTTAAAGCCGGAGTAGAGGCTTTTGTGCAGTTCGTAGTTGGTGACTGAGTGGAGCATTTCCCTGTTGACCCAGCGGCTGTAGTCTCCGTGGATAACTTCGCCCATAAGCCAGAAATCTTCCTTCATAGTCTCTGTGGCGCTGCGCATTTCCCTCATGAATGTAAAATCCAGCACATTGGCGCAATCCAGGCGGATGCCGTCAATATCAAATTCCTCTATCCAGAAGCGGATCACGTCAAAAAGATATTCCTTCACTGCCGGATTAAAGAGGTTTAGGCAGGGCAGTTCAAAATGCCCCTGCCAGGCCTCGTAGCTGAAGGCGTCCCCCAGAGGCTGCGGCAGCCAAAGTTAACGCCTTTGTACCAGTCCTTGTAAGGCGAGCCGCTCCCCTTCTCCTGAATGTCTCTGAAGGCGAAGAATTCCCGCCCTGTGTGGTTGAATACTCCGTCCACCACAACCTTGATTTCGTTCTCGTGGCACTGGGCCACAAAATTTTTAAAGTCGTTGTTATCTCCCAGACGGCGGTCCGTCATTTTGTAGTCCCTGGTGTCGTAACCGTGGCTGGTGGATTCAAAGAGAGGTCCTATGTAAATGGCGTTGCAGCCAGTTCCTTTATGTGGGGAATCCACAGGTCCAGTTCTTTGAAACGGTGGGTTGTCTCTGATTCGCTGTTGTGTTTTGGGGCTCCCGTCATCCCCAGGGGATACATATGATAGAAAACTCCCCGCTCATACCAAGTGCTCATGTTGTTATCCTCGCAATCTTTTATGTAGTTATTATATCGGCCAGGAGAAATCACTCCTCCTGGCTTTTAAATTTCCGAAGCAGGAACTGGTAGCGCAGCTGCGCTGCGTTCAGTTCATAGATATAGCAGTCGATGAGAGTCGGGTCCACCGCCTCCTCAAAGTGGTTTCTGGCTGCATCGATGGCCCGCTGGCTCTTGTGGATTTCCCGTCTCAGACGCAGCTGTTCCGGCTTTATGCGGCGCGCCCCTGTTGTAGTCATAACCTTCACGCCTCCTGCGGGAACCGCCCGTTCCTTTGTCTGCTGCATCTGAAGGCTTACGGCTCTGGCAGCGGCTGTCTCCCTCACTGCCTTTAAAAATTCAAACATAATTTCATCTCCCAGATATTGATAGAAATAGTATATCTGGAAAATGGAATCTTATTCATTTAATACATAAACTCTTCCAGCCTGTAGCCCAATTCCATCAGCTTCCGGTTGGATTCCCTCAGCGTCAGATAATAGTAATTGGCTGTGCCCTCCTGACGTACGCCCACCAGGCCGGCGTCCTTTAAAATTTTCAAATGATGGGAGATGGCGGGCCTGGAGAGGCTGGTCCTCCTGGTTATCTCATTAACATTGAGCCCGCAGCGCTCAAATTCGATGGGCCCCGGCCGCTCTCTGCCATCCAGGGCTTCCTCCGTCAGGACTTCTATAATGGACAGACGCATCTCATCCCCCAGGGCCATAAACAGGGGCATACAAATATGAAATCTCTTTTGTAATTCCTGGGCAGTGGTCATCTGCCGTTCCTCCTTTGGTTTAAAAATTTGAACCAACTATATTCTACCATTTTAGGCAGGGAAGGTCAAGAGCGGTTATGTTAATTTAACATTGGGTTTGTTATTACAGCCAGCATCTGGGACGTCCCGGCAAGGGGGAGGGGCAAAATAATTTATAAAACCTATTGACATTTTCATAGTTATAGGGCATAATGAAAAAACATTCACAGAGTCTTATCATAAGACTCGGCAGTATCAAAAGCAGTAGTAAATTGCCTGTTTCAGGCAGAGTTTTCCATTGAAGAAAAGCAGCATATTTGGACAGAGGGAAGGGGGAGAGAACTCGGATTTTTGTGATTTTATTTTGGTGACGTCCCTGTCGGTATGTGCAGCGGCAGATCTGAAGGATTACCGTATACCCAACGGCAGCTTGGCTGTGGGGGAGGGATGGCTTGGGCCGGTTTGATCTGGCAGGCCTGGAGAGACGCCGGCTGGCCGGCGGCCCTGGCGGCGGCAGCCTGGTTTCTGGTCAGGCTGGTTTCAGCAGGGCTGTTGGGCTTCCCTTTTTTTCTGCTTCGGATGACAGGGGCCGGGGATGTAAAAATGATGTCCGTTGTAGTTGCGGCCCTGGGATTTGGGAGAGGGGCTGCGTCGGTTGGGATTGGATTATGTCTTGGGGCTGTTCTGGCCCTTGGAAAGATGCTGCGCCATGGCAGCATCAGTCGGAGATTTTTTTATTTGTGCGCCTATGTCAGGCGCGTGTTCCAAAGCAGAAAGCCGGAAGCTTATTATCTGTCTCAGCGGGACGGCACAGAGTGTGTGATTCCTCTGGGGGCCTGTCTGTGGATAGGGGCGCTGATTGTGATACTGCAGAGGGCTTAAGCAGCCCGGGGAGCCGGGGATTCGCGGCAGATGGGCGTTAGCTGTTTTGCAGCAGATGAAGAAAGGTGAGGTTGCAGAAAAACGGATGATTCGTGTGATGGCGGTTTATGACGTGGATGCAGATTTTGCGTCCAGATTTGCAGATTATGTAAACCAAAAAGAGAGGGTGCCTTTTACGGCAATGGCATTTTCCGACAAAGAGCGGCTTATAGCCTACGGAAATGACCATGAGATAGAAATACTGCTGGTGGATGAGAAAGCCGGAGAGCTGGCGGATCAGGTGAAGGCCGGACAGGTGATTATACTGTGCGAAGGGGAAGTTGTGGAGGTGAGGGAAAACCGGCCTTCTGTCTACAAGTACCAGTCGGGGGACTGCATTATGCGGGAGGTGATGGCCTGCTACTGTGATCATCCTGCAGAGGCCTCCTTAGCCCTTCTGGGAGACAGGGCGATGGTTCTGGGTGTGTTTTCTCCTGTGAACAGGTGCTTAAAGACGTCCTTTTCCCTGGTTCTGGGGCAGATCTTAGCCAGAGAGGAGAGAGTGCTGTACCTGAATCTGGAGGCCTATTCGGGATTTTCAAAGCTTATGGGTACAGCCCATGAGCGGGACTTGTCGGATTTGCTCTATCTGTACCGCCAGGGAGAGTACCATTGGCTGAAGCTTAAGTCCATGATTTACAGCTGGGAAAAACTTGATTATATTCCGCCTGTAAGATATGGGGAAGATTTAAACCAGGCGCAGCCCGGGATATAGCCATGCTTACGGACCGCATAGCGAGGGAATGCGGATACCAGAGGGTGATTGTGGACGTGGGTCAGATGGGCAGGGAGGCGGTTCCCCTTCTGGAAATATGCGATGTGGTTTATATGCCTGTGAGAGGAGATTTTGTATCCAGGGCAAAGACAGAGGAGTTTGAGGAATACCTTGAAGAAGCGGGGGAAGGGGAGATAAGGGAACGAATTCACAAGCTTAAGCTGCCCTACGGCAGCGCGTTTGATAAACAGGGAAATTACCTGGAACAGCTTATGTGGGGGAAACTGGGAGATTATGTGCGGCAGATGGTGAACGGGACCCGGATTTAGAGAGGGAATTTAATCAACGTACGCGCCGCGTACGCCTCATAAAATTTGTGGAAAGCTGACTAAAAATCATCCCGCAAAATCAGGCGCAGAGAGATTCCAGGCGTACATACCGGCAGAAGGGAGGTATGACAAAATTTATGGAAGGAGAGACGCAAAAACACAGGGAGGGAATCAGATCCCGGCTCCGGGAACGGTTGATGGAGGAAATGCAGGAACGCCGTCATATGGAGGACGGGGAGCTGCTGGAGCGGATCGACACAGCCATCAGGAATGAAGGCAGAACGGTATATCTGCCTTTAAAGGAGCGGATTTGGCTGCGGGGAAGTCTCTTTGACAGTTTCCGGCGGCTGGATATACTCCAGGAACTCATTGACGACAAAGATGTGTCGGAAATTATGGTCAATGGGGCGGGCAGCATATTCGTGGAGCGGAGGGGAAAGGTGGAGCTCTGGGAGCGGCATTTTGAGAAGCCGGAGCAGCTGGAGGACATAATCCAGCAGATTGTGGGGCGGGTAAACCGGGTGGTAAACGTATCCTCCCCCATCGTGGACGCCAGACTGGAGGATGGATCCAGAGTTCATGTGGTGCTGCCTCCGGTGGCCATCGACGGTCCGGCTGTGACAATACGCAAGTTTCCCGAACCCATCACCATGGAGAAGCTGATACGGTTCGGCGCATTGACGGAGGAGGCGGCTCTTTTTCTGGAGAAGCTGGTGGAGTCCGGTTATAACATGTTTATAAGCGGAGGAACCAACTCAGGAAAGACCACGTTTCTCAACGCCCTTTCCTCCTATATTCCGGTACAGGAACGGGTCATTACCATTGAGGACTCGGCGGAACTGCAGATTACCCAGGTGCCCAATCTGGTGCGCCTGGAAACCAGAAATGTCAACACAGAGGGGGAGGGGGAGATTACTATGAGCCAGCTCATCCGGGCCGCACTCCGCATGAATCCCTCCAGAATCGTAGTGGGAGAGGTTCGGGGCAGGGAGACGCTGGATATGCTGCAGGCCATGAACACAGGCCATGCAGGCTCCCTGTCCACAGGACACGGCAACAGTCCGGGAGATATGATGAGCCGCCTGGAAACCATGGTTCTGATGGCAGCCGAACTGCCGCTGGAAGCAATACGGAGCCAGATCGCCTCCGCTCTGGATATTATTATCCATCTTGGCCGCCTCAGGGACGGGAGCCGGAGGGTGCTGTCAATTGCGGAGATTGGAGGGTGCAGAAATGGAGAGGTGGAGCTGGATCCCCTTTTTGAGTACCAAAGGGAAAAAGGGAAACTTAAACAGACAGGGGAACTTAAGGACAGGGAAAAGCTGGGGGCTGCGGGCTATTGCTAGAAAAGGGGAGACAGCAGGGTGGAGCCCGGCGTTATGGATTACAGGGTCTACAGGCTCTCACTTAAGGAATGGATTCTGGACGGAGCCTTGGGGCTGGGCGTCTGCGGCCTGGCAGCATACACCTTTTACCGCAGTGGGGCGGTGTTTATTCTGCTGTCGCCTTTGGGAGCGGCGTATCCGCTTTACAGGAGGAGGGAACGAAAGAAGGAGCGCCTCAGGCAGCTGGGCCTCAGTTTAAGGAGGGAATTCTGGTTCTGGCATCCTTTTTAAGCGCCGGATATTCGCTGGAAAACGGCCTGGCTATGAGTATTCAGGAGCTGGAGCTGTTATACGGAAGCCGAAGCATGATTGTCCGGGAGTTTATGCTTCTCTGCACAGGGGTCAGGATGAACCGGCCGGCGGAACAGCTCCTTATGGACTTCGGAGCCCGAAGCGGCCTGGAGGATGTGGACAACTTTGCCCAGGTTTTTGGGGCGGCCAGAAGGAGCGGCGGGGATCTGGTGGAGATTATCAACTATACCTCCGGCATTATAAGAGATAAGGTTCAGGTTCAGGAGGAGATACATACCATAACCGCTTCCAAGGTTTTTGAGCAGAAGATTATGAACGGGATTCCTTTTCTGATTGTGCTGTATATTGATCTCTCCTCCCCGGGGTTTTTTCATGTGATGTACGGCACTGACGGGAAGATTGGTTATGACCCTGTGCCTGGGACTGTATGCAGGAGCCATGGCGCTGTCGGAGCGGATACTAGACATTGAAATATAGTTGTTTATGAGGCGTACGCAGTACGTATGTTGATTGAATTTGTGTGCGGCCGGCAAAAAATCAGCCGCAAAGGCAGGTACAAGAGAGATTCCCGGCGTACATATAGGTGGAAGGGGGAAAAACGTATGGGCTGGAGCCGGATTTCCGGAAAGGGGAAAGAAAAATCATTGACCATCCCTAAAAAGCAGATGCTCTGTATTGTCCTTGGGCTCATTCTGGGAGCCGCCGCCGAGGCTTCGGCCAGGGGGAATCAGCCCTTGAAGGAAGGCTGTCTTTTAGAACGAAAAAGTTACGGGGGAGGCGAGGCCGTTTATGAACTTGCGGTAGAGGGACTGGAAGAGAAGGCGGTTGTGCTGGAGGTGGAGGTTGGGGAGCGGATGTATACAGAGGAGGAGGCCCACCAGGCATATGAGGCCATACTTGAAGACCTTCCTTCCTATATACTGGGTGAGAATACATCCCTGAAGGAGGTTAGAAAAGACCTGAATCTTATAACCAGCCTGGACAGCCGCGGGGTGCGCCTTCGGTGGGAGTCGGAGGAGCCGGAAATCCTGGACTCTTTCGGAAGGGTTAATGGGGACGGCCTTGGGGAAGAAGGAAAGATGATTCATCTGGGCCTGCGGCTCACAGACGGTAACTGGCCTGAGGAATATTTAATTGAGACAGTGGTAAAACCGCCCCTTTTAACCGGAGAAGAAAAACGGCAGAAGGAATTTCTGGAGCTCGTAAAAAAGGAGGATGAACGGCAGATCACGTCCGAACATATGGAACTGCCCCGATCCTTTCAGGGAAAGCCCCTTGCCTACCAAAGCAGCCGGAGCTCCTCCTTTTGGCCTATGGCAGTATTAGGAGCTGCGGGAGCATTTCTTCTGAAAGCCAAGGAAAAAAGCGATGCGAAGCAAAAGAAACCAGGAGGAGGCAGCAGATGCTTCTGGATTACTCGGAAGTACTGTCCAGACTGATTATATTCCTGGGGGCGGGAATGAGTATACGCACCGCCTGGGATAAGATTGCAGTGGAATACCAGCAGATGGTGGAGACTGGACGGCGCAAAACCAGATACGTGTATGAAGAAATGTACGAGACTTCCTGCCAGATGAAGGGGGGCGTGGCTGAAGGGCGGGCGTTCTCCGAGTTCGGAAGGCGCTGCGGCCTGCAGCAGTATATGAAGCTTGCCGGACTTTTGGAGCAGAACAGGAAAAACGGCTCCCGGAACCTGAGGGATACCCTGAAAATAGAGATGGGGGAGGCATTTGAGCAGAGAAAGCATCAGGCCAGAAGGCTTGGCGAGGAGGCGGGCACAAAGCTGCTTCTGCCCCTGTTTATGATGCTGGCTGTTGTGATGATAATGATTGCGGTTCCCGCCCTGATGGAGTTCAGGTAAAACCGGGGCGGGCCGCAGTTATTATAGAGGGAAGAGAGGAGGTGGAACTATGAAGTTGAGAAATGAACTGAGGGCATTTTTTACAGAGGAAGAAGGCGTGGGAGTGATTGAACTGGTCCTGGTTCTGGTGGTGCTGATCGGCCTTGTGATCATTTTTAAGAAGCAGATTACAACGCTCCTTGAAAACATTTTCAAAGAGATTAACAGCCAGTCGAAAGAGGTGTATTGATGGAAAGGAAAGGGGAGATCACCGTATTCCTGGCAATGATTCTGGTCAGCGTCTGCGCTCTCCTCTGCGGTCTGGTAGAATCAGCCAGAACCGCAGGGGCCAGATGCAGCCTGCGGATGGCGGCAAACGCTTCTATGGATTCACTTATGAGCCAGTACCACAGAAAGCTGTGGAGGGAATACCGTATACTGGGACTGGAATATGACGGGGAGAGGAGCCTGGAGGCGGAAATGGAAGCATTTTTAGAGGGCTGTCTTAAAGGCGGGAATTGGTATCCCATGAAAACAGAGAACGCAAAGGTTCGGGAGATAGCCGCTCTGACCCATGGAAACGGGCGTTATATGGAAGGGGAAATACTGGAGTATATGAAATATGGGCTGATAGAGACGGTCTGGGAAGCTCTCACAGAGGAGGAGGCGGGAAACCTTTTAACGTCCTGGAGGGAAGGGGAGAGCGTTAACAGAGTATCGGAGCTCTACGCAGGCCACACCAGGGACGCAGTGCGTCTGGAGAAAGGGCTGGAAGCTATAAACGACCGGCTCTCGGCCAGAAGGTAAGCTGGGAGAAGGGGGAGGACTGTCTGGACAAGCTGGACGGAAGCGGCTTCCTATCTCAGGCCGGCAATGTGATAAAGGAGCTTAAGAAGCTCCCGGCCCTGGTGGACGCCTATGAAAAACGGGCGGATAAGCTGAATGAAAAGCTTCAGGAGAGCCGCAGGAAGTTTGAGGAGGAACAGGACGGCCTGGGAGAAACGGTGAGGGCCGCCCTGGAGGATGAAATACGTCAATATGAGTCTTATGTGTCCCAGGACGGAGCCAGGCGCAGGGAGATTGTGAACCTTAAGCCTCTGGGGGCTGCCGGAATCCAGTATGCGGAGGGCGTAATCCAGGATGCAGAGGCTGTAATAGAGTATATTGACAACTGGGAACCTGAGAGTGAGAACGATGGACTTGACGAGGAAGAACTGTGGGAGCCGGTTAAGGCCAAGTGGAAGGCATACGGCATACTGTCTCTCGGAATTGAGTTTGGCGTAAAGGATAAGGAAAAGGAGGGCCTTCTGGAGCGGATCGGAGATTTGGCCTCAGGCGGTCTTCTGGAACTGGTTTTGCCGGAAGGGACAGTGCTTTCAGGAAAAATGCTGGAACTGGGCGCAGCCCCCTCCGCAAGCCGGGAGAAGGGGGGAGAGAGGTTGAAGGAGGGGCTGGAGGAAAGCGATACCGGAAGCGGCAGTTGGGGAACGGGCAGTGGGGGCGGCGGTATTGTTAAGGGAGTCCGAAGCCTCCTGGATCGGGTGATAATCGGAGAGTATGCCATCCGTTTTTTCCAGACTTTCAGCAAGGAGATACCCGGGGATTCTTTTTACGAACTGGAATATATTCTTAAGGGTGATAAGGAAGATAAAGCCAATCTGGCCCAGGCAGCGGCCGCCCTGACTGCAGTGCGCCAGGGGCTGAATCTGGTTCATATCCTTTCGGATTCTGCCAAACGACAGGAAGCCAGAGCTCTGGCTATGGCGATTGTGGGAGCTACGGGATTTATGCCCCTGGTGACGGTGGTGTCCTTTTTTGTAATGGCGGTATGGGCTTTAGGGGAGGCGCTCCTGGATGTGAGAGAGCTGCTGGATAAAGGCAGGGTTCCTATTTTTAAGACACAGGACCAATGGAATCTGGGCCTGGAAGGGCTTCTCAATATGGGAAGAAATAAAAGCCTTGGAGACAAAGGGATCACTGGCTCCGGGGGAAAGAGCGGCACAGATTATAAAGGATATCTGCGTATACTGCTGTTTACCGGGTACGGCGCAGACATGATATACCGTATGATGGACGTGATGCAGATAAATATCGGGAGGGACCAGCCGGAATTTTCTATGGCCGGGTGTGCCTGCATGGTGGATATGCAGGTACAGGCCGGTGGAAAACATGTGTTTTTTTCAACCGGATTGTGGAAAAGCCAATCCGGAGACGGAGGGCTGGGATATGACATCAATATGGAGGTGTCGGGCAGCTATTTGGACAGGGAATAGACGAGGGAAGGGAGGCTTGTGATGATGCTCTTTTTGGTAAGGATAGAAAAATAAAGATACGTGCGCTCCAGAAAGAAATAAAACAGATAAAAAATCCGCACCTCTCCAAGTACGGGACCAGTTGACACGTTATCTGTACAGAGAAAGACCCTTTAGAAAAAGAGCATTATCATGGGCCTCCCCCACGGGCCCGGCGCCCTCCGGTAACCGGGGCTTTCAGGGGAGCCTGTCCCTGGAGGCGGCTATGTGCCTGTCGTTGTTTTTGTTTTTAAGCGTCTGCCTTATTATGCCTATGAAGTTGATGGATCGGCAGAGGCAGATTCAGGGGGTGATGGAAGCTGTGGGGGAGGAGCTGAGCCGGCTTGCCTATGTGGAGTATTGTTTTAGGGAGGACGGAAAGGTAGACACAGGGCGGGCAGAGGAGGGAGCGGAGGCCTTAGGGGGGACACGGACGGTAACCGCCTGGTTTCTGCCTGGGGGAAGGCCTATAGTGCGGCCAGAATTCTGTCGGGAATAGACGGAAACTGGGTTCAGAATGTATCTTTTCAGGGCACAGACATCGGAACCGACCACATGGTTCACATTGAAATGAGTTATAAGATGAGACTTCCCTTCTCTGTCCTTGGCCTGGACGCCATCTCCGTCAAGCAGGTGTGCAGCCGGAGAATGTGGACAGGGGCGGAGGGCGGCCGTCATAATGGGGGACAGGGCGGCGGAGAAGATGAAGAGGAGATGGTATATATAGGAAAAAATTCCACCCGCTACCACAGACAGAGAACCTGCCATTACCTTTACAATAATTTGGAGGCTGTTTCGGCAGAGGGGGTAGCTGAACTTCGGAACCGGTCGGGGGCAAAATACACACCCTGCAAACGGTGCGGCTCAGGTTCGGGAGGCGTGGTGTACATTATGCCTTATGGAACCAGCTTCCACTCTCAGAGAAGCTGCAGCGCCATAATCGCCTATGTCCAGGAAGTCCCCCTGTCCCGGGCTGCTCATTTGGGGGCTTGTTCTTACTGTGGAGGTGAGTGAAATATGGATGGGATTATTGCAGGTATAAAAGTGGTAGTTATCTTTCTGCGGGCCGGGTTCATGCTGTTTCTGGCAGCAGCCGGATGGCAGGATTTTAAGTCCAGGAGAATAAATGTAAACCTGTTCTGGGGCTTTGGGGCGGCCGGAATTATTTTGCGGGCAGTGGGAATAATTTTGGAAAACCGGGCCGGAATGCATCCGTTGAAATCGGTTTCTGCGGCGGGCGGGGGAATAGGGCCTCTTATGGGGAATACAGCGGCAGACGTGGTGGCTGCTGCGGCCATTGGCATCCTTCTTCTAATACTGTCGGCTGTCACAGAGGAAGCGGTGGGAGAGGGGGACGGCTGGTTTTTTGCAGTTTCCGGCGTTTATCTGGGGTTTTGGCGCAATCTGGAACTGCTTTTTGGAAGCCTTATCCTTTGCCTTGTGGCCGGAGGCCTTATCCACATTATGAACAGAAAAAAAAGAGGAAGGCGGATCTGAGAAAAACGCCGCTGCCCTTCCTGGCTCTTGCTGTTCCTGTTGGATTGGGGGTGCTTTTATTATGAAGAATAAGAAAAAGGGTCTGCAGGGCAGCGTCACAATAGAGGGAGCCTGCGTAATGGCCATTGTGCTTCTGGCTATATCTGTGATGCTTCATGAGGCAGGCCGGATTCACGATGAAACCAAAGGAGCTATGATCCTCCATGAAGCAGCAGAAAAAATACGGCATGAGAGATACATGGACATAGAGGCGGTGAGAGCAGGGGGAGAGGAGAATATGGGACTGCGGATGTCCTTCCCCTCTTACCGACTTTCCCTGAAACGCAGATTGGGGCGTATACAGGGAGAGGGAAAGGGCGGGAACTGGACAAAAAAGATAGAGTGCAGGGAGTTT
Organism: Clostridia bacterium UC5.1-1D2; assembly: GCA_001304855.1. Classification (GTDB taxonomy): domain Bacteria; phylum Bacillota; class Clostridia; order Lachnospirales; family Lachnospiraceae; genus Enterocloster. Next base: position 94,160 of record BBZN01000008.1, read on the forward strand.
CGGCCGGAGCGGTTTCTGCGGCAGATAACCTTAATTGAGAGTCTGGGGGATGAAGATGGAGATAAGCTACCGTCGGGAGATGAAACGTAATTATCTGGTGGTGGAACCGGAGAGTAAAAAGGAAGCCGGTTATGAGGAGCGGATGCTGGCGGGAAACCATATACAAGGACTTTTGGATATGAGGATTAAGTATCGGGAGGGGCAGCCCTTATACTACTATGACATTACATCGAGACAGCCCTTGAACCGGCTGCTGGAAACCCGGTTTATTACCGGAGACGAAATCTGCATGATACTGGCACAGATTCATTCGGCCCTCGCAGCAATGGAGGGCTTTCTTCTGAAGGAGGACGGCATTCTCCTTGAACCGGAATATATTTATATGGAACCGGAATTATTCCAGGCCCGGCTGTGCCTGATACCTGAGGCTGAGGGGAATTTTCAGGAGCGTTTAAGCCGGTTTCTGCAATACATACTCAAGCGGATCAATCACAAGGACAGGGAGTGCGTCGTTCTGGCTTATGGACTCTACCAGGAGAGCCTTAAGGAGAATTTTTCTATGGAGGACTTGCTGCTGCTGACTGCCTCAGAGCGTAATAAGGAGCAGAAAACCGGGACACAGGAGGAGGCCGGCATTGAGAATTCCATGGCGGAAACAAAATGGGAAGAAAGGGAAGATGAAGCCCAGAGCAGGTTCACAGGCAACGGAGCTATGGATTCTGCGCCTCAAGGGAAAATCCCCAAACCCTCTTTACCTCTCAGGCAGCAGGTGATTTTCTGGATATCAGCTGTTCTTTTCCTCCCCGCCCTTTTCTGGGGACTTAAAGGGAAGGCGGCGCTTTGGGATTTCAGGTTTGTATTTCTGGGGATAGACGCCGGGCTTCTTGTTCTTCTGATAGTGGGGGATATACTGATAGTGAGAGCTGGCATTGGCCGGGGGCCCTGCTCCGAAGAAAAAGGAGAGGAGAATCCCTGGAAGATTCTTTATGAAGATGAGGAGGAAGCTCCTTCGGACGGATCTGAATCTTCAAACGAACCGCATGTTCTCCATATCCCGAAAACACCAGAAGGGGAGCCGGAGCCGGCAGTGAAGGCGTTTGCCCCCTGTTCCAATGCTCCCGTAACCTCAGAGCTTACCAAAACATTGGATGAGAAGTTCCAAACTGCCCTTTTGTCGGACGCCTCCTGTGGGAGCCCCATTTGCCGCCTCTCCTCCGTCCAGCTCCGGGGAGGATATCCCTATATCATACGTTCCCTTTGTCATAGGCAAACATAAGGAATTGGCAGACTATGTTCTGTCAAGGGATACTGTAAGCCGCTTTCATCTCCGTATTGACAGGGATGGGGAACGGTTTTTTGTTACAGATTTAAATTCCACCAACGGAACCAGGGTTAACAATCATTTGCTGGAGGCCAATGAGACTGTGGAGATAAAGAGAGGGGATGAGGTTTATATTGCGGAGATGGGATACAGGTTTTCGTGAATTTCAGAAATTACAAATACGGACTACATATTCATCATCATGGTATTAATTTAACTATATTGCGTAATAGCCACTTAACAAACTTTGGTAAATGTGGTAATATAAGGTATCATTGATGATGTGGGGAAAACATATGAGTGTTTGCAGAGAGAAAGACAGGGCCTACGTTAATATCGCACTGATTGTTGTTAACGTGCTTATTTTTGTGTTTCTCGAAACCATGGGTCCGACGGAAAATGCTGGTTTTATGGTAAAATGGGGAGCCATTTATTTACCTCTGGTGTTTTCCCAAGGGGAGTATTACAGGCTGTTTACTGCTATGTTTTTGCATTTCGGCGCCAGTCATTTGGTGAACAATATGCTGGTCCTGTTCATTTTGGGTGAACGTCTTGAACAAGCTATGGGGCATGTAAAGTATTTGATATTTTATATCCTCTCCGGGCTATTGGCCAATATTGCGTCTGCTTATATCCAGATTCAGGGGGTATGGGGCCAGGCGAAAGTGACTGCGGGGGCGTCAGGTGCTATATTCGGAGTAGTAGGCGGTCTTGTTTATGTGGTTGCGGTTAACCGTGGACGGCTGGATGGGCTCACCAACCGGCAGCTGGGCTTCATGGTATTGCTGACACTGTATCACGGCTTCTCTTCTAAAGGTGTGGATAATGCGGCCCACATAGGCGGTTTGATCACAGGCTTTCTATTAGCCGTAATTATGTACCGCATACCGCGGGATTGGAGGCTCAGGAGTAAGTGAAATTAGGAGAAGGTCAGGATGAACCACAGTAAAGGAGGATTTTCAAAATGACAGATGACAATTGTATTTTTTGTAAGATTGCAGGCGGAGAGATACCTTCCACTACCCTTTATGAGGATAATGAATTCCGGGTTATTTTAGATCTGGGGCCTGCCTCCAGGGGACACGCTCTTATCTTACCTAAGAAACATTTTGCAGATGTGTGCCAATTAGATGGAGCTACTGCTGCGAAGGTGCTTCCTCTGGGTGCAAAAATTGGGGCGGCTATGAAGGAAACTCTGGGCTGTGCAGGTTTTAATCTGGTTCAGAATAATGGAAAAGCAGCAGGGCAAACCGTATTCCATTTTCATATGCACGTAATTCCCAGATATGAGGATGGTCCTTCGATAGTAAGCTGGATTCCAGGCGAGACTACGTCTGAGGAACTGGCGGAAGTTGCCGAAACAATAAAAAAAGGTCTGTAGAGTAGAGCATACAATGGATAAAAAGATGGATACGGAAGAAAGAGAGCGGTTTGATTTAATGTACCGGGAATTTCAAACACCGCTGAGGAAAATGGCTTATGTTAATGACGTTCCTGTAGACTATATCGACGATGTAGTGCAGGATACTTTTGTTGCTTATGCCCGCTATGATTATTCTCTGAATCTGCCTCTGGATAATATGAGAATGCTTTTGATTAAGATTCTGAAAAGCCGCTGTATGGATTTTCACAGGAGGATGAAACGCAGAAGTTATGGGGAGCTGGATGAAGTAACCTACAACAGCGAGGATTATCCGGAACGGGATAAGGCGTGGAATCTGGCAGCCTATGTGTCCAGCAAGGAGAAATGTCAGGCTATCATGGATGAGATTGACAATATGCCTGAGAGCTGGAGGGAAGTGGCGGTTCTGAAACTGCTTCAGGGCAGACCCACAAAGGAGGTTTGTGCCATTCTGGATATTTCCGAAAAGGCATGTTACTCCAGAGTGAGCCGCATTAGAAAATACCTGGAAATCTTATAGCAAGTGAAAATTGGCCTTGATTATTTAACACAGGATTCAATGATGGAAGTAACTGTTTCAACAGCATTGCCCAGCGGGCTCTGTTCCATGGCCTGAATGTAGGAACTGCGATTGTCATAAAGGTCTTTTATGGCATTGTAAAGGCTGTCTTCAGTGACTGTCTCCTCTTCGAGGACTTTACTGAAACCTTGTTTTTCAAATGATTTAGCGTTAAGAATCTGGTCCCCGCGGCTGGCCTGTGCAGACAGCGGGATTAAAAGGCTGGGCTTTCTGAGCGCAAGCAGTTCACATATGGCGTTGGCGCCTGCCCTGGATATAACCACGTCGGCTGCGGCAAAAAGATGCTTTAAGGGGGCATCTACATATTCATATTGTACATATCCGGCAGTACCTATGAGACTCTCGTCCAAATTACCCTTTCCGCAGATATGTATTATCTGGAAATCGGAGAGAAGGCGCGGCAGAATGCTGCGGACAGCCGTGTTTACTGCAACGGAGCCTAAGCTTCCTCCAATTATCAGGAGGACAGGCTTATTCGCCGAGAGGTTGGTATAGGACAAGCCGGAGAGCCGGTCGCCCTTTAATAGCTCAGCGCGGATAGGCGAACCTGTGAGGATCGCTTTGTCCTCAGGGAGATATTTGAGGGTTTCAGGAAAATTACAGCATACCTTCGCTGCGGAAGGGATGCAGAGCTTGTTGGCCAGTCCTGGTGTCATGTCCGATTCGTGTATAATCACCGGGATCCTGTAGTGTTTGGCAGCCAAAACCACAGGGACAGCAACGAAGCCGCCTTTAGAAAAAACTACGTCCGGTTTATGGCGTTTTATGAGCCGGAGGGCTTCCGCATAACCTTTGATCACCCGGAATGGGTCGGAGAAATTTTTTACGTCAAAGTATCTGCGGAGTTTGCCTGAGGAAATGCCGTCGTAAGGTATACCGGCGTTTTCAATCAGCTTGCGTTCTATGCCCTGGTAGGAGCCGATATAGCGGATATCATAACCTGCTTCCTTAAGCGATGGGAGCAAAGCCAAATTGGGAGTAACGTGTCCGGCAGTGCCGCCGCCGGTTAAAATAATTTTTTTCATAAAAACCTCCTGAAGGTTATGTTATAACGGGGAAAATCCCGCTTAAAAACGTCTACTATTATAGTAAGCATAAAACGCAAAAAGTCAACCCTAAAGCCCAAGGGAACTTTAGGAGATTTGGTAAACAGAGGTGTCAAGTGGAAGAATATAAAAAAGATTCACAACAGGATAAGTCCAAAGGCTGCCAGATTCAGGAAATGTGTGGCTGTACAGAAGAGGAACTTTTAAAAGAATTTGAGGCAGCGTGCAAACTGGACGATTCCGCGATTCGGAAAGCGCCTGAAGGAGAAGCTGACATTATTTGGGATAAAATTCTGGCCGAGCGTTCAAGGAATGGACAAAAGGGCGATGCAGGAAAGGTTGTCCGCAAAAGATTTGGCTGGAAGAGAGTTGCGGCAGTTGGGTTGATTGCTTGTATGTTGACAGGCGGCGGATGTTTTGTGGCGATGGGGACTAAGTCGTATTTTTTTCGTGGTAAAGAATTAGGAAAAGAGACTGTTTTGTAAATGATTCAAATATACTAGATATTGATAATGATGGCGATGCATATACTAAGATTAAAGAAGAATTAGGAATTGAAACGTTGCGGTTAGGGTATTTGCCCAATGGTATGAAATTTAATTCATTAGAACTTGGAGATGGATACGCCACTATGATTTTTGATTATAAGGGCAGAAAGGTTTTTTTTACACAGACTCAATATGGTCAGGAAGTATCATATAAGCACAAATCAACTTCTGATTATGATAAACAGGTATTCAACAAATGGTTAAATCAGACTTTTCATGTTGAAAAGGAAGTTAAATCTAATGATGAAGTAAGATATGAGACGACAATTGTAATAAATGGGATTTATTATGGGCTTTCTGCTACTTTAGAAGAAGATGAGTTTATAAAAATGGTCGAACGGTTAACATATTAATAAGTTGAAGGAGAGACAAATGAAAAAATTATGTCTAGCTGCATTGAGTACTATTTTAGTAATAGCTATGGCTTTCAATGCATTTGCAATACCATTTAATCCTAATGATTATACATCGGTTAATGAATATTCAGAACTTTTACCAAAGGGAGTAACAAGAAATAAAGCTTCTGAGAGAGCTGTTCGTCGAGGCGACTTTTTGGTTGGCGCTGATTTAGTAATAATAAATAAAGGAAACGGTGATATAGGTGCATATGGAAAAGGTTTAATAGAAGTTCCGGTGCAAGAGGCATATATTACTATTTATTTAGATTGTTGGGATGAAACGGAAGCGAGTTGGATTCAGGTAGCTTATTATGATGCAGAATTTTATGCAGAGGATTATCCTGATGGATTAGTTACGCCAACTGTTGATATAGTTTTTAAAAACCAACCAAGAGGGCATTACTATAGATTAAGAGGCGCATTTGCTGCATATGATGGTACTACAGTTGAGGGATTTAGCCCATCAACAGCTGGTGTATTTATTGAATAAGATACTTAAAAAAAGCCACCCCCGGCAACCTGGCCAGGCGGTGGCTTTTCTTTATCCCCAACCCCTACTGTGTCTTAAACTGTTTTAAGGCCTTAGCCAGTTGATCCGGACAGGAGGTGGGCCTTGGTCCGCAGTGGATTCCATCCAGCCTTTTGATGGCTTCGTCCACATCCATTCCCTCGACGAGCCTTCCAAGGCCCTGGGTATTGCCGGAACAGCCTCCCACAAATTCTACATTGTAAAGTTTGCTATCTTTCACCTCAAAGGATATCTCCCGTGAACAGACTCCCTGTGTTTTGTATCTCATGTGTAATGCCTCCTGAATTAAATCATGTATATCAGATTATGCCTTATGATAAAAAGAATGTCAAGTGGAATACGGTTTCCGCTTGAAAATCTCCATTGATTCGTTATAATAGTGGATAGACGACCCTTAAAGGACAGGAAGGAGTACACTATGTTAGGAATAATCGGAGCGATGGACGAGGAAGTGGCTAAATTAAAAGAGCAGATGACTGAGGTAGAGGTTGAATCCAGGGCCTCCATGGATTTTTATAAAGGCAGATTGAGCGGCAAAGAGGTTGTGGTTGTCCGCTCCGGTATCGGTAAGGTCAACGCGGCTATGTGCACTCAGATACTGGCAGATTTATATAAGGTTGAAGCTGTGATTAACACGGGAATTGCCGGGTCTTTAAAGGCGGAGATCGATATCGGAGATATTGTGCTCTCCGAGGACGCCCTCCAGTACGACATGGACGCAACGAATTTCGGCTATGAAGCAGGTCAGGTGCCCCGTCTGGATACGCTGGCGTTTAAGGCGGACGAGAGCCTGATCCGCCATGCTGAGGAATGCTGCGCCAGGGTAAATCCAGATATACATGTGTTCACTGGCAGGGTAGTGACAGGGGATCAGTTCGTCTCACAGCAGAGCAAGAAGAACTGGCTGTCGGAAACATTTGGAGGATACTGCACTGAGATGGAGGGAGCCGCCATTGCCCAGGCCTGCTATCTGAATCGCATTCCATTTCTTATTATAAGGGCCATTTCGGACAAGGCGGACGACAGCGCTGCTATGGATTACCCCACATTTGAGGCCCAGGCAATCATTCATTCCGTGAAACTGGTGACTGAGATTGTAAGCACCTATTAAATGACAGATGAACCTCCCTGGAATTAAGTTCAGGAGGTTCATTTTGCGTACAGGATACAAAAAGTAAGCGGCGTAGGAGAGATGAGAATGGAAAAGAAAGGTACAAAGAGGCTGATTATTATAATTGCTGCAGCGGGCGTAATGCTTGCAGTGCTCTGTGTCGCTGGCGCAGTGGGGGTTTATAAATTGATAATGGGGACGGATACCCAGTCGGATCAGTATCTGGAGCAGATACTGAAAAGCGCAGAAAAAGGGGACGATCCAGCCATCGCTTCCCTGTACCTGTCCCAGGGTGCATCCAGAGAGGACATTAAGAATGATATCCGGGAATTACTTGAGGTTTGGAACAGGCCCCAGCCTTACACCTATAAAAGACAGGATATCAGATGAATTCAACCACGGTCAACGGAGTAAAGGTAAAGGTCTATACATCTGCCTACACCATAACCACAGAGAGCGGGGAAACCCTTACCGCCACTATGCGGCGGGAGGAGCGGGCCGATGACAGCGGCATCACGGACTTTATGATAGCTCCCAGGGAATCCTTAAAGCCTGTGGGAAAGTTGGGAACGATAGGCAGATGGACGCCCATTCAGTGGCTCCTGTTTGCATTTTCCCTGGCAATGATTGGAGGTACGGCGGCGACTGCATTTGACTGCTATAGAAGGAAGCCGGGATACCGCTGGGGATGGATTGCCTTAATCCTTTTGGCGTATGCCTCCGCCGGCTTTTCCCTGCTGAGGGAGGGCGGAAGAATGACGCTGCGCTTTCATTTTTCAGCAACGCTTTTAGGTTTAAGCAGCTATGTGTGGTATCCCAACGGAACTATCATATTCAGGCTGTATCTTCCGGTGGGAATGATTATTTACTGGATTCTGAGAAAGCGGTTGACCCCTTCCGATTAAAGCAGAATCTCAGCTTTAAGAATCGATTTATAGGAGAATTTGACGAACGATTCTAAGGATTCTCAACTTCCCAAATAAAAATCTCCTGCTATAATTGTCTTTACCGGGAAACGCCTGACTGCAGGGGCGCTTTTCTGAAAACGGCAAAAGCCGTACCAAATATAATATATAGTAACGGGATGGAATCCGGGAAGAAAGGGGAATTATACTATGATAAGCTTTTTACAAACTGGACGTGCACTCTATGTGCTGGCAGCTATATGCCTGGCCGGAGTATTTTCCAGACTTATGGCGGGAAGCTTCTACAAACGATTAATAAAAGAAAGCGCCAATATGGCATTGACGAAAAATAAGTGTCTGCGTACATTAAAACAGAATGCAGAGGATACATATCGAATCAATCAGGGAATGAGCAACACACGTGTATATCTGGAGAAACAACTCTATGGACTAAGGATGGGAGGAATGTCCGCAAGAGGCATGGACAACCTGTCAGGGCAGTTGACACTTCTCTGCTTCCTGGCCGGAGGCAGCGCAGCCTTCCTCTCCTATTGGTATAGAAGTGACAATTATTATATAGTACTCTACGGCACAGTTGGTATCCTGGCAGGTATGTTTACCATGTTGGTAGACTACGGGGTGAATCTGGAGGCCAGACGCCAACAGCTTCTCACCTGTCTTCAGGACTACCTGGAAAATGTGATGTGGCCGAGAATGAACCGGGACGGCATGCCTGAGCACGTGCCGGCCGTTACAGCAGAGGAGGAGCGCAGGGAACCGGCGCCTGTACGCTCCATAGGGAGAGACCGCCGTTCAAATAATAATAACAGCAGCAGGCGCAGCATAGAACAGACGGCTGCAAGCAGAGAAAAAAGCGAGGATAAGAACAACCGGGAAAACTGGCTACAGGATTTAAATCCAGAACAAAAGCGGGTGCTGGGAGAGCTTCTGAAGGAGTTTATTTCCTAAAAATATACCAGGGGCAATAAAAAAATGGTATTGCAGGACAAATTATGATATAATTTAAGAGATAAGCGGCTTTACCGCATCATTATAGAGAATCACAGATAATGGAAATCTGTGAACAGAAGAAAAGGAGAGCGCGAATATGGGAAAGGAAGTAACATTTGATTATTCCAAGGCAGCAGGCTTTGTGTCTGCAGAGGAAATGGCGAATTTTAAAACCACAGTTGAGACTGCAAAGGAGACCTTGCTGAATAAAACAGGAGCCGGCAACGATTTTCTGGGATGGATCGATTTACCGGTGGATTATGACAAGGATGAATTCGCAAGGATCAAGAAAGCGGCGGCCAAAATCCAGAGTGATTCGGATGTACTGTTGGTGGTAGGCATCGGAGGTTCCTATCTGGGAGCCAGAGCAGCCATTGAATTTTTGTCACACAGCTTTTATAATGTGTTACCTAAGAGCGTTCGCAAGACACCTGAGATTTATTTCGTAGGCAACAGCATCAGCAGCAAATACATAAGCGATTTAAAGCAGGTTTTGGATGGAAAAGATTTTTCAGTCAACATAATATCCAAGTCAGGCACCACTACAGAGCCTGCTATCGCATTCCGCGTATTTAAGGAAATGCTCATCGAAAAATACGGCAGGGAAGAAGCCGGCAAGCGAATCTACGCAACCACCGACAAGGCTAGAGGAGCCCTTAAAAACCTGGCGGACGAAGAGGGATATGAAGAATTCGTCGTGCCTGATGACGTAGGAGGGCGTTTTTCCGTATTGACCGCTGTAGGTCTTCTTCCAATCGCAGTAAGCGGAGCAGATATAGATAAGCTGATGGAGGGCGCGGCTTCCGGCAGAAAGAAAGCCCTGGAGACTCCTTACGAGTCCAATCCGGCCCTTCTCTACGCAGCAGTGCGCAACATCCTCCTTCGTAAAGGAAAAGCCGTCGAAATCGTAGCCAACTATGAGCCAAGCCTTCACTACGTGTCCGAGTGGTGGAAGCAGCTCTACGGCGAGAGCGAGGGCAAGGATCAGAGAGGCATTTCCCCGCAGCAGTGGATCTGACTACCGATCTCCATTCTATGGGACAGTTCATCCAGGACGGAGCACGTATACTGTTTGAGACAGTGATTAATGTGGAGGAATCTCCCGCAGAGATTCTCCTGAATAAAGAGGACGTGGATACCGACGGAATGAATTATCTGGCCGGTCAGAGTGTTGATTTTGTAAATAAGAGTGCCATGAACGGCACCATAATAGCCCACACAGACGGCAATGTACCGAACCTGATGGTTAAGGTGCCTGAGCAGAATGAGTTCTATCTGGGAGAGCTGTTCTACTTCTTTGAATTTGCCTGCGGTGTAAGTGGATATATACTGGGAATCAATCCATTTAACCAGCCGGGTGTGGAGAGCTATAAGAAGAATATGTTCGCACTTCTCGGAAAGCCCGGATATGAGGCTCAGAGAGAGGAGCTGCTTAAGAGGCTGTAGTACACTTAAAAACTGCCGGCCCGCGAACCGCAAAAGGTTCGCGGGCCGGCTTATTTGTGCAGATTACCCGGTTAGCCTGGAAGGGAATTCTATTTTTATGCTGCCCGTTTCAATGCTTATTTTGAATTTCACATTGACATTCTTCGATATGAAGCATATAATATAGGATGAAAACAGGCAGAAAGGAGAGTATGGAATGACTGAGAACGAAAAAACGCAAGGATATTCAAAGCCTTTTGTGACGCAAATAGATTGACCATTTTAGGTATGCTACAAAGTGGCGAAAAATGTGCGTGTAAGCTGCTGGAAGAACTCAACATTGGGCAGCCGACTTTATCACATCACATGAAAATATTGTGTGATGCAGAAATAGTTGTTGGACGCAAAGAGGGGAAATGGACGTACTATTCTTTTAACCCAGAGGGGGTTATCCGCGCAAAGGAACTCCTTAATCAAATTACAATCGTAACAAGCGATACAAAATGTAATTGTACAGACTAATAAGCCGCCAAAAACATGGCGCTTATACGTCAAACATCATATTGATACATTGCAATATATAAATGAATAGGAGGTATTTTTTGGAAGCTATTAAATTATTTTGGGACTTTTTTCAAAATCAAATATTAAGCATGAAGTGGCTCAACGAAGTAATAGGCAGCGGCTTATCTGCCGTTGGACTTGACCTTGAAGGCAGAGCAGGCGCAAGTATTCAATTTTTCCTTTATGACACAATTAAAATCACGGTTCTGCTTTGTGTTTTGATTTTTCTGATTTCCTATATTCAAAGCTATTTTCCACCCGAAAGAAGCAAGCGGATAATAGGACGTTTTCATGGTGCAGGAGCTAATATCGTCGCGGCTTTGCTTGGAACGGTTACCCCGTTTTGTTCCTGTTCATCTATCCCCTTATTTATGGGATTTACAAGTGCAGGGTTGCCATTGGGTGTGACGTTTTCTTTTCTTATCTCGTCCCCCATGGTTGACCTCGGTTCTCTTGTTCTGTTAATGAGTATTTTTGGTTCAAAAATTGCGATTGTTTATGTTCTCGTCGGTTTGGTTATAGCCGTTGCAGGCGGTACAATCATTGAAAAGCTGCACATGGAAAAATACGTTGAACCGTATATCAAAACAGCAGGAAGTGTTGATTTTGAAGCCCCCGACTTGACAAAACAGGATAGATTGAAATATGCATGGGAGCAGGTTTCAGCTACTTTTAAAAAGGTATTTCCTTATATTTTGATTGGTGTTGGCATTGGCGCATTTATTCACAACTGGATACCGGAAACTTGGATTGAAACCGCCCTGGGCAGCAATAATCCATTCTCTGTAATTTTAGCTACACTGGTCGGTATACCCATGTATGCAGATATTTTCGGTACGATACCTGTTGCCGAAGCTTTGTTTGCTAAAGGCGCACAGCTTGGGGCAATCTTATCCTTTATGATGGCGGTTACTACCTTGTCCTTGCCATCCCTTATTATGCTGCGAAAGGCGGTAAAGCCCCAACTGCTGGCTTTGTTCATCGGCATTTGCACAGGCGGTATTATCATTGTCGGTTATTTATTTAATATATTTCAATATTTTCTTGTCTAATAGAAAGCGGCGCCGGGCAATGCGGTGGAGGCGATTTACAGAGGCGCGGTGCTGGGGCTGGAGCTGTAATTTAATTATGGCGAAAGAAAAAGAGGGGCATGTTAAGACAGCCCCCTGCTGTCCGTTTCGCTGGCGCCGGCAGTTTAATTACAGCGGCACAGCTGCAGTTGATTTCCGCCTGCCGAAAGGCTTGCAAGTCCTTGGCAAGCGCTTTTTTCGTAAATAATGCCCTCATAGTCTCGCCCCGCTTTTTGCTATGAGCGTATTTATTCTTCAATCACGTGGATTTCCAAATAGTCGAACTCTATAGATTCAATAAAATTATCCTGAGTGAACCGGGCCTTGTCGTGGCGCTTAAACTCCCTGACAGTGGCGTCCAGCCACAGGGGCTTTCCAAGGTCGAACTCATAGCAGATAGCGTCCAATGCGTCAAATACCATCTGGGTTCTGGACAGAGAATAATCACAGTTTTCGATAATGGTGTCTCTCAGCAGATGGTTGTCTTTTACCAGTTTTCCCCACATTCTGAACATGGTACGGCTCCTTTCCTGAGAAGCGGCAGTGCAGGTTCCGGCGCGCTCCTGTGCAGATACGGTTTAGTATATCATTGAATGGGGAGTTTTAAAAGGACATATTTTCGTCATATTTGAATTTTTTGTAACACCTCTTGTGGCTTAGGGCTATTTGTAGTAAGCTATACTTAACTGAAATTTAATAGTTACAGGCAGATAGTTTTAAAGAAAAATGACGGAGGATATACAGGTGGGACAGGCTATTACTGACTATATAAGATTCCTGGGAGACGCCAGGGACGCAGTGTACCGTCTGAACTGTGACCAGAATACGGCCGGACAGCTGGCAGACGAGGAGGCCCGCAGAGCGTGAACTTGCGTCAGCCAGAAAGGGAGTGGAGGACTCCATCCAGCAGACTATCCGAAAGCGGCTGGAAGAGATCAGCTCCAGCTATGACAAGGAGATAGGCAAGGGACAGGATCGGCTTAAGAAAGTGAGGGCCAAGCGGGAGAAGGCAAAAAGCCAGGGCGTAAAGAGCGGATTGCTGAGGAAACCAGCGAACTTCGGGACCACAACAGGGAGCTGAAAGTACAGATGAGAACCCTGTTTCAAAAGAACCGTGTGCCTGCTTTTTGCGGCAGTACCTTGTATTATGCACTTTATTACCCCAGAGCTGAGGGAGATAGGGCTGTTTCTCATAACTCTGGCGCTGTGTTTTCTGGCGCTGCCCTGCGGCGTTTATTTTTCCTGATACAGCAACGGCAGATGTGGATTTTGGCAGCAGTATATTTTGCGGATGTTCTTCTCCTGGGCGGCGCTTATGTGACGGTGGGGAACCGCACCAGGCTCCGTTATGAAGAAACCTTAAAGCGGGGGAGAGCCATACGCAATACCTTAAGGTCCAACTGCAAGAAGATTAAAGTGATTACAAGGAGCATTCAGAGGGACGGGGATGAGGCGCTCTATAACCTGGAGAAATATGATGATGAGATCGCCTGGGCGGAGAAAGAGCTGGAAGAGATTGCCTCCAGAAAGCGGGACGCCCTCATAACCTTTGAAAATGTCACAAAGAATATTATCTCTGATGAGATTATGGAGCACAACAGGAAACGTCTGGATGAGATGGAGGCGGCCTGTGAGGAGACTTCAGAGGCCCTTAAGAAGCTGGAGAGCAGCATCAGGGAACAGAATATCCACATTACGGACACGTACGGTCCCTATCTCGGAAAGGAATTTATGGAACCGGATCAGCTGACTGAACTTTTGAAAATATTCCAGAGCGGATCTGCCTCCAATCTTACAGAGGCCATGGATATTTACAGGAAATCCCAGAACACCGTATAAATTTAAAAATTAAATGTTAGAGCATGTTTGAAAATCCATTTCTTTAGACTGTATGGATTTTATGGACATGCTCTAAATTGTTATATATTCGGTAAATCAGAACCTATATGGTTATCAGGTTATATTTTACCTGGTTGGCTGTGAGCAGCTGGGCCTCCCTCTGGTGGCAGGTGAATATGATAATCTGGTTGTCATAGGCGTTCACAAGCCATTTCAGAGCAGTTTTCAGCCGGTCGTCGTCGTAGAGAACGAAGCTGTCGTCGAATATGAGGGGCATACTGTCGCCGCCGTCCTGAACCAGCCTCGCGGCAGCCAGACGGACCGCCAGATATATCTGATCCATGGTGCCGCTGCTTACCTGATCGATGGAAACCAGCTTGCCGGGAGTATTCATGAACACATCCAGATTCTCATCGATGCTCATGCTGGTGTAGATACCTCCCGTAATCCCTCCGATCAATTCGGAGGCGGCTTTGTTCAGATACAGGCCGAAGGAATCCCGGATGGAGGTGGACAGAGCGGTCATAGTATCCTGAGCCAGATCAATGGCGTCCAGCTCCTCCTGAATCCGCTCGTTTTCCGCCTGAACCTTCCGCAGGCTTCCGCCTTGTTTTTGCAGTCCGACAGATGTTCCAGCTTTTTCTCCAGTTCCCACTGAATCCGCTGCTGCTGTTCGATCTCCTCGCCGAAGAGGTCCTGGGCGGACTGAAGCTGCCGGATCTCCTCCGAAATCTTTGCCAGGGTGGCTTCCGACTGGGCTACCGCTTTGCTGAGTCTTAAAAATTCCGCCATTTTGGCTTCCAAATCACTCATGGCCTTCTCTGATATGGAGGAGTCCCCCAGATGTCTTGCAAATATTTCCTGAAGAAGGCGGGTGCTGGTATCCAGCTTTTTCTTATGGGTTCTTTTTTTGCTGAGGACCGCCACAGCGGTGATCAGCGCAGCAGACGCAGCCGCCCCCAGGATACCGGCCGCGGCGGTTCCCGGCACAGGAAGCTGTATCAGGGAGTCCAAAAGCCGGGGCGCAGCCAAGAGCACAATCGCGCCGGCTCCACAGAGAACCGTGAGAAGGATCATGAACACGACTAATACCATGGGGGACTTTCGGGAGCAGATTTCCGCCGCGTTTTCATATTCACCGTAAAGCTTCTTTGTCTCGTTTACATAGCTCTGGACAGACGCCTGATCTGTAAACTGGCTTCCCAGAAGAATCTGCCGTCCTTTTGCGGCCTTTTCCAGAAGCCCTTCTTTCTCCTTCTGCCGTCCCTCCAGCTGCTGTTTGGCCTCGCTCTTTTTGATCCGGCATTCCGGCAGCTGGTTGGTGTACTGGGGAGAGGATATCTCCTGCTCAATCTTTCGTATTTCGCCCAGAAGGGCGGTATAGCTGCGGGCCGCCTCAGGCACCAGCTGCTTTTCCAGCTCCTGCGCTGGGATTTCAAATATTCGGTGGCCTTGGTAATGTTTAGGGCAATGCTGCCGGATGTATTTAAGTTGGCTATGTAGTTTCTCAGCTCCGACACCATGCCGCCCTCTGTGGCGCACTTTAACTGTCCGATGCTTATGGTATTTTCGTATACGGTTTCGGACAGCCCGCAGCGCAGCTGATCCAGCAGCGCTTTGGAGGGAGCTTCCTCCCTGCCCAGGGTTTCATTAATGATGGTCAGATCCTTGTTGTTTTTCTGGAATCTGCGCTGTATGCGGTAGATCTGGCCTTCGCTCTCAACGCGCATCCAGCCTCATAGGTGCCGCTGTTCTGCAGGGTACGAACTTGGAGTAGGTGTCGTTTCTGGCTGCCCTTCCCCTCTGGCGGTCGATGCCGAAGAGCATGCCCTTTATAAATGTATGTAACGTGGATTTCCCCGCCTCGTTCTTGCCATATACGATGTTTAATCCGTCCTCAAAATTGATGTCCCGATCCCGGAGTTTTCCGAAACCGTCTATGTGCAGACTTAAGATTTTCATGGGTCAGCTCCTTTCGTCCGTGGTGTGCAGCAGAGCGTTCACCCCATAGTAAAGGGCCTTCTTTTCCACGGGACTCATAGAATCCTTCTGAAGGGCCTGGATAAAGAAGCCGATCATATCTGAGGAGTGTTCTGCAAACAGCGCCGGGAAATCGTACTGAGGTTCGGAGTCGTCAATAATCTCGGCGATACGGAAACGGGAGGCAAGCTGCTCCAGGTCGAATTCAATCTCAGGATCCCGCATACCCTTGATGCGGAAGCGGTATATATTTTTCTCCCCCTGTTCTCAATCTCCCTGGCAATCCGGTCAAAGAGTTCCCCGTTGGTGGTGTCCTTTGTGACGTTAACCGCCAGGGGAATGTACTGGATCCTGGCAGCAGGCAGGAACTGGAGCGTGGTGACTCTCCGGGTTACAGGGTGAATCTCACCGTAATAGAAGCCGTGTACCCCGGTTTCCGTCACATCCAGAGGCTCAGGCGAGCCGCAGTAAGCCATCTTATCCGGGGAGAGGACATGAGGCTTGTGGATATGCCCCAGGGCGATGTAGGAAAAGGGGGACAGCTCCAGGCTGTTAAAATTGATGGGAAGGTGGGCGGCGTCTCCGCCGTGGGCCATAAGTATCTGAATCCGGCTGCCCAGAGGAACCTGAATGTCCTCCAGAAGCGGATTTTTGATCTCTGCCGTGTGGTAGCTGAACCCGTAGACCTCTGTATTAATGTCTTCAAAATAGACGGAGGTCAGGTTTTCATCCATAAGGTAAGTTACGTTGGGGCTCCATGCAAAGCTCAGGAGAGAGGAGTTTTCCCGAATCCGGTCGTGGTTTCCTGCTATGATAATGACCTTTATGTGGGAATGGTGGAAAAGAGATAGTCCACCTCCTTTAAGTCCTTTGCCAGAGGCTGCCTGTGGAACAGATCGCCGCTGATAAAAAGACAGTCCACACCCATATCTTTCGCTTGCTCCGTGATGGTACGGAAGGTATCTTTTATGGCCTGGGCCCGCTCCTTGCTCCAGGGTTTGCTGGAATCGGGACACATACCCCAGTGAATATCCCCAGTATGGATGAATTTCATGTCTGCCTCCTGTCAATGGTTTTAGTCGTTGGTTGCTGAATGCAGAACCGGCCTGCCGGCGGCAGCGCCGCTGTGGTTACAGGTCGCAGTTGTTAACGGTTCTCGGGAAAGGAATTACGTCCCTGATGTTGGACATGCCGGTGAGGTACATTACGCAGCGCTCAAAGCCCAGGCCAAAGCCTGCATGGCGGGTGGAGCCGTATTTTCTCAGATCCAGATAGAAGCCGTAATCCTCCTCGGGAAGCCCCATCTCCTTCATCCTGGCAACCAGCTTGTCATAGTCGTCCTCTCTCTGGCTTCCTCCGATAATCTCTCCGATGCCCGGAACCAGGCAGTCCACTGCCGCCACCGTCTTGTTGTCCGGGTTCATCTTCATGTAGAACGCTTTGATCTCCTTGGGATAGTCCGTTACGAACACAGGCTTTTTGAATATCTGCTCGGTCAGATAGCGCTCATGCTCAGTCTGAAGGTCGCAGCCCCAGGATACCTTGTAGTCGAATTCGCTGTTGTGCTTCTCCAGGAGGCTACCGCCTCTGTGTAGGTGATGCGGCCGAACTGGGAGTTAACACATTGTGGAGGCGGTCCAGAAGGCCCTTGTCCACAAACTGGTTAAAGAAATTCATCTCCTCGGGCGCATGCTCCAGCACATACTGAATTACATATTTTAACATGCCCTCGGCCAGACGCATATCGTCGTCCAGATCGGCAAAGGCCATCTCAGGCTCGATCATCCAGAATTCGGCTGCATGGCGGGCTGTGTTGGAATTCTCTGCGCGGAACGTGGGACCGAAGGTGTATACATTGCGGAAGGCCATGGCATAGCCCTCCACGTTCAACTGCCCGCTAACGGTCAGATTCGTAGGTTTGTTAAAGAAATCCTGGCTGAAGTCCACGTTTCCGTCGGCTGTCTTAGGAATGTTGTTCAGGTCCAGAGTGGTGACCTGGAACATTTCCCCCGCTCCCTCGCAGTCGCTGCCTGTAATTAAGGGCGTATGCACATACACGAAATCCTTCTCCTGGAAGTACTGGTGGATGGCGTATGCGATCAGGGAACGGACGCGGAACACTGCCTGGAAGGTGTTGGTCCTGGGACGCAGATGGGAGATCGTGCGCAGGTATTCAAAGGAATGGCGTTTTTTCTGAAGGGGATAATCCGGCGCGGAGGCCCCCTCCACCGTTATCTCTGCGGCCTGGATTTCAAAGGGCTGCTTTGCCTCAGGCGTGGCAACCAGAGTGCCCTTTGCAAGAATGGCGGTTCCCACATTCAACCTGGAGACTTCTGCAAAGTTGTCCATGTTGTCGTGGTAAACAATCTGAAGGGGCTCAAAGTAGGTTCCGTCGCTTACTACGATAAAGCCGAAGGCTTTGGAGTCACGCAGGCTGCGGATCCATCCTCCGACAGTGATTTCTTTGTTCAGGTAATCCTCCGGGTGTTTGTAAAGTTCTCTCACGGTAATCAATTCCATGACTGATATTCTCCTTTTCTCTTCTCAATATAATACAGTATCTCCAATTCCCCAGGAAATCAACGGTAAATACATATAACGTGATTATAAGGTATTTCCTGCAATGTTTCAAGGTTTATCTCACCTGTACACGGCGTGGGGGAATCAGATTTGACGAATGATGGCATAATTTGACAGTCATATTACGGGGGGATTTCTGATAGAATTATTAAGATGATATTTAATTCTGGAATTCGACTCATTTCATAGGGGAGGGGAGGATGATATTGTGGGTGGGGGAGGGGATTCCTACAAGATATGGGGAAACCTCTGTTAAATGGAGGGATAAAGAAGGAAATGTCGGAAAAATGCACAAAAATTATGAAATATATGAAAAAATTTATGTACTATTCATAAAGTTTGTGCTATAATTGTAATTACAAAAATTTTAACAGCAAGAGGTGATAACGTGATTAAAAAAGAAATGATTGCCATGCTTTTAGCTGGCGGACAGGGAAGCCGCCTTGGCGTTCTGACACAGAAAGTAGCCAAGCCGGCGGTATCTTTTGGGGGGAAGTACCGAATCATTGATTTTCCACTGAGCAACTGTATCAATTCCGGGGTGGATACGGTCGGAGTTTTGACACAGTACCAGCCATTACGTTTGAATACCCATATTGGAATCGGTATTCCGTGGGATTTGGATAGGAACGTTGGTGGAGTAACCATTTTACCTCCTTATGAGCGCAGCAAAGGCAGCGACTGGTACACAGGCACTGCTAATGCCATCTATCAGAACCTGGAGTATATGGAGTCATATAATCCTGAGTATGTTCTGATTCTTTCCGGCGACCACATCTACAAGATGGACTATGAGGTTATGCTGGATTATCACAAAGCCAACAACGCAGATATCACCATTGCTGCCATGCCGGTTCCTATTGAGGAGGCCAGCCGTTTCGGTATTCTGATTACGGACGAGTCAAACCGCATTATGGAATTCGAGGAGAAGCCTCCGGCTCCAAGGAGCAACCTGGCTTCTATGGGTATTTACATATTCAGCTGGCCTGTATTGAAGGAAGCTCTCATCAAGATGAAGGACGAGCCGGGCTGCGATTTCGGAAAGCACATCATTCCCTACTGCCATGCCAGAGGGGACAGAGAATTTGCTTACGAGTACAACGGTTACTGGAAAGATGTAGGTACTCTGGGTTCCTACTGGGAGGCCAACATGGAGCTTATCGACATTATTCCCGAGTTCAATCTCTATGAGGAATATTGGAAGATATATACCAAGAGCGACGTGATACCTCCTCAGTACATTTCACCTGATGCCAGCATTGAGCGGAGTATTATCGGCGAGGGCACAGAGGTTTACGGCGAGGTTAAGAACTCGGTAATCGGAGCCGGCGTTACCATTGGCGAGGGCGCAGTTGTGAGGGATTCCATTATTATGCAGGGAACCGCCATCGGCGCGGGGACTGTGGTGGACAAGGCCATCATAGCGGAACATGTAGTTGTTGGCTCAGGGGTGGAACTGGGCGTGGGAGAGTATGCAGAGAGTACGTATGCTCCCAAGGTATACCAGTTTGACCTTGTAACCATCGGTGAGAATTCCGTCATACCGGATGGCGTTAAGGTGGGCAAGAATACAGCCATTGCAGGCGAGACGGAAGCAAGTGACTATCCTGACGGATTACTGGCTAGCGGAAATTACATTATAAAGGCAGGTGGCGTAAAATGAGAGCAATCGGTATCGTATTAGCAGGTGGTAACAGCAAGAGAATGCGGGAACTTTCTAATAAGAGAGCAGTGGCTGCCATGCCGGTTGCAGGAAGCTACCGCAGCATTGATTTTGCACTTAGCAACATGACCAATTCCCACATTCAGAATGTGGCGGTATTTACACAGTACAATTCCAGATCCCTGAACCTTCACTTAAGCTCTTCCAAGTGGTGGGATTTCGGACGTAAGCAGGGCGGACTTTTCGTATTTACTCCATCTATCACCCCGGAGAACGGAGACTGGTACCGCGGTACGGCGGACGCCCTGTATCAGAACCTGACTTTTTTAAAGAACAGCCATGAGCCATATGTTGTAATCGCCGCAGGCGACGGCGTGTACAAGCTGGATTATAACAAGGTGCTGGAATACCATATTGAGAAGAAAGCGGATATTACCGTTGTCTGCAAGGATATGGAGGACGGAACCGACGTTACAAGATTCGGATGCGTGAAGCTCAACGACGACGGACGTATTATGGACTTTGAGGAAAAGCCCATGGCGTCGGACGCCACCACAATTTCCTGCGGTATCTACGTTATCCGCAGAAGACAGCTGATTGAACTTCTGGAGCGGTGCGCGGCGGAGGCAGGTACGATCTGGTAAACGACATCTTAGTGCGCTATAAGAACCTTAAGAGGATTTACGCCTATAAGATGAGCGGCTACTGGAGCAATATTGCTTCTGTGGATTCCTACTACAGAACCAACATGGATTTCCTGAATCCGGAGGTAAGAGACTACTTCTTCAAGCAGTATCCGGATGTATATACCAAGATTGACGATCTCCCTCCGGCTAAGTATAATCCGGGCGCGGTTGTGAGGAACAGCCTCATATCCAGCGGATGTATCCTGAACGGTACGGTGGAGAACTCGATTCTCTTTAAGAAAGCTTATGTGGGCAACAACTGTGTGATTAAAAATTCCATTATCCTGAATGATGTCTACATCGGTGACAATACGGTGATTGAGAACTGCATCGTTGAGAGCAGGGACACCATCCGGGCCAACACAACCCATATCGGATCACCGGAGAATATCAGAATCGTTGTGGAGAAGAACGAAAGGTATACATTATAAAACGCTCATAGTCATGGGGTACGCAGATGCAGGCTATGGAGCGGGGGCGTCTCTCCCATGAATGGCGTCGGGATAAGACGGAAGGGGTAGAAACATGCAGATTACGGACGTGAGAGTGAGACGGGTAGAAAAAGAGGGGAAGATGAAGGCCATCGTTTCCATCACCCTGGATAACGAGTTCGTTATCCATGACATTAAAGTAATTGAGGGAGAAAAGGGGTTATTTATCGCCATGCCAAGCCGTAAGGCTGCAGACGGCGAATACCGGGATATCGCCCATCCCATAAATTCGGGCACGAGAGATATGATTCAGACCATTATTCTGAACAAATACGAGACGACGCTGCTGGAGAATGAAACGGCGGAATCCGTATAGACATACAAATTAAAAGAACTGCTCTCCGGGTAACATCCGTTTACCTGGAGGGCAGTTCTTTTTCGTTGAAAATCGGTTTACATTCTGCCGAGGATGCTTCTTGCAACGCTGATGCCGTTGGCAGAAGCCTGCTGGAGTCCCCTTGTGACGGAGGCTCCGTCTCCGATGGCCCTGAGGCCCTTGATGCTGGTCTCAAAGTCCGGATTGACCACTACCTTGTTGGAGTAGAATTTGACCTCCACGCCGTAGAGCAGAGTCTCGTCGCTGGCAATGCCCGGCGTTACCTTGTCCAGAGCCAGAAGCATTTCCTTGATATCCGTCATGATGCGGTGAGGGAATACCAGGGACAGATCCCCCGGTACGGCGTCCTTCAGGGTGGGTATCAGGTTATTGCGGCAGAGGCGTTCCTCTGTGGTACGGCGCCCCCTCTGGAAGTCTCCGAAGGTCTGAACCATGATTCTGCCGCCGCAGAGCATGTTGGAGAGCTGGGCAATGTGTTTGCCGTACTCGATGGGCTCATTGAAGGGCTTTGTGAAGTTCTTGCTCACCAGGAGGGCAAAGTTGGTGTTGTTGGTCTTATATTCCCGGGACTTGTAGCGTGTCCGTTGACAACTGCCAGACCGTTCTCGTAGTACTCTGTTGCAACCTCCCCGGAGGGGTTGGTGCAGAAGGTGCGGACCTTGTCGTCAAAGGTTGGGGTGTAGTACACCAGCTTGGCCTCATAAAGATTCTCATTGAGGAACTTCATGATCTCGTCGCGGACCTCCACCCGGACCCCGATATCCACAGTGCCTACCTGGGTTTCAATCCCGTGGTCGCCGCAGATATGTGAAAACCAGTCGGAGCCTTCCCGGCCTATGGCGGCTACCACCTCAGGCGCGCAGTAAGTGTCCTCCTTGTCTGTGATGATTCCTTTTACCCTGTCATCCTGGATTATAATATCCTTTACCATGGTGTTGAATTCCATCACAACGCCCTGGGCCAGAAGGTGCTCCTGAAGCCGGGTGTAGATTTTGTAGCCCTCCTCGGTTCCCAGATGGCGGATGGGACATTCAATCAGCTTAAGGTTGGCGTTGATGGCTTTCCTGCGGATCTCCTCGATCTCATTCTGCTTGTCCACGCCGTAGACATTGGTGTCCGCGCCGAATTTTAGATATATATTGTCGGACTCTTTCAGGAGTTCCACTGTTTTATCGTAACCCAGGATTTCCGGCAGGTTGCCCCCACGTCAGGAGACAGGGACAGCTTTCCGTCGGAAACGCGCCGGCTCCTGCAAAGCCTGTGGTGATGGAACAGGGCTTGCAGCCTACGCAGACTTTGGTTGTGCGCTTAGGGCAGACACGCTTTTCAATGGGGCGTCCTTTTTCCACCATAA
The DNA here is from genome assembly GCA_001304855.1 of Clostridia bacterium UC5.1-1D2. Lineage (GTDB taxonomy): Bacteria > Bacillota > Clostridia > Lachnospirales > Lachnospiraceae > Enterocloster. The sequence goes on from BBZN01000008.1 coordinate 117,000, forward strand.
GGATTTTCATATCCGGCTTTTTCTGAATCAATTCATATGCGCAGAAGATGCCGGAGGGACCTGCGCCTATAATTATCACGTCAAAATGGTTGTCAGCTGGAATCATAATAAATTACTCCTTTCTCTAAGCGCCCGGCGCCTAAGAGACAGTTTGAACCGCCTCAGGACGGGTGTTTAACTGCATAAAAAATACCAGTATACAAAATAGAAGCATGTAGTCAACTATTCCGGCAGCTGGTAGAAACGTTCATCCGATTATGAACTTATACAGGCATCGCAACGGTTTTAGTGTATCATAGAATCTTCTTATATGCAAGGCATAATTCTTAAGAAAAAACAACGGCTCCTTTCGATTTTATTTCATAAATAGTCAGGGAATAGTCATTGTAAGTTAAGGCTTTTTCAAAGAATATTGCTGCCGTTTGTGATAGGATTAATGTATGAAAAAAGATAGTGAAACATATAAATATTCTGAAAGGCAGGTGATTGGATGAAGGTGAGACGGATTATTAAATATCTGGCAGTTTTAATGCTGGCAGCCGTTCTTTGCTTCTGCGGCGTAGTGGTTTCAAGAGGTTATCGTATGTACGGGACGCTGTCCGGGAGATTAGCCTTGAGGATAAGGTTTTAGCCATCCGGGAGAAAGAGAATTACACCACCTTTGACCAATTGCCGGAAATATATGTGGATGCGGTGCTGTCGGTGGAGGACCACCGGTTTTACAGCCACTCTGGAATCGACATCATAGCCATCACCAGGGCGGCTGTCAACGACCTGCGGGCCGGGGCCTTTGTGGAAGGGGGAAGCACAGTCACCCAGCAGCTGGCAAAGAACATGTACTTTACCCAGGCAAAGGAGCTGGATCGCAAGGTGGCGGAGGTGTTCCTGGCCTTTGATATAGAGAGAGCCTACAGCAAACATGAGATCTTTGAGCTGTATGTGAACTCCATTTATTTCGGAAACGGTTATTATTGTGTGCAGGACGCAAGCCAGGGGTATTTTGGAAAAGATCCGGAAGATATGACGGATTATGAGAGCACTCTTCTGGCCGGGGTTCCCAATGCTCCTTCCTGCTATGCTCCCACTGTAAGCCGGGAGCTGGCCTCCCAGCGTCAGGCACAGGTGGTGGCCAGAATGGTTAAATGCGGATATTTCACCGAGGAGAGAGCCCAGGAGACGCTGGCCTCCGGGGCGATGCAGTGATAAATGAAGGCTGCGGCAGAAACGCTGCCGCAGCCTTTTGTTGTTATGACGGATTGCCTGTATCCCTTCATTTTACCGGTAATTACCCCATGGGGCTAAAGGATCTTAAAAACAGCTTCCTCTACAGAGAGTCTCTGGGGAGGGAAGGGGGTCTGATCCGGCCAGCCCACATCCACATAGGTTGTAAGGCGGTAATGCTCCGGCAGTCCCGCTTCCCTGCGGATACGCTCTTTCATCTCCTCGCTTGTAAAGGTGAGCCAGCAGCCTCCCAGGCCGTAGGCGTGGGCTGCAAGAACCAGATTCTGTGCGGCGGCCCCGGCGTCAAGAAGCTGATTTGATTGAGGCATAACAGGGTTGGCGCGGTATACGCGCATATCCTGGAGCACTACAATGTGCACAGGCCCACCCGGAATATCGCTTCCGCAAAAGAGCCCGGGGGCGGAGGACTCCCTGACCACCAGATAGCGGATGGACTGGAGGTTGCAGGCGTGGGCGGCCCACAGTCCTGCCTTCAGTACGTGTTTGATCACTTCGTCGGATACCGGCTCATCCGTCCACTCGCGCACAGAGCGGCGCTCATACACAATCCGCTCAAACGCCCGGAGCTCGCCGGAGCTTACTGGCTGAGGACGGTAGGGGCTTAAATCCACCTCCCTGCCATCTATCAGTGTGCGGGCCATCTCCAAAAGTGTATTTGCATACACAAATTCAGGCAGATCCTCAGGCAGGTTCCTCATGCGCCACACCTCCAGAAACATCTGCACCGTTTTGTCCTGATCCGGGCGCAGGGATTTGCTGCGGTAGGCGTTGGAATATACCTGAATCTCCAGGGTGTGGTGGCACCGTTCCCTGAAACGCGCCCGGAATTCCGTCTCATCCATAGCTAAAAGTTCTTCTTTTGATTTGTTAAATTCTGCTGCAAAATTGAATTTTGCACCCTCGGACATAATGACACTCCTTTCTCAGGGTTTCCCTGCATCCAGCGCAAACTGGGCCAGCGCGGCAGCGCCGCCTGAGAGCGCTTCTTCGTCCACGTCAAAGCACTCGTGGTGGTGGGGATAGCATTTTCCCGCCTCTTGATTGCGGGCCCCCACAAAGATAAAGCATCCCGGCACACGCTCCAGATACCAGGCGAAATCCTCGCCCCCTGTAGTTTTTCCATGTGCACAAGGCTCTGGGGGCCAAAGAGGCCGGCGATTGCGCCGCGTGCAATTTCAGTGGTTTTCTCATGGTTGATGGTGGGGGGCGTACAGTGTTCATAGGTAAAGTCGCAGACCGCCCCGTGGGCCTGTGCCGTTGAAAGGGCGATATTCTCAAGGAGTCCCGGCAGCTGGCTGCGCAGCTGAGGTGAAAAGCAGCGGACGGTTCCCGAGAGGCGCACCTCATTGGCTATAATATTGGACTGGGTGCCGCCGTTTATGGTGCCGATGCTTACCACAACCGGCTCCAGAGGGCTTACCTTCCGGCTGGCTACGATCTGAAGCTGTTCCACAATGGCGCAGGCCGCCAGAATAGCGTCCACAGACTGATGAGGCTGGGCTCCGTGGGAGCTTTTGCCATGGACTGTGAGATAGATATTATCTGCACAGGCCATCCTCGGGCCGGGCTCTGCGCTGAAGGTTCCCACATCCAGGTCCAGCCATACATGGGCCCCTGCAATGGAGTTTAAGTCCGCCAGCTGAGGCAGTGTATGCATTTTTTGGGCTCCCTGTATGATCTCCTCCGCAGGCTGAAATATAAACTTCACCGTCCCGTAAAGCTGGGCCTCCATCTCCTTTAAGACCCGGGCCGCAGTCAGCAGCATGGCGACGTGGCAGTCATGACCGCAGGCATGCATAACTCCGGGGTTTTGGGGAGCGGTAGGGAGTATCCGGCTTTTCCTGGATGGGCAGGGCGTCCATGTCGGCCCTAAGGCCGGTCACAGGCCCCTCCTTGGCTCCCTTGAGGGTTGCGATAACGCCTGTGCCGCAGACTTTTTCACAGGGTATGCCCAGGCGCTCCAGTTCCTTTATTATCAGCGCCTGTGTTTCAAACTCATGCCACCCTAATTCGGGATTCTGATGGATCTGCCGGCGCAGCTCCACCATGTGGGCTTTATGGGCGGAGACAGAAGCTTTTACATCCATCAGGCTCCTCCTTCCTGGCAGGTGATGAACTGTCCTCCTCCGCACACGGCCAGCATATCTCCCGTAATGAAGGAACTCCGGTCCGAAGCCAGGAAAACTGCGCCGTTGGCCACATCCTCCGGCACGCACATGCGTTTGAGGACATAACGGTTCCTGGTTTTCTGCCGCTCTGCCTCCGGGTCGGGGGCGTTTCGTAGCGCATCCTGGTCATGGGAGTCTCAGTGAGGCCGGGCAGGATGCCGTTGACGCGGACTCTGGGGCCGCAGTCAGCAGCCAGGCAGCGGGTCAGCATTTCTACAGCCGCCTTGGAGGGGCAGTAGGCAATGCGGTTGGGAATTGCTTTTACGCCCAGTTCGGACACAATGTTGATGATCACTGCGTGTTCGGAGGCGCGGATAGCGCCGATGGCGGCCTTGGTCATGGTATAGAGGCCGAAAACATTGATCTCAAACTGGCGGCGGAACTCTTCCACAGAGGTATCGTCGATGGTGCCCAGGCCGGTTACGCCGGCGCAGTTCACCAGAATATCCGCTTTGCCGAAACGGGCCACACAATCCGCCACCACCCTTTCTGCATCCTCCGTCCGGCATATATCGGCCTTCCGGTAGGCGAAGCGCTCATGGACAATGCCGCTTTTCTCTTCCAGGCCGCAGCCAAAGACGAAAGCGCCTTCATTGAGATAAAACCGGGCGATGACAGCGCCGATGCCGGAACTGGCTCCTGTGATAATCGCCACGCGATCCTGTAATTCCATATGAATACCTTACCTCCCTTTCTTTTAATGTACGCCGGGAATCTCTCCTGCACCTGCCTTTGGGGCTGATTTTCCGCCGGCCCGGCGTACATTTTAAAAAATAAAAATCAACGGTTGATTTAGAAGAATTTGCTGAGGAACGTCCATGCGGAGTAAACATTAAATCCTACGATCATGATTCCCAGCAGGGTTGTATACCATTTGTTGGTCCACTCGCCGGCAAATTTTTTGTTGCAGGTGTAGAAAACAAGGATGGCGATGATAACCAGGCCGCCTACATTGAGGGCTCCCATAAAGTTAACCAGCAGAGACAGCGCGTTGCCGCCGGAGAGTCCGCCAAGAAGGCTGATGGCAATACTTATAAGGATAAATTTGCGCACTTTTTTGTCTGTGTGCTCCGGGCTGATGTGGAACATGGAGTTCAGACAGTAGGAGGACAGAGTGCTCATGCCGCCGATGGTGGTAAAGACGGCGCCCCAGAAACCGGCGATAAATATGTAAGTGGCAAACTTACCGGCTACCGGCTCAAGGGCGGAAGCTGCGTTGAGAGCCGATGAAACCTGAATGCCTGCTGGATGCAGAACGGCTGCGCCTGAGATGAAAATGCCCAGACTGAATACGGTAAACATACCGGCAAAAATAATCTGATCCCATTTGATAAAATTCAAAGCCTTGGGTTTATCCCAGCCCTGGTTCTTTACAGAGTAAGAGTACCACAGGGCGGAAGTACCGGGAGCGGAACCTCCGATAACGCCTGCAACCACAGTGGCGGCTCCCGCCGGAATTTTAGGCACGAGTCCCCCTGCCAAATCGGTAACGCTAGGCCTGCAGACAAAGATATTGATAAAGAAAATGGCCGCCATTAAAGTACACATGATGGAAGCGATTTTGATCACGCTGTTGTTGGAAGCCACTACGTACAGGTAGGCCACGATGAGATGGTGATTACAAATGCTACAGGGGCCAGGGACTGGCCGAAAATGATTGTGCTCAGCTGCATCATGGTAGAACCCTGGCTGTAAATAACCATATTCCAGGTCAGAAGCACCACCAGAAACAGAATGACAGAGAGCGCTTTTCCAATCTTTTCCTCAATAAACTCATAGACGGGCTTATTGGTGATGGCCGTAACTTTGGCTCCCAGATAGGCCACGCCTCCGCACATAAGGCCGCTGAGAAGGATAACCCACAGTATGTCGTAACCGAACATTGCACCGCCCTGGATACAGGAGGTTGCGGTTCCCGGTCCCATGGAGGTGGAACAGATCATGGAAGCGGGGCCTACAAAGGCCGTAATGTACGCCAATTTCTTCAGAATATTGCCTTTTGGAAGCTGAAAATCATCGATATTATTTTTTGGAACAGGACTTGCCATTTTTCATTTCCCCCTTAATTGTTTGCTGGAGCGTGTCCGGCTGTACGCCCTTTAAGGCATGCTCCAATTTAGTGATTATAAAATATACCTCTCAGCAGGTATGGATGGATCAGCGGCTGACAACCAAATCCCGCACCACTTTTTTCCTGCCGCAGGAGACAGGTGGAGAGACTGGTATTCATTTGCCAATGTTATACACGCCAGTTTGGTTTTTCCGTTGACGCACACTGCACAGCGGCCGCAGATGCCGTGGTCGCATACGCTGTGGTGATAGTAGGCCACGGAGGGATCAAAATGCAGTGTGATATACTCCAGAACATCCATAACGGTCATAGAGCGGTTTTCCGTCTCCGGAACCTCAAAAGAATCGGTCCGCTGCTCTTGGCTGTCAGGGTCAAATCTGTCGATTAATACAGTCATTTCAAGGCTCCTTTCTCAACGGTGATAGTCCAGCTCAGGATCCAGGAAGTAGGAGATTACATTTTCCCTGGTCCCTGTGGGCAAAGCCAGTTTGGAAACCACAGGCTTCCGCGTCCTGGTCGTCATTTGGCCGTCCTCAATACTGTGGACGAATTTGACAAGATACTCATCATGATTAACAGCGGGATAATCCTTGCGGATATGGCAGCCGCGGCTTTCTTTTCTCAGAATTGCGGCCCGGATGCCCGCCTCACAGCACACCAGAAGGTTTTCGGCCTGAAGAGCCCAAAGCCATTCTGCATTGTAAGCGGATCCGGCGGAGGACAGGCTCAGGGTATTCCACTCCTCCTTCAACGCCAGGATCTCCTTCAGAGCCTGCTCCAGCTTTTCTCCGGTGCGTATAAGGCCGAACCCTCTGTCGCACACTTCCTCGATCCGGCTGTAAAATTGTATGGGACTTTCGCCGCCTTCATTCCGGAAAAATTTTGTTATCTTGTCCAGAAGCCTGTCGGCCTGGGCTTCATCCAACTCAGGCAGATTCTGCCTGTGGCAGTACTCTGCGGCTTCCAGACCGGCGCGCATACCCTGGCACATCATTTCCACCAGACCGTCCCCCACGCGGCAGGCGCCGAACACGCCGCTTCCGGCTTCCCCTGCTACATACAGGCCCGGCACAGCAGTCTCCATCTTTTCGTTGATCTCCACGCCGCCCATGCAGTACTCGGCGCCGATACCCACTTCCAGAGGCTCGTTGTTGTAGAGCATTTCCTCCACCCTGGCCAGGCTCTCGCCCTTGTAATAACCATGCTTATGCCAGCGGTCGAACCGGCTGTAGAACAGATCCAACGACTTTTTCTTCACCTCCCTGCTGTTGTCGGAGTAGTCGTAGAAGAATCCGCCGTTGGGGCCGGCCAGACCTGCGTCGGCCCCATAACCGAAGTAGTAGGAAGTGACCAGCTTACTCAGCTTGCCGCCCCGGGAAAGTTTGATAATGTCCTGGGGGATGGGCAGCGGATCGCCGTTTTTATCCCGTACGGTGTACTTTAAGTCCCTCATATTGTACTCGAACACATAGGGATAAATGGAACCCTTCATCTCCTGGGGTACAACTGCCGTGGGGAATGAGAGAATAAACTCCATATCGGTCAGCTTTGCCCCGGCCCTGTAAGCCATAGCAGGGCCGTCTCCGGTCATGTCGGTGACTGTGTTGTTCATGCTGAAGGCTGGTAACCTCCGGTCCCCAGGGCCACGGCCTTGCAGCGGAACAGGATTAACTCTCCGCTGTAGATATCAAGCCCGATAGCGCCGCAGGTGACGCCGTCCCTGGTCAATACCTCCAGAATGGTGGTATCCTCCATAATGCGGATTCCCTCCGTCTCCTTCAACCCTGGGACAGTGCCTTTGTAAAGCTCAGGCCCGATGCTATCCAGTTGGCGGGCTTGCAAAAGAAATAGTCCTGCTTTGCATGATCCGCCCATTCCATATAGTCTTTCACAACCACGGGGCCTTCCTCCACATACTGCTCCACCATATTCTGATCGGAGAGGAAGAAGGATTCCTTTACAATGCAGTCAAACATCCGCTCCTTGGTGAATGTGGGATCGGCCCCCTCCAGTCCCAACAGATCTTTTCCGCTTTGGCCGTCGATTCCGAAGCCTCCTCCGGCCATGATTGCATTGCCGCTGACTCCGGCTTTCCCCTTGGAAACCAGAATCACATCCAAGCCTTGCCGGGCTCCGTAGATGGCTGCTGTGATACCTGCGCCGGAGCCCCCCACTGCCAGCAGGTCTGCTTCAACAATCCGGTTAATTTGATGTCTCATGTCGATTCCTCACCTTCAATACCCGCATATTCGGGCATCACATCATAATCAATGTCTGCATACTGCAGAACAAGTTCCTTTGCCGCCGGACCGTATTCCTTCTCATAGGCGTCTAAGGCCCGGGCTGCTGCAGCCTCGCCCTCAGGGCCAAAGGCGTTTACGATGGTATCCTTCATGGTGCGGTAAATGTGGCCTACATGGTATTCCCAGGGCATTTTGGCCTTCTTTCCGATCTTTGCGCATTTTTCCCTGAAGGCTTCCATGCGCTCTTCCGGGACGGAACAGCCCTTGAATACAAAGTCGCAGCACTGGTCCCCTTTCATCCTGTTTGCCTGGAGACTTAAGACCATGCCGTTATAGCCGCGTGCCAGGGCCGCGTCCACATCCTGACAGTAGTAGAGCCCCAGTTCCTGAAGGCCCCGTTTGCTCCACTCCGTATGCCAGGGACACCGGTAGTTCTGCATTCTGACCTCCGGCGCGTAGGCCGGGAAACGCAGGTCCATCTGTCCGGGAAAGGCTTCCCACTCGCCGTAGACCAGATAGTTTTCCACATTGAGCTCATTTCCGTCGGCCAGCGTCCGCAAAGCCATTCGGCGCCCCCTCTGTTCTCCATAGCGGTTGACGCCGGCTTTTACAGCCTGTTTGCCTTCTTCGCCAAAGGTATCAATGGTCTCCTTGGCCATAAGGACAAACAGCATGGCATGGTGTGTTGCAGAAGATAGTACAATATCCATGTTTACTCTCCTTTCATTTATTGCTGTTTGAAGTTTTTGAACGTAAGCCTTCCATTTCCTCTAAATATACATCCAGAAAACTCAAAATGCTTTCAGCCTGATGATCGGTCAGGGTGCGGCCGAAGCGCTCCACCCGCTGTTCCATCTCTGTGTGATAGAGATCGTGGCCCTGAAGGCTTCCAGCCCTTTTTCCGTCAGATGAAGATAGATTTCTTTTTGATTTTTTATGTATTTGTATCTGCGGACAAGTTCCATCTTCTCCAGCTTAACGATACATTTGGATACCCCTCCGCGGGTCATGCCTGTGAGATTGGAAAGCTCTGTCATGTTGATTGTGCTGGACATGGCAATGCAGCGGAGCACATGAATTTCAGACGGATACAGCAATATACCCGGACAATACTCGTACTGTTTTCTGAGTAGTTCTGCATAGACGTTAAATATGGAGATAAAACGCTGCTCGGTTTTTTCGTAAAACTGTTCCATATTGATTTCCTCGCTGTGTAATTTTGTTTCCTGGTTAACAATATTCTATATCAATTCCCGGCTCCTGTCAATGGAAAGCAGGAAAATAATTGTGAAATATATTTATATAATTCTATGATTTAGAAAATTTATATACATATTAACCATAAAAATCTGGGGATATTCGGGAAAAAACAATTGCGTTAAAGTATATTTCCTGAGAAACAATTTTATGTATGATTCTTTTTTTTATAGGATTTGGAAACAGAGAAGGCGGAGATAACTTCAGGCCGGGAGGAATAGGCAGGACTTTTCGGACGGATAATGTATAAGGGGAGAAAATTCCTTTACTTTTCATATAGAATCTGATAGAATGGTGGGACACAAAAAGCGTTAGATACCCCTTCAGGGATATCTAACGCTTAAAGGCGTGGAGATAAGGGGAACGTGGAGAGGGGCGGGCGGGAACTGGAGACAGAGGCCGCTGCCGGGAAAGGGGCAGGAAGGTTTGGAGAGACAAACACCGGGAATGAAATGGAAAGCGGATGGACGGAAATATGGGTAAAATCAGGGATATAATAAAGAATATACTGGGAATGGGAGCAAGGAAGCAGGAGGACGACAGGGCTATGTACATTGTGGCAGGTTTGGGAAATCCCACAAAGGAATATGAAAAGACGCGGCACAACGTGGGGTTTGAGGTTATCGATGTGCTGGCGGATATGCTGGGCACAACGGTGGAGGAGAAAAAATTCCGGGGGTATTACGGCAGAGGAGTCATAGGCGGTGAGAAGGTGATCCTCTTAAAACCTCAGACATTTATGAATCTCAGCGGAGAGAGTATAAGGGCGGCAGCCGATTTCTATAAGGTGGATCCTGAGCATATGATTGTTGTGTATGACGATATCAGCCTGGACGTGGGACAGCTGAGAATCAGGACCAAGGGAAGCGCAGGCGGCCATAACGGCATCAAAAATATCATCGCTCATCTGGGAACCCAGGAGTTTCCAAGAATCAAGGTGGGCGTTGGAGACAAGCCGAAGAAGATGGATCTGGCGGACTATGTGCTGAGCCGGTTTTCAAAGGAGGACCGTGTTCTCATGGAGGACGCCTTTAAGGAAGCGGCTGAGGCTGTTAGGATAATGATAACAGAGGGGCCGGACAAGGCCATGAACCAGTTTAACGGCCATAAGGCATAGGGAGCAAAACCGGGGGGCAGGCCGGGCGGCCGGGAGTCCGTGAGACAAGGAAAGGTGCGGGAGATGATGGAAAATCCATTGCTGGAACTACAGGAGTATAATAATCTGGCAGAGGCCCTGGGTAAGGGGAGGGGCCCTCTGCAGGTGACGGGGACGCTGGATTCACAGAAGGTGCACCTGATGCACCAGCTGGGCAGGGATCAGGGGAATACCTGGAATCTGGTGGTAACCTATGACGATTCCAGGGCCAAGGAGATATATGAGGATTTCCGGAATTTCACCAGGGATGTTTGGCTGTATCCTGCCAAGGATCTGCTGTTTTACAGTGCGGATATTCACGGAAATCTTATGACCAGGCAGAGAATTCAGGTGCTGCGCCATTTGATGGAGGGAAGGGGAGGCGTGGTGGTCACCACCATGGATGGACTTATGGACCATCTTCTGCCCCTGGAGAGCCTTAAGGCCCAGGCCCTTACAGTGGAAAACGGACAGGTGATTGATCTGGAGGACTGGAGAAAGCGTCTTACGGTCATGGGGTATGAGCGGGTGGCTCAGGTGGACGGTATGGGACAGTTCTCCATCCGGGGCGGTATCGTGGACTTGTTTCCTCTTACGGAGGATGTCCCTGTGCGCATTGAGCTGTGGGACGACGAGGTGGATTCCATCCGCACCTTTGACGTGGAAAGCCAGCGGTCGGTGGAGCAGCTGGAGCAGGCGGTAATTTATCCGGCCACAGAGGTAATCCTTTCCGGAAACTGGAAGGAGAAGGGGATACGCAGGCTCCGGGAGGAGGAGAAGGCTTACGAGAAGACCCTGAGAAATCAGCATAAACCGGAGGAGGCCCACCGCATAAAAAGTATTATCGGGGAGCTTTGCGACGGTCTGGAGCAGGGCTGGAAGACGGGGGGACTGGACGGGTATATCCGGTATTTCTGCCCGGACACCGTGTCTTTCCTGGAATATTTCCCCAAAGATGAGAGCGTTATCTTTCTGGATGAGCCGGGAAGGCTGAAGGAAAAGGGGGAGTCCGTAGAGCTGGAATTCCGGGAGAGTATGGTTCACAGGCTGGAGAAAGGGTATCTGCTGCCGGGACAGACAGAGCTTCTCTACCTGCGGCCCAGGTCCTGGCCAGGGTTCAGAAGCCCTGTACGGTGATGCTCACGGGACTGGATCAGAAGCTGGCGGGAATGAAGGTTAACCATAAGTTCAGTATTGACGTGAAGAATGTGAACTCCTATCAGAACAGCTTTGAACTATTAATAAAGGATCTGACCCGATGGAAGAAGGAGGGCTACCGTGTCATACTTTTGTCTGCTTCCAGAACCAGGGCAAGCAGGCTGGCAAGCGATCTGAGGGAATACGATCTGAGAGCTTACTGCCCCGGGAACGGAGGGGCGGAGGATTCAGCTCCCGGGGAAGGGATTTCCCGCAGGGACGGACTGGAAGAATGCCTGGTGAAGCCGGGAGAGATTCTGGTCACCTACGGAAACCTTCACAGAGGGTTTGAATACCCTCTCCTCAAGTTCGTCTTTATCACAGAGGGAGATATGTTCGGCGTTGAGAAAAAGAAAAAACGCCGGAAAAAGACCAACTACCAGGGAAAGGCCATTCAGAGCTTCTCTGAACTGTCCGTGGGGGACTATGTGGTCCATGAGGAACACGGACTGGGCATCTATAAAGGGATTGAAAAGGTTGAGCGGGATAAGGTTATTAAGGATTATATAAAGGTAGAGTATGGGGATGGAGGAAATCTGTATCTGCCTGCCACACGCCTGGAGAGCATTCAGAAATATGCTGGCGCCGACGCCAAAAAGCCTAAGCTTAACCGCCTTGGGGGATCGGAGTGGAATAAGACCAAGACCAGGGTGAAAGGCGCCGTACAGGAGATCGCCAGGGATCTGGTTAAGCTCTACGCGGCGCGTCAGGAGAAGGAAGGGTATCCGTACGGCCGGGACACGGTGTGGCAGAGGGAGTTCGAGGAGCTGTTTCCCTATGAGGAGACGGAGGACCAGCTGGACGCCATCGAGGCTGTGAAGCGTGATATGGAGAGCCGGCGGATTATGGACCGGCTTATCTGCGGAGATGTGGGATACGGCAAGACGGAGATTGCGCTGAGGGCCGCCTTTAAGGCGGTGCAGGACAGCAAGCAGGTGGTGTATCTGGTGCCTACCACCATTCTGGCCCAGCAGCATTATAATACCTTTGTCCAGAGAATGAAGGATTTTCCTGTGAGGGTGGATATGCTCTCCCGATTCTGCACTCCGGCCAGACAGAGGAAAACTCTGGAGGATCTGCGAAAGGGCATGGTGGATATCGTCATCGGAACGCACCGGGTTTTGTCCAAGGATCTGCAGTTTAAGGATCTGGGGCTTCTCATAGTGGATGAGGAGCAGCGGTTCGGAGTCAGCCATAAGGAAAAGATTAAACAGCTGAAGGAAAATGTGGATGTGATCACCCTCACGGCCACCCCCATCCCCAGAACCCTTCATATGAGCCTTGCAGGAATCCGGGATATGAGCGTTCTGGAGGAGCCTCCTGTGGACCGGACGCTATCCAGACTTATGTGATGGAATATAATGAGGAGATGGTACGTGAAGCCATCAACCGGGAATTAGCCAGAAACGGACAGGTGTATTATGTATACAACAGAGTCACAGACATTGACGAGGTGGCAGGCCGGATACAGGCGCTGGTGCCGGATGCGGTTGTAACCTTCGCCCACGGGCAGATGCGGGAGCACGAGCTGGAGCGGATTATGGCGGATTTTATCAATGGCGAGATAGATGTGCTGGTTTCCACCACCATTATAGAGACGGGGCTGGATATCTCCAACGCCAACACCATGATTATCCACGATGCGGACAGGATGGGCCTGTCCCAGCTCTATCAGCTTAGAGGGCGGGTAGGACGGTCCAACAGGACTTCCTACGCATTTCTTATGTACCGCAGGGATAAGCTTTTGCGGGAGGAAGCTGAGAAACGCCTTCAGGCCATCCGGGAGTTTACGGAGCTGGGATCGGGCATCAAGATCGCCATGCGGGATCTTGAGATCCGCGGAGCGGGAAATGTTCTGGGATCCCAGCAGCATGGACATATGGAGGCCGTAGGCTACGATCTTTACTGCAAGATGCTCAACGACGCCGTCCGGGCTCTTAAGGGCGGGGAGGTTGAGGATGAGTCCTACGAGACGGCGGTGGAATGTGATATTGACGCTTATATCCCAGGCTCCTATATTAAGAACGAGTATCAGAAGCTGGATATTTATAAGAGGATCTCTGCCATTGAGACGGAGGATGAGTATATGGATATGCAGGATGAGCTGATGGACCGCTTTGGGATATACCCAGGAGCGTGGATAATCTCCTGCTGATAGCCTCCCTCAGGGCGCTGGCTCACAGGCTTATGTGACTGAGGTAACCATCAACCGGCAGGAGGTAAGAATTACCATGTTCCAAAAAGCAAAGCTTCAGGTGGAGCGGCTTCCTGAGCTGGTAAATGCCTTTAACGGGGCCTTAAAGCTGATTCCGGGCGAATCACCGGCATTCCACTATACAGACAGGAAGAATAAGAACCAGGACAGCCTGGCCATGATGGAGAAGGCTAAAGAGATCCTGGAAGGATTAGAGAAACTGAGAGGTTAACAGACAGAAGAATAAAAACTTGAGACAGGGTTAAACTTGGGAAAACAGATACTCCTCAACGGCCGGGATTGGCGGTTGAGGAGTATTTTTGTGTCAGGGCGGCCATATCTAAATCCTGCGGCCTATTTCTCAAACAGCAGGCTTTATGCAGATGCCTGGGGGTTTAAGACTTAAAAATATTAAGATACAATATAAAATTCTATAAGTTGAAATAAGTTATTGCAGCAACTATAATAAAACTATCTAAAAATTTATCAAATTTTAACAGCGAAAATAAGTGAAATAGCACAAAGGGAGGGGGACAAAGCCTTTCATTTATTTGTACCGGAGCGTTCACGGAGTTGGAAAGAGAAAAAGAAAAAACAGGAGGACTTCAGAATGAAAAAGCAGAAATTAGCAGTTGTTTTGGCAGCGGCGGCCCTGGGGGCCGGAATTTTAAGCGCATGCGGGGGAAGCGCAGATAAAACCGCCCGGACGGCGGGGGAGGCGCAGACAGATGCAGGCAGTACTGCAGAGGCCGGAGCCCCGGAGACAGGGGAGAGCGGGGAAGGGGCAAAGGGCCGGCTATGCAGGGCCGGAATGTTCCTTCCAGCTGGGACATGTGGGGGCGGACGGCAGTATTGAGGATATGGTTTCCAAGAGGTTTGCCCAGCTGGTAAACGAGAAAAGCGGCGGAAAAATAGAAATTACTATTTACGGAAATTCCCAGATGGGAGGATTGGTAGACTTGGTGGATGCAATCCGGTATGATACCCTGGATTTTGCCCTTTTTGCCATGGGCAATGCAGAGAGCTACTTCCCGAAGAGCAGCATTGAGGGAATGCCTTATCTTTTCAGCGGATATGGTCATGTGGAGGCCTTCTACAACAGCGGCGTATACGGAGAACTGTGCGACGAATTTGCGGCAGCCACCAATATACGTGAACTGGGGTCCTTCCATACAGGCTTCCGTGATATTTTAAGCAATAAAGAGATCCAATCGGCTGAGGATATGAAAGGGCTGTCGATCCGTGTGCCTGAGGCGCCCCTGTTTGTAAAGACCTTCAGCGCTTTGGGCTGCAATACGGTAACGCTGCCGGGTGCGGACGTGTTCCAGGCGCTTCAGACAGGGCTGGTTCAGGCCACGGAGGCGGCGCCTTCCTATATGGTTTCAATGAATTATCAGGAGGTCAGCAAGTATTGTATCGTCACCAACCATGTATATACGGGCAACAGTATTTTTACATCAGAAAATAAATTAAAGGGAATGGACCCGGCGGCAGCGGCAGTTGTGAAGGAGGCGGCCGCACAGGCGTCGCAGGAGGCGTGGGAAATTGTGGCGGAGCAGGATGAAGCCGCCCTCAGCGCCATGGAGGCGGCGGGAGTTACCGTGATTCATCCTGATATGGACAGTTTTCAGAAGGTTATGACCGGTATTATGGGGGAACTGGGCGTGGAATCCATTGATGGGGGACAGGAGCTTATGGACGCCATTCGGGCCTGCGATCCCAGTTAACCGGTACCAAAAAAAGACCGGAACTGTAACCCAATATTTGTGGAGGGATTAAACTTGAAGATATTAAAACGCATTTCGGGATGGATCGACGGTTTTTTTGACTGTCTGTTCTATCTCCCGGTATTTATGATGGTTTTACTGCTCCTCATCTGCAGCAGCAGCGTATTGCTTCGCAACATACTTACAAGCGCATTTAACTGGGCGGACGAGGCCATGCGTTTTCTCCTGGTGTATTCTACCTTTATAGCGCTCCCGATTCTTGTGGCCAAGAAAAAACACATATCGGTAGATCTGACAGATGTGATCTTCGGAACAGGCACAAAAGGACAGAAGCTTTTTTATATTTTCAGCGAGGCCCTTATTTTTGCGGGAAGCGCTGTCCTGATGCCTACCTGCGTTACCTTTATGAAAATGAACCTTACCGGGTATTCTCCGGCTATGCAGCTGCCGCTGTATCTGGTATATTCCTGTATGCCCATAGGGTTTGCGCTGACCATGGCGGCCAGCGCAAATAATATATTTAAACTGATTGCAGGGGAGGGCTGAGTCTATGCCGGTTATTATCACATTTATAGTATTTATTCTGTTTATTTTACTCAGCCTGCCTATCGCCTTCAGCATGGAATTGTCTTGCATCCTTATGCTGCTGTCCGAGGCAATGCAAATGCGCTGATTACCGTGTTGACAAAGGCATTTACAGGAGCCAATTCAACCTCATATCTGGCCATTCCCTTCTTTGTGCTGGCAGGGGCGCTGATGGAGCAGGGCGGAATTTCCGACCGGATTTTAAAATTCGCCAATGGCCTGGTGGGCCACCTGAGAGGCGGGCTGGCGCTGGTGCAGGTGCTCGTGAGTATGCTGTTTGCCGCCGTAACAGGTTCTGCCGTGGCAAGCACCACTGCGGTGGGCTCGGTTATGATGTCATCTATGAATAAAAAAGGGTATGACAAGGGATTTGTAGCAGCCATTCAGGCCTGCGCCGGAACCCTGGGGCCCATTATACCGCCCAGCGTCAGTATGATTATTCTTGCGGCCATGACCGGAGAATCGGTGGCAAACCTGTTTCTGGCAGGATTTTTACCAGGCATACTCATCGGAATATTCCTGATGGTTACCGGCTGTCTCTATGCCAAGAAAAATAATATACCCATAGAGGAGAAGGTGCCGGCTGCAGAAGTAGTCAAAGCGGGGGTGGCATCCGTATGGGCGCTGTTTACGCCTGTGGTTATCATCGGAGGCATTCTTTCGGGGTTCTTCACGGCCACCGAGGCCGGTATGATTGCATGCATTTACAGTCTTTTGGTGGGCGCTTTGGTGTACCGGGAGCTTACCTTCAGGAAATTTATCAGGGCCTTAAAAAACACTGTAATGGGATCGGCCCAGATCATTTTTCTTGTGGCTATGGCAAATGTATTTGCCTGGCTTCTGACGCGGATGAATTTTGGAACCATGTGTTATTCTCTGCTCACTTCCCTGACGGAAAACGCCACTGTATTTATGATAATAATAATTGGATTTTTCCTGATTATAGGATGCTTTATAGAGATCTCCGCCGCCTGCACCATATTTGTTCCTGTGCTGTATCCTGTGGCAAGCAGTTACGGAGTGGGCTTTCCATTCCTGATAATAGTGCTTATGACGATGGCAATCGGGCAGATTACCCCGCCTGTAGGAGTCCTTTTGTCTATAACAACAGAGATGCAGGGGATAAAGATTACGGACACCTTCAAGTATCTCCCCGCCGTGTTGGGCGCAATGCTTCTGGCCGATCTGCTGTGTGCATGTTTCCCGCAGATAATAACGTGCCTGCCTGTGCTGCTGGGGACTTTGTAAAGGAGATGGGATATGTTTGGGGCAGTGATTCTGGAAAAGGGTACGGTCTATAATCCGGAAACCAATTCCTTTTGCCGGGGGACCGTGGCTTTTGAGGAAGGTAAGATGGCAGATGCAGACCGGGTGAAAGGGACGCCGGAAGTGATTGACGCCTCAGGGTGCATTATCACCACAGGGCTGATCGATATGCATGTACATGCAGCCCAGAGCTGCAGCGACAATGGAACGGCGCCGGACCCCTTCTGCCTTCCCAGCGGCGTCACAACAGCCGTAGATGCAGGCACTACAGGATTCGCAAATTTTGAGGCTTTTTACAGAAATGAGATTGTACATTCTTTTACGGATGTAAGGGCCTGCCTTCACCTGTCGCCTGCGGGAATGACTACCTGGGTGACCGTAGAGGACGGGAATCCCCGCCTTTACCGGCCGGAGGAGATGAGAAAGCTTTTTCAGAAGTATCCGGGAGTTTTAGTAGGCGTAAAGACACGGGCGTCCCGCAATTATCTGGATTCCTGCAGCGATAAACGGGAAGCTTTACAGGAGGCGTTATCCATTGCCGGACAGCTTAAAGTCCCCCTGGTGGTTCATGTAAACGATCCGGCGATCCCGATGGGGGAGCTGGCGGACATGCTGAGGCCGGGTGACGTATTTTGCCATATGTATCAGAACATGGGGGAGACGATTTTAGATGACAGAGGAGAGATAAGGCCGCAGTTAATAAGGGCCGGAAAAAGAGGGGTGCTTTTTGACGCCTGCAACGGCAGAGGCAATTTTTCCTTTAAAATTGCGCTTCCCGGTACAGAAGCCGGTTTCTGGCCCGGTATAATCAGCAGCGACATAACAATAGCCACACGTTACCGGAATCCGGTCTGTTCGCTTCCCCATGTGATGTCCAAGTTCTGTAATATGGGCATGCCCCTGGAACAGGTTTTCCGATCGGTTACCGCAGCGCCTGCCGGCTTTATAAAAGAACCTGAAAAAGCCAGCTTAAAAGTGGGAACAACCGCAGATATTGCGGTGTTCCGCCTGAAACATGTCCCCGTAACGTTCCGGGATATGTTTGGAGGGGCCATGGAGGGGGATCGGATGCTCATCCCCCAGATGACGGTGAGGGAAGGAGAAATCCTGTACCGCCAGGTGGATTTTTAACCGGAACCAGAGGGAAAGACGCGGTATCCCGGAAAAGCAGGAGAAAGGCGGGAGCAGATGTCCCCTATATATGGTTCATCCTGCCCCTGGTATACTGGGTAGCCAATTCTATAAAATAGGTTTCCGGTTTGGTGAGATAGCTGCCTTTCAGATATGCCATGCACCGCATCCAGGATTGTCTGGGGGAGACGGAGAAGTAGACCATAGGGCGTCCGGCTCCACATAGGACTGAGGAAAAAATGCGGGACATATCTGCTGGTGCACCATGTTTACAACGGTTCTGGTGCTGGTGGACTCAAAGAGAATTTTAGGGCTGTATCCTGCCGCTTCAAAGGCAAGGTCGATCATGTCTCTCATGCGGGTTTCCCGGGATATGAGGGTAAAGCTGTCGTCCCGAAGCAGCGACAGGTCAATCTCAGGAAAGACAAGGAAGCTGTTCTCGCCTGCCAGAGGGGCGAGAGGGTGGCTGGCCGGAAGGCCCAGCACCATTAATTCTTCATCCATATCGTGATACTCGACGGCAGGGTTTTTCAGCTTCCCGGAATATGTAAGGCAGGCCAGGGTAACTTCTTTCTGCATTAGAAGCTGTTCCATCTTTTTAACCCGCGCTTCTTTTATGTTGAAGTTGATATTCGGGTATTGCCTGTGAAAGATGGGATAAATACAGGAGAACATAAGGGAACCCTGCTCCGGAGTATACGCAACCGATATTTCACCGGCGGTTTCTTCTGTGATGTCATGGATAATCTTGTAGGTTTCACGCTTCAAGTCCGCCATCTGACGGGCCGCGGCCAGATAGATCCGACCTGCGTAGGTAGGTATCATACTGTGCTTTCTCCGCTCAAAGAGAGGGGTTCCCAGTTCCTTTTCCAGACGGAGAAGCTGCTGGTTTAAGGCGGACTGGGTGAGATAGAGAGTTTCCGCAGCCTTAGATATGCTCTGTTCCCGTTCAATGGCAAGGATATGTTCGATTTGGCGTAAATCCATAGTTATCCTCCTGCAAACTTAATTGAATTAAGATAAAATGTAAAATTCTATAAATCTAAATAAGTTAATACCGTAATTATAATCAAAAGCAGATGGAAGTTCAAGATAAATAAAAGAAAGGAGATTTCTGAACAATAAAAGAAAGCATAAGGAGGCGATATAAATGCCACTGAACAGTACATCCACAACCAGCCCTCCGCCGGAACAATTGATGGAACGGTGCTGCCGGACTCCGTGGATCAGTTATTTGGCGCCTTTTCCCATGGCGCCGGGCGTGTATTATGTATCAGGCAACGACTGGGTGGCCTGTTATCTCATTGACACAGGGGAAGGCTGATCCTTATTGACACGGCCATGCATGAGACATGTTATTTGATGCTGGAATGCATACGGAGCCTGGGGTACGACCCTATGAACATAAAAAAATACTTCTGACTCATGCCCATGGAGATCACATCGGCGCCGCCAGGACCATGAAGGAGCTGACCGGGGCCCAGCTGTATCTGGGAGAGCGGGACCTGTTTATAATCCATGAGCGCAGGGATCTGATCTACAGTGACGGATATACCTGCGGAGAGATTGAGCCGGATAAGGTATACTCGGATGATGCGCCATAGTTATGGGAAATGTGACAATAAAAACATTTTCAACTCCGGGCCATACCCCCGGCTGCACCTCCATGCTCTTTGATGTGACTGATAAGGACGGGGCTGTGTACACCTGCGGGATCCACGGCGGCCTGGGCCTGAATACGCTGTCCGGGGAGTTTCTCACGAAAAGCGGGCTTCCTCTTACCCTTCAGAAAGAGTTCTGTGACGGCCTTAAGAAAATGGATAAGCTTCATGTAGATATCTGCCTGCCCTCATACCAATCAGGTGGGGGTGATTCCGCTGATAGATAAAATTACAGATACCTATAATCCTTTTGTGGATCCCCATATCTGGCACCAGCTCATGAGGGAGCGCCTGGCCCGGATGGAGGCTATGATGGCTGCTGGTTTTCCTCCTGTTTAATTTCCCAGTGAATCAGGAAGGTCAGGGCTGCCCTCAGGGCAATAATGCCTGCCACGATTCCTATTTCTTTCCATTCCCGCACAACCACGGTCCTGAGAATTTCGCTTCCCATCTTAAACTCAAGGCCCATGGCAAGGCCTTTGGCCAGATAAATGCGGGTGTCGGGGGATTTGCTTACATATTTGTAAAAACCCATAAGGCCGGAACAGATAATAATGCCCACGCCTATAAATTCAAATATAATGATGGCTCCGTTAGCTGCCAGAGCCAGCAGGGATTCCATGAATTCCATTCTCTACCTCATTTCTTTATTGGTTTACCGGCACCTGGATGGATTTGACCTTAACGCCCTCCACTTTTCCCAGGCCGCCTGCAAAGGAACTGATCTGATTCTGGGTGCCGTGTATTACAAGGCTGATTACGGATACTCCGTATTCACGGCAGGGCACTCCCAGCCGCGCAATGATAAGGCCGGACTGAAGGTGCAGCTTTTCATTAACGGTTGCCACAGAATCGGGATTGCTGATAATACAGCTGATAACAGCCAGACGGTCTTCCATATGGTATACCTCTCTTTCCGTATTATTATACAGGATGTTGCTGTCCACAGTCCTGTGAACAGTACGTTCAGGACAGAACCTTGTACTGAATCTTTACCTATGATAGCATGGCTGCAAAGATAAAGTAAAGATGAATTTTACCTTGCATTTTTGCCCGGCAGGTACTATGATGATAGATAACTGAATAAAACCTTTCTCTGATGCGAAGAAGCTCTGAGATAAAGAGAGAGTGGGAAAAGGGCCGTGTGCATTTTATGGTGGGATATTGTCTGGCAGGTTTTGGAGAACCTGTATCACCTGGTACAGGGCATTATTTGTTATCCTCTCTCTGAAATTCAGAGAGAGGATTTTTTCGTTTTAAATACTTTAAATGCCTGCCTTTTCCTGTGGATTCAGAAGCCTGAGGAAGGGGAACAGAATGAGAGATGGAGAAAACAATGAACGCAAGAGAGCTGATAGACAAGCTGGAAAACCAACGCTGCCTCAGGAAGGAAGAATATGTCTGTCTTTTGGACACAATCAGCCTGATGAGCAGAGGTATCTTTCGGAGAGGGCAAGAAAAGCGGCCCTCACACAGTACGGCAGCCGTATATTTGTGAGAGGCCTTATAGAATTTACTAATTATTGTAAGAACGACTGCTATTACTGCGGTTTACGCAGAGGCAATCAAAGGATTTCCCGCTACCGCCTGACGCCGGAGCAGATTATGGAGTGCTGTGCCGCGGGGTACAGTCTGGGCTTTCGCACGTTCGTTCTTCAGGGGGGAGAGGATCCGTGGTTTACAGACGAAAAAATCGCATATCTGGTGAAGCAGATCAAAGCGGAATATCCAGACTGCGCCCTCACCCTGTCTGTAGGCGAAAAAGGATACGAAACATACAAGCTGTGGTTTGACGCAGGAGCGGACAGGTATCTGCTGCGCCATGAGACGGCTGACGTCTGTCATTATGCCAGCCTTCATCCGCCTGCAATGAGGGCGGAACACAGGCAGCAATGCCTCAGAAACCTGAAGGCCATTGGCTACCAGACCGGTTGCGGTATTATGGTGGGGGCGCCCTACCAGACCACAGAGCACATTGCCCGGGACTTGGAATTTATGTATGGCCTCCAGCCGGAGATGGTGGGAATCGGACCCTTTATCCCGCATCACGACACTCCCTTCGGGGATCGCCCGGCAGGCACGCTGGAGCAGACCCTTCTGCTGCTTTCCATGGTCCGCCTCATGCTTCCTGAAGTGCTGCTGCCCGCCACTACGGCCCTGGGAACCATAAAAGACAACGGCAGGGAGCTGGGAGTGCTGGCAGGAGCCAATGTGGTGATGCCGAACCTTTCGCCCCTGGATGTGCGGAAAAAGTATATGCTGTATGATAATAAAATCAGCACCGGCCTGGAGGCCGCCGCCAATATTAAGGAACTGCGAAAGCGGATGGCCTCTGTAGGGTATGAGATTGTCACGGGCCGTGGAGATCATCGGAGCCGGAATATCTGAAGAGGGAAAAAGGGG
>BBZN01000009.1 GCA_001304855.1 Clostridia bacterium UC5.1-1D2
AATAGGTCGATGTGATCCATCACCTCACAGAACGTGTATACCGGATCAGAAATATCAATTAATTTTTCGATTTCCAATGGTAATTTCAGTTGTCGTGTTGTATAATTATCATTGGTATTTTTATTTATTAGCATACTTAATTATACCAAAAAATCGCTGAAGTCTCACGACCTCAGCGATTTTTCTTTAGGGGGAGTTTATTTACATCCCCCTGAAATACCGGGGAGCGCAGGCTTCACAGCCTCCGCAAAAACTCTTTCAGCAACTCATAACACCTGTCAAAGGACTGCAAATCCAGCCGTTCATCCGGTGAATGTACGTCCAGGCCAACGGGGCCCAGAGTAACCATGTCCATGTCGGGCCACTTACTCTTAAACACGCCGCATTCCAGCCCCCCATGAACAGCCAGAAGCTCCAATTCTTTTCCCATACTCGATTTAACGGCCTCCCTCATGACTTCCCTCATATAGGAATTCTCCTCATATCCCCAGGCCGAATACCGGAGGATTCTTTGGCGTCTATTCCATATATGCCGGACAGAATTCTCAGTTCTTCAGCCATCTCATCCAGGTAAGATTCGCCTGCTCCCCGAAGGGAGATAGTCACCGCTGCCTGATCTTTTGCTGTCCTTACCACAGCCAGATTTTCCGATGCAGTGGTCAGTCCGGCTAAGTTCATGCTTCTGCGTCGCATTCCGTTGGGACATATTAAGAGGAAATCCAAAAACCGTCTGCTTTCATCATGGTCCCAGCACCCCTCCACTTCTGCTTCTACAGCAGATACGGTAAGTCCTGGATCACTGTAACGGTATTCTTCCCCTATAGACGAGGCTGCGCTCTGCACAATCCTGCCGATTGTTTCATAATCCATAGCAGATACAAATTCGGCCTGACAGTCCCTGGGAATTGCATTATCCTTGGAGCCGCCCTCCATGGAAGATAAGGTCAATGCTCCTTCTCTTTCCAGCGCATTTAATATACGCCCGCATATCTTGACAGCATTTCCCCTCTCCTGGCCGATGCATTCTCCCGAATGTCCTCCCTGAAGACCGCCGATTACCAATCTGTACCCCTTCTCTGCACAGGGCTTTCTGTGAATGGAAAATGTTCCCTGCCACCTCATTCCTCCTGCGGAGGTGATCGTTGTAACAGCTCCGCCTCCGCCGTCGTCCAGACTGATATACCTCCGTCCCTTCAGATCTTCCGGCTCCAGGGCAAAGGCGCCATTCAGCCCAACTTCCTCCTGTACGGTAAACACACATTCCAGCGGCGGATGCTCCGCCTCCTGATCTGCAAGGATACTCAGCATATAGGCCACCCCTGTGCCGTCGTCAGCTCCCAAAGTCGTTCCTCTTGCCCTGAGCCATCCCTTCTCAACATAGATATCCAGAGGATCCCTTTCAAAATCATGTCCGCAATCAGGAACCTTCTCACAGACCATATCTATATGGGACTGGAGGACTACGGCCGGGTGATCTTCATACCCAGGGGAAGCGTCTTTGTAAATAATCACATTTCCAATATCGTATTGCCTGCAGGCTAAATTCCGCTCCCGGGCGAATGCAGCCAGATAGCCGCTGTACTGTTTTTCGTTGCAGGACCCGTGGGGAATCCTGGTCATTTCCTCAAAAAATCTGTGATAGGGTTTTGACCAATCCAATACCTCTCTCATGTTTCACCGCTCCTCCTCTTATGGATTAAGTATTATGAGTTCCTTTGGAAAATCAGTGAGGTTCACCTTTCCCTCAGGGATAAATACACCATATCTTCAATGCGGACTCCAAATTCCCCCGGAATATAGATTCCCGGTTCCACGGTTATCACATGGCCCTGGCGGAAACGGCCTTCGTAAGTCCTGTTGGCTCTGGGATTTTCATGGATTTCCAGCCCCAGGGAGTGGCCCAGGCCGTGACCGAAGTACGGTCCGAAGCCCGCCTTTTCAATTACCTCTCTGGCTGCACAGTCCACCTCTATCCCCGTCTTTCCCTCTGCAAATGCTTCTATACCTGCGCTCTGTGCATCCAGCACAGTCTGATATACCAGCCGCATTTTGTCCGTGGCATATCCCACTGCAAAGGTCCGGGTCATATCCGAGTTGTAACCGTTCACCTCCGCCCCAAAGTCAATGGTTACAAAGTCTCCCCTTTCAATGGCTTTATGTCCCGGCTGCCATGGGGCATAGATGTTTTTTCCCGGAAATCAGAGGCATACCCGGTGCATACCCGGCGGATCCTTCCATTGCCATATAATATCTCAGCTTTGCACAGAGTTCATCCTCATAGGCCCCCTCCTTGATCTCCGGCAAAAGGCGCTGCAAAGCGCGCTCTGCAATCCGCTGGGCCTGGGTAATCCACATGATTTCTTCCGGTTCTTTTTCCTCCCTCAGTTTCTCCACCCTGTCATCCAGAGGCAGGAGCTGTACAGGGAGCAGGTTTTTATATATGGAATAATCTGCCACCGTCATCCTGCAGTTTTCAAACGCTATGACGCCGTACATTTGGGATTCTGCAAAAGTACGGATGGTTTCCGGCGTGGGATAGAACCGGCAGGTTCTAGAACTTCATAGCCAAAGGCCCTATTTTTCTCACTGCATCTTCTATGTATCTGGAGTCGGTAAAAACCGTTCCCTTTCCGGATGCGTCAATTATAACCATGCCTTCCAGGCGGCCATACATTGTTGCATACTGCATGTTAATCTCACTGGTGAGAATCAGGGCGTCCGCTCCCATACCTCTCGCCACGTTTGCAAGCTTGTCCAATCGTCCCATCTCATCCCTCCATCATCTCTTACAATGCCTCTAATAAACGGCAGAACACCTCATATATATCATCAAAGCTCTTTAAATCCAGCCTTTCATCCGGCGTGTGTACATCATATCCGTAAGGCCCCATTGCAATAATATCCATCTCAGGTACATGCGCGCAAAAACGCCGCACTCCAAGCCTCCCTGTACGGGAATCAGCCCCAGCTCTTTTCCCCTGTTCTCCTTAAATACCCGCTGTAGCGTGCGAAGCAGATGGGAATCATGAAATTCCCAGGCAGGAAAGGAACCTTCCTCCCTGCATTCAAAGCCCATACAGGAGGACAACAGCAGGATTTCTTCCTGCATATGGGCAATCCTCGAATCGGATGAGCCCCTCAGATGGTAGGTCAGGCAGATTTCATTCCCCCGGCATTCAACTGCAGACCAGTTTACGCTCTCGGATATTATATCGGAAAACTCTGTATTTCTGTGTCTCAGCCCACACGGAAAAAGATACATAAAAGAAGTATCCCGTCGCTGCATCTTTGGCTCATCTGCATTGACGGAGTGATCTCCCTCCACTCAATCATCACATCTTTTTCAGGCTGGGAAATCTCCTTTTTTATATCTGCCCACAGCCTTTTTGCACATTCCCGGAGGACAGCCGGATCCTCAGCACAAGTGAACGACAGTTCGCACCAGGTTGCGATCTTGTTGTCACTGCCGCCCCCCTTAACATCCGTCAGCCGCAAGGCAAGTCCGGATTTACCATGCCCGGCCCAATGAGACGGGCACGATAACAATCTGGCTTTTTCCCCGCAGGCGCAGCAGACTTCGCCCGAAGGAAGGGAGCTATTCTCTTCATGATGGCAGGGCTTTCCCCTCCATGATGGGCAGGACTTTCTTCCGGCCGGTGTACTGCAGGGCGCGTCCAAGTTCATACACCAGCCGCGCCCCCAGCTTATTGGCATTTGCCTGTTCTCTCTTATACCCGTCGGAATACCCGCCTTTCAGGCCGCTTATTCTGACGCAGTATCCCTGCCCTTGCGCTTTTTCCCACTGGAACTGTCTCTTTGCAATCCCCTTAAGGCCAGCCAGACTGGATATGTAGATGCTGTCTCCGCCTCCGCAGTCCAGACTGATAAGCCTTCTGAAGCGTATATCTTCCTTCTTCAGCGCCAGAGCGCCTCCAAGGCCTGTCTCCTCCTGGACAGTAAAGACGGCCTCTATAGGAGGAGCTTTCAGCTCAGGGTCGTCAAGCACAGCCAGAATGTAGGCGACTCCTGTGCCGTCGTCGGCCCCCAGCGTTGTTCCCCTTGCTTTTAAAAAACCATGATCAATATAGAGCTTTAAAGGATCCTTTAAAAAATCATGGCTGATATTTTCAGTCTTGGCCCAGACCATGTCCATATGCGCCTGAAGCCCAAGACAGGGATGATCCTCATAGCCCGGAAAAGGCGGCTTATGAATCATCACATTGCCTATCGCATCCCGCTTGTATTCAAAGCTGCGCTCTTTGGCAAAACGCACCAGATAATCTCCGTACTCCTTCTCATGGAAAGAACCATGAGGAATCCGGGTCATCTCCTCAAAAAATCGGTGATGCCTCTTTTTATGATCCAAAACCCAACTGTCCATATTCTAACCACTCCCCATCCTATTGCCAGCTCTATTCACAGTCCGGCCCGGTTCCGCTTATCCATCCCCTTCCGGCTCCGCTTATCCATCCGCTTCTGATTTCACTTCTCCATCCCCTTCCTGCTTCGCTTCTCCATCCCCTTCCGGCTCCATTATCTACTCCCAGCTCCACTCTGCAATCCTGTATATGCCTTCCGCATCAGCCCGCAGCCCCTTTAAGTCCTTATTGGCAGCCACCGCCTTTGTGTTTTCACAGATAGGCACAATCACCGCCTTGTCTCCCATAACCTCAACCACGCGCCGGATCTCTGCAAGCCGCTTCTCACTGTCTGTAGTGGAACGGCTTGCCTTATAGGCCTCGTCCAATTCCGGAACATTGACCCTCCGAAATTTCATTGCCGTCTGAAACAAACATCTCATAGTAGTAGTCAATATCGGCAGGGGAGGCGCTGAAGGATACCACCTGGAAGGGATAATTACCAAGACGGAATATGTCCTCGAACCACGCATTATTATCCATCTTTTCAACCGTACAGTTGATTCCCACCTCTGCCAGCTGTGCCTGGACGATCTCCATAGGTTTATAGTAATTATCCGAACTGCTGCATGGAATCGTCAGATCAATGCCATCCGGGTATCCTGCCTTTGCCAGATATTCTTTTGCCTTCTCCGGATCGTACTGGGGAGCTGTGTAGCCTGTACGCCTGTGGAATAGGAAGGCACCAATGTGTTGGCCAGAGCTCCCTTGCTTCAAGGGCTCCCATAAGCACCGCCTCCTTGTCAATTGCATAGGCAACGGCAAGGCGCAGATTTTCATCCACAAAAGGACTTCCGTCCTTCATGCTGAACATTACAAAATCCACAACAGAACCAGAGGTTGCCAGAAACTGAAGCTTGTCGGAGGCCTCCAGCCTGTCGTAATCTGTGCTTGCAACGGTAGTCAGTACATCCAGCTCCCCGTTCTCTAAAGCCAGGGCGGCAGATGTGGCCGCATTATTATAGATGATAAAGTCCACATTCTTGATGGCAGGAGCGCCTGCAAAATAATCCTCATTGGCCTCCATGGTTATAGATGCGCCGGACTTCCATTCCACCAGCTTATAAGCTCCGGTTCCCACCGGGTTGCGCACAAATGCATCGGGATTTTCTTCATAAGCCGCTTTGGAAAGAATGCCCATGGCAGGCTGTGCCATACATTCCAGGGCAGGGCCGTAAGGCATCTTGCAGTTTAATCTCACATGTGCGTCGTCCACAACCTCCATATTCTCAATAAAGGAGGTCAGCACGTTGGAGTAGCCGGAATCCATAATCGTCTGGTAGCTGAATGCCACGTCCTCAGCAGTCATCTTGTCCCCGTTATGGAAGGTGACGTCATCCCGCAGCTCAAAGGTATAGGCCATATCTTCTTCCGAATATTCCCAGGACTTGGCAAGGCAAGGAACAATTTCGCCCTGGCTGTTCTTCACAACAAGGGGATCAAAAAGCTGCGTCCCCACGAAAGACGCCACAACGCTGGTTGCCAAACCGGCGTGAAGGGATGTGGGTTCGCTGTTCAGGGTTACAATCACACGGTCCCGCGCCCCGCCGCTCTGACTGTCTGCGGCCGGCTGCTGTGCCTTGGAACCGCAGGCGCTTAAAAACATAGTTCCTGCAAGTATAGCTGCTGCAATAGCTCTCATTCGTCTCATACTATTCCTCCTAATCCGTCAGCATTCTGCACGCTGCAAAATGCCGGTTTCCATAATGTTTCAACTCAATATCCTCCCCCGTACATTCCGGCTTTGCCAGGGGACACCGCGCCGCAAAACGGCATCCGGGTTTGGGATTAATGGGACTGCTCACTTCGCCTGCAAGCAGCTCCTGTTTTTTCCTCTTCTGGACAGATTTGGTACGGGGATAGCCGCCAGAAGCGCCTTCGTATATGGGTGCATGGGGTTTCTGAACAATTCGTCTGCCGGAGCCTTCTCCACACATTTGCCCAGGTACATAACTGCTATCTCATCTGAAATATGCTTTACCACCGACAGGTCGTGGGTGATAAACATGTAGGTAAGCTTCATCTCATCCTGTAAATCCATCAGAAGATTCAGGATTTGAGCCTGGATGGATACATCCAGAGCGCTGACAGGTTCGTCGCACACGACGAACTTAGGCTTCAGGATCAATGCCCTTGCCACCCCAATCCTCTGCCTGCGCCCGCCGTCCAGTTCATGGGGGTAGGAGTTTACTAATTTAGGGGACAGTCCCACCATCTCCATCATTCGGAATACGGCCTCCTCAGTCTCATGGAGGCTTTTGTACAGCCGGTTCACAATCAGCGGCTCTGCGATAATCTCGCTGACCGACAGTCTGGGATTTAAGCTGGCATAGGGATCCTGAAATATGATCTGGGCCTGCCTGCGGAATTCCAGGAGCTCACGTTTGCTGTAGGTTGTGATGTCCTTTCCCTCAAACTCCACTTTCCCGCCTGTAGGTTCTATAAGCCTCAGTATGGTGCGCCCAGCGTGGACTTCCCGCAGCCCGACTCTCCCACCACCCCCAGGGTCTTTCCCTGGTCAATGGTAAAACTCACCTTGTCAACTGCGTGAAGCATTCCCTTAGGCGTATCAAAATACTTTGTCAGATTAGTCATCTTTATCAATTCCGCCATGTGGAAACCTCCTCTTTCTGCAAATGGCAGCGCACCATATGGCCATTTCCCCAGTCAGCCGCAGGAGGAGCCGATTCTGTGCACCGGCTGCTGCAATATTTACATCTGGGCGCAAACCAGCATCCTTTTACAGGCAGAGACATGTCCGGCATCAGGCCTTCGATGGGAGACAGCCTCCTGTTCTTCTCATGAAGATTGGGAATGGATGCAAACAGACCTTCCGTGTAAGGATGATGGACATATTTATCAAAAATATCATAGATGGAACCGCTCTCCACAATCTGCCCCGCATACATCACGGCGACTTTGTCACATGTTTCAGCCACAATTCCCAGATCGTGGGTTATCAGTATCATGGATGTGCCAGGCGGGTTTTTAAATCGGTCATCATATTCAGGACCTGAGCCTGAATGGTGACGTCCAGGGCAGTGGTGGGTTCGTCCGCAATCAAAAGCTCGGGTTCGCAGGCCAGGGAGATGGCAATCACCACCCTCTGCTTCATTCCCCCCGAAAACTGGTGGGGATAATCATTTTTCCGCTCTGTGGCAATCCCCACCATCTCCAGCATCTGATCCACCTTATGGCTGATCTGTTCCTGGGTGAGTTTCTCATCATTATGCAGCTCCAGTATCTCTGCAATCTGATCCCCCACCCGCATCAGGGGATTAAGGCTTGTCATGGGATCCTGAAAAATCATGGAGATTCTCTTTCCACGGTACACAAGCATGTGGTCTTCCCTCTCGCAAAGCAGATCTTTGCCGTCGAAAATGATGCTCCCCTCCCGGACGGTCCCCACATTCTTTGGAAGAAGCCGCAGAATACTCATTGCAAGGGTGGTTTTACCTGCCCCCGTTTCCCCCACCAGTCCCAGGGTTTCTCCCCGTTTTATTTCCAGGCCCACCCCGTTCAATGCATAGACCACCGCCTCGTCTGTTTTATACTCTACTTTTAAATTACTGATTTCAAGAAGATTTTCTTTTTCCATATTCTCCTCCGCTCCGGAGCGTTTCTGAAACCTGCGCTCTTTACCTTTCGGATTTTAATTCTTCAGTTTTGGATCCAGGGCGTCCCGAAGTCCGTCTCCCACCAGATTCACCGCCATGGCCACGATCACAATGACTATTCCCGGCACAAGCACCAGGTGTGGATAAGCCAGCATATAGCTGGTTCCCTCTGAGAGAAGAAGCCCCCATTCCGGCGTGGGCGAGGATACCCCAAGGCCGATGTAACTCAATCCCGATATAGCCAGAAGCGTGGCGGAGAGATCCAATGTGGCCTGGACAATAATAGGGCCGATTGCATTGGGAATAATATGCCGCATCAATATTCTGGAATTACTGGTTCCGCATGCAACGGCCGCCTCCACATACTCCTGGTTTCTCAGAGGAAGCATATAGGAGCGGGCCACCCGGATCCCTCCCGGGGTAGCGCCAAATACACAGGCAATGCAGAGATTCACGATCCCGCCTCCCAGGGCTGCCACAACACAGATAGCCATAAGATAAAATGGCAGTGCATAAAACACATCTGTGATTCTCATGAGAACATTGTCAACCATTCCGCCGTAGTAAGATCCTACGGCCGCCACTCCCACGGAGATAACTGTGGAAATAAGAATTACGCAGATAGATGAAACCAGGGAAAATCTTGCGCCGTACAGCACCCTGGCCAGCATGTCCCGTCCGTACTGATCCGTTCCTAGCGGATGCTCCATGCTGATGAACGGAACCAGGAGCCTGTTGGCCATATTCTGTGCCACCGCATCTTTCTCATAATTCATGAAAAAATCCAGGGACAAAATAACCAACAGCAGCAGGATCAATATGACCATCCCCGCCATTGCCAGCTTATTCTTAGAAAACCGCATTGCAATGGTTCTGAACTGGCTCCGTTTTTTGTATGTTGTATTTGTCATGACTTCGCCCCCAATCCGGCTTTCTCCAGGCGTTTTTTCCTGGATACCGAGACGTACTGTGATTTCAGCCGTGGATCGATGTAAACATACAGAATATCCACAATCAGATTCATCACTCCTATGATGAAGGAGACGAACAGCACCTCCGCCATCACCATGGGTATATCCAGCTGGGTAACTGCAGTCACGGCCAGCGTCCCCAGTCCTGAAAGCGCAAATACGGACTCTATAATCATTGTCCCGCCAATGAGTTTTGCAAAATTCATGCCGATGATTGTAACAATGGGCAGACAGGCATTGCGCAGCGCGTGGCGGACAATCACCTGTTTCTCCGTAGCTCCTTTAGCCCTGGCCATCTTGATATAATCCGCCCGTATCACCTCCAGCATATTGGATCGCGTCAGGCGCACCAGAGTGGCCATATAACTGGCCGCCAGGGCGAACCAGGGCATGAGATAACCGGAAAAGGAACCTCCCCCTTTTGCAGGAAGCCAGCCCAGCTTCAACGCAAACAGCAGTATCATAATCGTCCCAAGCCAGAAGCCGGGCATGGATGACAGCAGAAGCGCGCCAGCCAGCGTCACATTGTCCATGAGGGAATACTGCTTGACAGCAGACAGAATCCCGATGGGAAGGGCCAGTATCACCATCATCACCATGGAGCCGGAGGCGATTATCAATGTGGTGGGAAGGCGCATCAAAATCTCCTGCATCACAGGAAGCTTTGTCCTGTAAGACATCCCAAAGTTGCCTGTGACCACACTCCCTATATATTTTACATACCTTACAAGGAAGGGGGCGTTGAGCCCCATCTCCTCCCGGAGCTGGGCGATGCTTTCCGGCGTTGCACGCTGGCCCAGGATAACCTGGGCAGGATCTCCGGGAGACAGCTCCAGCAGTCCAAATACCACGAAGGAGATACCCAGCAAAACCGGTATCATCATAAGTATCCTTCTGAAGATATATTTTTTCATATTTCGGACCTCCTTTTAAAACCGGCCAATCAGATTCTTAAGGACGCATAATAACCGGAGGAGGAAGTATTCAGCAGATCTCCTACCTTTTCACAGTCGCCGATTAAAATTACATCCTTTGCAAGGCCGTCATACCGGTGGTTCCTCTCCTCATTCTGCGAAGGCCTGTGGCCAGAATAACATGTTCTCCCTGTATAAAGAATCTGCCTCTCTCCTTATTCTCCGCCCATATGCCTTATCTGTGATTTCTACACATCTTGTTGACAGGTGGATTCTCACGCGGTCGATTGTCCTTGCATGCTCCACTTCCGTCCTGCCCTCGTCATATTCATGGGTCATGTAGAATTCCGTCCAGAAATGTTCCTCAGGCGTATCTCTCCAGTTCTCCTTCATCAGCTGATCTTCCATCTCCACCACGTCCACCTCCCGGCCCGAAGCCTGAAGCCATACGGTCTGCTCACAGCCAACCTGGCCGCCGCCCACCACAATCACCTTTTGGCCCAGATCTTCCCTGCGCTCAAACAGTTCGCCAGAATGGATTACATTGCTTCCCTCAGCTCCCGGAATGCCGGGTATAAACTTCTCAGCCCCCACCGCCACAATAACTGCATCCGGGCGCTGGTCGGATACCAGCTGCGGGGTCGCGTCTGTATTCAGCCGTACCGTCACGTTACTCAGCTTTTCAACCTGGGCAATCAGATAATCCCGGTAGCGCCTGATATCTGATTTAAAGCTCAGGTATTCAGAGAACTCCAGTCTGCCTCCCAGCTTGTCCCCCTTTTCAAACAACACTACCTGATGCCCCAGCTTTCCAATCTCCTGGGCCGCCTGAAGTCCTGCGGGACCTCCTCCCACCACCACCACCTTTTTCCGTGTGTGGCCCGTCCCCGTATCCGGAAGAAGGGTATGTATGATTCTCCGTGGATTCACAGTGCAGACGCTGGTGCCCGTCTGAGGCCTTCTGCTGTAATTGAGGCACCTCAGGCAGCGGATGCAGGGCCGTATATCTTCCGGCCGCCCGTCTCTGGCTTTGTTGGCCCAGTCCGGATCCGCAATGATGGAACGGGCCATAGCCACCAGATCCGCTTTTCCCTCCGCTATAATCTGTTCCGCCATCTCAGGCTCATTGATTCCCCCCACGGTTTCTATAGGAATGTGAACATGCCTGCGGATCTCCTCCGCAAAGGGGACATTGCATCCTCTCTGCATGTACTGCATCGGAAATGTATTTCCTTCCGTAAATTCATTGTGGATCATACCTACCGAGCACTGGATGATGTCCGCCGCCTGCTCCATGATTGCAACGCTCCGAACCGCCTCCTCCAGGGTGATGCCGCCCTCCATATGCTCGCTGGCGCTGAACCGCATGCTGATGATCATATCCTCTCCCACCGCTTCCCCGGATCCGTCTGAGCACCATCAAGGGGAACCGGCAGCGGTTTTCCACGCTTCCTCCGTACTCATCTGTCCTGGTATTCTCTATTGGGGAGAAGAATTCGCCCAAAAGCCAGTTGTGTCCCGCGTGAACATTCACAATATCAAAACCGCCTCTCTTTCCAATGAGGGCTGCCTGGCAAAATAATCCGCCACTCTGTGCATCTCCTCCTCGTCCATCCCCTTTACCTCTTTGCCGCCTGCCATGGTCATTCTGCCGCCCATATTCACATCAACAGGGCCAAGAAGCTTATCGTCCCCCACCGGGTCCCCGAAATGCCCGGGATGGTTCAGTTCAATGGAGGCCAGGGAACCGTAAGCGTGAATCAGATCCGTCATCATATGCATTACAGGAAGCTGGTACTCATGTATGGCTTTTCCGCTGAAAAAATCAAAGCGCTCCGCATTTGCGCCCAATGTATATCTGGGATCCACTCCCAGATGGCCCGTGTTGACAACTGCGGCGCCCCCTTTTGCAATATTTCCAAAATATAAGGCTGCCGTCTCCGTCAAGCTGGAACATCCGTTATTCCCGGCCCGGTACAGGTTGGGACCTCCGCTGTGGGGTGACGATACGATTCTATTCTTCAGAACCTTTCCCCTTATGGTAAGCGGACTGAATAAATGTGGATATCTGCACTTGTATTCCTGCATAAACATGCCCCTCCTTTAGTGTGTTAAAGTATAGAAATAATTATAATTCAATTCTACGATTTGTCAACTGTAAAATTGTAAATATGTGATTTATTTTTTCTGAACAAAAAAGGACGCAAAAACTGCCGCCGCCAAATCCCAAGCCGGAATAAAAAGGCTTGCAATCGGCGCGGCAGATATTCAGACGTCAGGTGAATGCTGTATTACGGACGCAACATTATTTGAACCTCTCAATACTTCAAATAATTCAGCATCTGATCCTGGAGCGTAAGGAGTTTTATCCTTTTTCAGCCGGTAATACACAAATTTTTTAATTTTGCTGCTCGTGACCAGATCCGCTTCCCTCAGCATTTTCAGATGGAGGGAGATTGTACTGGGCGAAAGACGGAGGATATCGCTGATCTCCTTGGTGGTGGCCTCCCCGTTCCACAGAACCTTTAATATCTTAAAACGGCTCTCGTCACTGAGCACACGCATCAGCTGGAAATAAGAATCCGGTATGGGCTTGCTGACCTGGAGGGCCCTGTAATTCAGATTCAGGTTCATGTTCACACGGTTTCCATAAACGCTGCCGTGAAGGTGGTTATCACCGAAAATGGTGGGTGTGATGGTAAGGGATTCAATCTGGCTGATCCGGGCGGCCAGCATTGGCTTTTGTCAAAAATCAACATTCCGCCGTCAATTTTCAGCTGGCTGTGAAACTGCTTCAGATACTCCAGCAGCGTAGTGTGGCTGAGAGAAATCTCCTCATACACAATGATGTCCTTCACATAACTGCTGATGGACTCCCATTCCTTGGAAAAAGCGAAGTCCCAATAATCCTTAAGCACTTCAATCAAGCGGTTTTTCAGTTCCCCCGAATTGGCCAGGACATAAGATGCGATATCCATATCCATCAGTTCATACCCTCTGGCGGACAGCTCCTCCCTGCATCTTTCTTCATCCAGGGACCAGCCCGCAAAGGTGTCCAACGTGATATCCAGTTCATGAACCGACAGCCCCAGCACATAATAAATAAACTCTACCATGGGCACAAGCATAATCTTCTCCGCCATAGCGTTAAAGTCGCACTGGTAATTGGCGCTCTCGTCAATTAAGGTGCCCACCAGATCCAGAATATAATACCAATGGCCGAAATTTCTCCCAATATAATCGATCTCCTTCTGCAAATCTTTGGGAAGCATATCATGAATATGCATGGCGAAATCTCCGCAGGCCGGATGGAGCTCCGGTTCCGCCATCACATGAAAACTCATCAATTCTTCCATCGTTGAAGAGTAGCAGAATTGACATTTAACATTCTTTAATGTTTTATCGTTGCTGATAGAAAGCATAGTTTACCTCTCGATAATTTGTCGTTTTACCAAATCATTTTTATATTGTAAACATTTTTTTGCACTTTTTTCAAGCTTTTTTATTTTTCAAAAAATCCTTCCTGTCTCATCCTGCATATACTTCTTTCCGGCCTCAGCTGCCCTCTGCCTCATAAAATCAAAAAACAGATGGCAAGCCATGGAATTTAACCTCAGCTTGACATCTGTTTTAATCCTGTTATTCACAGTGGGAATAAACGAGATTGGTCCTGTTATATAGCAGTCGTATTTGTGAAGGAACCTTTCCCGCACTTTATCATCGTCAAAATAATGGGGATCGCCTGATATCAGGGCGTCGTAATCCTCCAGAAGATCCAGCATCCGGGCTGTGCACCCATAATCAAAGACTTGCGTCCCATTTTCCTGAACTATAATGGAAAATTTTGTAAACTTAGGAATATGAACGATGCTGTCGGCCCGGGCAGTAAATTCTTCGCCCAGAATATTGAAGGTTACGGCCCCCTTTGCCACAAAGAACAGATTGCTCTCATCATATGGGCGGTTCCAATCAATGCGCACTCCCCGCTCCATTTCTGCCAGCCAGATTTCATGGACATTATCCGTCTCCCACCGGCCCACTTTCTGTTTGAAAACAGCCTTGTCAAAAACAAAGGTGGAGAAGCCGAATCCCTGAGGCCTCACTTCCCGCATCTCCTCTTTCCCTATTATCTTTACATGGACAGGCTCTTCCCTGGGAAAATTCTTTATTCTGTCCAGATACCAGGCTCTGAATTCCGGTTCTTCATACATTCCGGGATAATTGTCTTTTATCCGGTTTTTGTTAATAGTGCCGCCTGCCATATCGATGTCGTGGAACAATTCCCTCCAGACTGTTCCATCCTCCAGATATGTAAATCCATGGGCTGTGTTAGGCGGTAAGTGGAGAATGTCCCCCTCTGTGATCACACAGCGTTTGCCCCGCACCGTCACCTCCACAGATCCTTTCGCAATATAGAAGGTTTCACATCCCTTTTCGTGTATATGGTAATTTACATGATCTCCCTTTTGATATATGGTATCACTGCACTCATTCTTCATCCTGGGGCCTTCCGGCATTGTAAACTGATGGACCTCCTCTGTTCCGTCATTCAGGTTAAAAAGCCAGTCTTCCTTGTTATACGCCTCGATTAAATACTTATTATTCATTGCCTTCTCCCGCTCTTTATTCCCAGCTCCAGTCAGAAACCGTGTATGTGCCCTGTGCAACTGCTTTAATGCCCTTTAAGTCTTTGTTTGCACCTATGGTTGTATTTACCTGATAGATAGGCCATACGTCCACATTATCATACATTGTATGTACGATCTCTCTGCATGCCTCAAGGCGCTCCTCCTGGTCGATGCTGGTTCTGTTGGTGTCAAATGCCTCATTCAGCTTAGGATCGTCCAGCTGCGAATAGTTCTGTGCCTGTCCGCCCCTGAATAAGCCGTAATTGTCGTCAAAATCATTGATTGCAAGGGTCATAGAGTAAAGGTTAATTTCAAAATCAGAATTATCGGTCAAATCGCTCCATGCATTGCGCTCCAGTTTTTCAACACTCACATCAAAGCCGGCCTCATTCAGCTGTGCCTGTATTACCTCAACGGGCTTGTAATATCTGGCATTCTCCTGTGTGCGGAAATTAAGTTTCAGTTCTCCCGGAGCATAGCCGCACTCAGCCAGAAGTTCAATGGATTTCTGCGGATCATAATCGTACCCTCCGTATTCCGGATCACTTCCCGGAAGCCATGTGGGATACATACAGTTGGACAGTTCCCCGTCCCCTTCCATCGCTGCGATCAGCACCGCCTCTTTGTCAATAGCGTGGGCCACTGCCTGTCTAAGCCTTATGTCGGAGAAAATGCCTTCGTGGTTAAAAAATATGTAAGTCACAGTTGCAGATGCAGTAGAGTCGGTCTGAAGCGCCTGGTTATCCCTGATGGAAGGCAGATCTGTCTGCAGTACGTTGGGAAGCACATCGATCTCATCATTTTCCAGCGCAATTGCAGCAGTGGCGCTGTCTGTATAAATCTTATAGGTTAAATGCTTAATCGGCACGTTTCCGTTGTGCCAGTTATCGTTCGCCTCCAGGCTGATATGGTCGCCGCTCTGCCACTCTACGAATTTGTAAGCGCCTGTGCCGACCGGATTTCTCATAAATCCTTCCTGTCCCACTTCCTCATAGTAGGCTTTGGGGAAGATTACCAGCTCGTCGCCGGCCACGCATTCGATTCCCGGCCCGTACACAGATTTAAAGTGGATAACCACGTGGCTGTCATCCACCACCTCCATGCCTTCCATAGCAGACGTGGTTGCAACTGCAAGCTTTGCATCAATAATCGTGTTATAAGAGAATGCGACGTCCTCAGCCGTCATTTTCTCCCCGTTATGAAAAATGACGTCATCCCGCAATTCAAAGGTGAGATCCGTCCCGTCCTCATTGTACTTCCAGGACTTTGCCAAATCCGGCACATACTCCCCGTCTGTGTTCTTTGCAATCAATCCGTCAAATATCTGCATAGACACGTTTTTGGACGGCGAATTGGATGCAAAGCCGGAACACAGGCTGTCAGGATCTGCTTCCAGGGAAACTCTTATGCTGTCGCGCCCTGTGCCTGACGTTTCCGCCTCCTTCTGTCCGCCTGCATTTTTACTGCCGGAAGAACAGGCTGTCAACGCCAGAACTGCTGCTAACGCCATGATAGCTACACAACTTTTTCTTTTCATATTCAATCCTCTCTTTAATGTTTTATTCACCATGCGTGTATACGCCGGATGGTTCATATAATCTGCAGGCCGCAAAATGCCCCTTTTCCTGTTCTATAAGCGGAAAATCCCGTCCCCGGCAGGTTTTCTCTGCATAAGGACATCTGGCGGCAAACCTGCACCCCGGTTCCGGATCGATGGGGCTGGAAACCTCTCCGCTGAGAAGTACCCTGGGCTTTCCCCTCTTTGAGAGATTGGGCATGGGAATGGCCTCCAGGAGCGCTCTGGTATAAGGGTGCAGGGGATTTTTAAACAGTTCAGACGCCGGAGCCAGTTCCACACAGGTTCCCAGATACATAACTGCAATCTGGCTGGATATATGCCTTACCACAGACAGATCGTGGGTTATAAACATATAGGTAAGGCCCAGCTCATCCTGCAAATCCATAAGAAGGTTCAGGATCTGCGCCTGGATACTCACATCCAGAGCGCTGACCGGCTCGTCACATACCACAAACTTGGGATTCAGTATCAGCGCTCTCCCCACTCCGATTCTCTGCCTGCGGCCCCCGTCCAGCTCATGGGGATAACTGTTTACAAGACGGGAAGCCAGCCCCACTGTGTCCATCATCCTGCGCACCTGTCTGTATACATCCCCACTGTCCTTACATACATTATTGGCCACCAGCGGTTCTGCTATCAGTTCGCTGACAGTCATTCTCGGATCCAGGCTTGCATAGGGATCCTGGAAAATCATCTGCGCCTGCCTGCGAAACCCTTTTATTTCCCTCCGGGACATTTTTGTAATGTCCTGTCCCTCAAAATAGACATTTCCGTCTGTGGCGCCGGACAGCCGCAGCATCACACGCCCAAGTGTGGATTTTCCGCATCCCGATTCCCCCACCACGCCCAGGGTACAGCCTTTTTCAATGGTAAAGTTGACGCCGTCCACTGCATGGAGGACTCCCGACGGGGTGTTAAAATATTTTTTCAAATTTCTGGTTTCAAGTAATGGAGCCATATCCTATCCTCCGATTTTTCTTAAATGGCACTTGATTGTATGAGTCCCGGCTGCTGCGTCAGGGGGCTGTTTCTGCCTGCAAATGTCCGCACAACAGGGACATCTGGGACTGAACTTACATCCTGTGGGAAGATTTGACGGGTCCGGCATCAGGCCGTCAATGGGCCTGAGACGTTTTTCCGTACCGTCCATCCCAGGGATGGATCCGAATAATCCTTCCGTATAGGGATGGTGCTCTTTCCCCTCAAAGATATCAAACACAGTGCCTGTTCTACAATTTCCCCCGCATACATTACGGCCACAATATCACAGGTCTCCGCCACTATGCCCAGATCGTGGGTGATCATAATCATGGAGGTTCCAAATTTTTTCTTCAAATCATCCATCATAGCCAAAACCTGAGCCTGAATAGTCACATCCAGAGCTGTTGTGGGTTCGTCCGCTACCAGCAGTTCCGGCCTGCATGCAAGCGCAATGGCAATCACCGCACGCTGTTTCATCCCTCCTGAAAACTGGTGGGGATATTCATGCTTTCTTGCCCTTGGTATCCCCACCATCTCAAAAAGTTCATCTACTTTCTGGTTGATACTGCTCCGGTCAAGCTTCTCCTCATTATGCAATTCCAGCATTTCGGCTACCTGCTCCCCAACGGGAATCACCGGATTCAGGCTGGTCATGGGATCCTGAAAAATCATGGATATTTTTTTCCTCTGTAGGAAAGCATCTCGCTCTCCCTCAGCTCCAGAAGATTCTGTCCCTCAAAAACACATCCCCCTCGCGAATAAAGCCGATTTTAGAGGGAAGCAGCCGGAGTATGGACATCGCTGTGGTAGTCTTACCCGCCCCTGTCTCACCCACAAGGCCGATGGTCTGTCCCCGCTCCAGCCGAAAGCTTATGTTATTAACAGCGTGTATCACCGTATCGTCTGATTCATATTCAACACGGAGGTTTCTGACCTCCAGCAACGGCTTCTCTGACATAAGATTCTCCCCCTAATTTTTAAGTTTGGGATCCAAAGCGTCCCTGAGCCCGTCTCCCACCAGGTTAAAAGCTATGGTTGCAATCATGATAGCCACACCAGGTATCACAACCAGATAAGGGCAATCCCTCATATA
Organism: Clostridia bacterium UC5.1-1D2; assembly: GCA_001304855.1. GTDB lineage: Bacteria > Bacillota > Clostridia > Lachnospirales > Lachnospiraceae > Enterocloster. The sequence continues at coordinate 18,202 of BBZN01000009.1, forward strand.
ATTCCGGGCCTCGGAGAGCATGGCCCCCCATTCAGGAGTGGGGGATTCAATGCCCAGTCCTATATAGCTAAGACCGGAAATTGCCAAAATCGTGGTAGCCAGATGGAGAGTGGCCTGCACGATAATCGGTCCAAGGGCATTTGGAATGATATGTTTAAAAAAGATGCGAAATTCCGACGAGCCGCTGGCTCTTGCCGCTTCTATGAACTCCTGGTTTTTTATAGGCATGATGGCGCTGCGGAAGATGCGGGCAAATCCCGGAACCACCCCGATGGTACATGCCATCACCAGATTGGGAATTCCGCCTCCCAGGGAGGCCACGATGCAGATTGCCATAAGCGTAAAGGGAATAGAGTAAAAAATATCATTTACCCGCATAATGATATTGTCGACAATACCGCCGCAGTAAGCTGCCACACCGCCCAGCAAAACTCCCAGCACCGTGGATATGGCAATAACCGTTACGCTGATAAACAGTGAAACTCTCGCCCCATAGATGACCCTTGCCAATATATCCCGGCCATACTGGTCTGTGCCAAGCAGGTGGGCCGGGCTCACGCCCGGATGCTGAAGCCTTTCCCTTACATTCTGCAGTACCACATCATCGTGATAGTCAAAAAACAAATCCGCAGACAAAGCCAGAAGGATAAGCGCAATCACAAGCACAAGCCCCAGCATAGCCAGTTTATTTCTGCTGAAACGCCTGCATATAAACGTCAGCCTGCTTCTCTTTTTATATTCTTCTGTCGGTTTCATGAAACAGCCCTCCCTATCTTTTTCTGCCGTACATATTGGGATTTCAGGCGCGGGTCAATATAAGCGTAAAGCACATCCACAAACAGATTAATAAATCCGGCCAGCAGCGCAATAAATATAACCTCTGCCATGACCATGGGGATGTCCTTTCCCCTGACTGCAGTTACAGCCAGAGTTCCCAGCCCCGGCAGGGCAAACACACTTTCAATAATCATCGTTCCGCCCAGAAGCCCGCTCAAATTCATACCTATAATCGTAATTATGGGCATCAGAGCATTGCGGAGGGCATGTCTGAAAATAACAATTTTTTCGCTGGCCCCCTTGGCCCTGGCCATTGTTATGTATTCAGCCCTTATTACCTCCAGCATATTGGACCGGGTCATCCTGACCAGCGTCGCCATATTGGATGCCATCAGAGCGATGGAGGGAAGGATAAAGCTTTTCCAGGAATCCGCTCCTGTGGCAGGCAGCCAGTGGAGTCTGGAGGCAAACAGCAAAACCAGCATCGTGCCAAGCCAGAAGCCGGGCATAGATGCCAGTATCAAAGCCCCCGCCATTGTGGCGTTGTCAAGAGCCGAGTACTGTTTCACTGCTGAGAGAACGCCGATTGGCACGCCTATGACCACCGTCAGCATAATCGAACCGAAAGCAAGGGCCAATGTGGTTGGGAAACGGGTCATGATCTCCTTAAAGACAGGCAGATGGGTTCTGTAGGAGGAGCCGAAGTCCCCCTTGAGGGCATTGACAATATAGTTGGCATACCGGACCATAAACGGATCGTTAAGCCCATCTCCTCCCTCAGAGCCTCTATGGCTTCCACGGGGGCCTTGTCACCCAGTATGATTTTGCCGGATCCCCGGGCGCCATCTCCAATATTACAAAGATAAAAAATGACATGCCCAGAATTACCGGAATCATCATAGCAAGCCTTTTCAGGATATACTTTGACATTTCTTTACCGCCTTTCTCCAGAAGAATTTATAAAAAATTAAAACTGTACGTGTTTACATATTTTCCCTTATGATGTATAATAAAAACATGATTTCGTCCAATTTTTTTCCTTTATAATTATAGTTTTTGTTTGAATTTTTATTCTATTTCGTTTTATTATAATTAAACGCGTTTAATTTGTCAATCCCATTTTATTAAATATAAAGAAAGAGGTATTCTATGCAAAAAGGACAACAATCAGCTTCCGGCATACTATGCGCCGCCATCGGTTTATTTGAGGAGAATGGATACTCCCAGACCTCCATGCGGCAGATTGCCGTTGCCTCCGAGGTAAGCCCCGGGCTTATCAACCACCATTTCGGCTCCAAAGCCCGGCTGGGCGCTCTCACCTTTGACGTGATCGTTTCCATGCTTTCAGAATCAATCGACAAACTTATGGATAAATATGACGAACCTGTACTGTACGACGCTGTCATAACCAGGCTGACGAACCTTTACCTTTTGGGAGGAATATACCGTCAATTTTACATTGACTGTCTGGTTGAGGATATTTTCTGGAGCTTTCTCAGCGACCGTTCTGTTGACACCCTGTTTCGGATTATGAAAAAAGAAGGAAGGCCCTCATTGAGTGAGGACGAATTAAATTTATACGGAAAATATCTGCCCTACAGCATTGAAAAAACCCTTATTCTCAACAAGGAACAGGGAATGTTTCAGACCATCAGTTACGATAGAGTACCCGACTATATCCTGCGCACAGAGCTGGAACGTTTTGTGGACTCATTCACCATCAGCACAGCGCTGGAATACTCCAGAAAATACTGCGACCAGATACTGGCTGAACTTCCTGCCACAGTTCCCAAAAATTTTATCCACAATTTCTTTGCGCTTAAAACAGGCTGCGGACTTTAATTCCAAACGTATTTTTACTCATGGGAAGGGATGTATACAATTGTTAAGATTCAGGGTATAATAAGACAATTCTTAGAACAATTATCAGGAACAGCCCTGAAACAGACAGGAGTGTATACAATGAAGAAAAAAAGAACCATCCTATTCGGCAGCTTTCTGGCGCTGCTGCTTCTCTTTGCCGGAGCTCTTATCTGGATTAGGTTATCAGCCCTCCAGGTGAAGAATGGATTTCCTATGGCAATGAAGAGCTGATTGCCTCCATCGACCGTCAGCTGGATGGGCTTGATATGGAGCGCATCATGCAGACAAGGAGGCCCTGGTTCTGGAACAGGACGTGGCGGCGCTCCAGCAGGCGGCGGCGGACGGCAGACTCTCCTATGAGGAGCTGACAGCCATCTGCCTGTTCCGAATTAAGACGCTGGATCAGAGCCGCCACGGCTATAATTCCGTCATTGAGGTGGCCCCGGATGCAATCGAACAGGCCAGATCCCGGGATCTGGAACGGCATAAGCGTCAGGACGCCGGCCGGCCCCTTCCGCCATTATTGGGCATACCGGTCATGCTCAAGGACAACATCAACACTGCCGGCATCCCCACCAGCGCAGGGGCCCAGGCCTTTGCCGGTTTCATACCGGGCGAAGATGCAAAGCTGGTGAGCATGCTGAGAGAACAGGGGGCGGTCATCCTGGGAAAAAACAATCTCTCGGAGTTTGCTTACTATGTCTCCAGCGTCATGCCCAGCGGATACAGCGGAAGGAAAGGACAGACGGTCAATCCCTTCCGCCCCTTAAAAATCTCCCCCTCCGGCTCCAGCAGCGGCAGCGCCGTGGCGGTCACCGCCGGCCTGGTTCCCGTCTCCATAGGTACGGAAACTGCAGGCTCCATTGCGGGACCGGCCGCCGCCAACTCTGTAGTCGGATTTAAACCCACCCGCGGCAGCATATCAGCAGAAGGCGTTTTCCCGCTGATCCGCGCAGTGGACACACCGGGGCCAATTGCAAAGACGGTGGGGGACGCAGCGCTGGCCTTTAGCTGCCTTTCCGGCTCCCCCTTCCCCCGGGAGCTGGACCCTGCCGCCCTTAAAGGCGCCTCCATCGGCCTCGTATCTTATGAATATAACGACAGCGCCATGATACAAACGCTCCAGTCCCGGCTGGAGGAAGCGGGCGCACAGGTGTTCTCTGTGCCCTTAGACCAGAAAGATGTTCAGGTCCAGAACATCATCCGGCTGACCTTCAAGCAGGACTTTGAAGAATTCGCCTCCAGATATGGACTCCCTATCACCCGGCTGGAGGATTTAATCGAATATAACGAAAAAGATGCAGATCGCCGTATCAAATACGGGCAGGATCAGCTGGAAGACGCCGCCTCATACAGACTCCGGATCCATCTCAGATTCAGCTGTCCATCCACAACGCCGCCCATAAGCTTGAGGAGATATTGTCAGAATATGACCTGGATGCCGTGGTCTTCCTGGGCACCTCCGCCTCTGCGGCGGTATCGGCTGCAGGCTTCCCTGAACTGACGGTGCCCCTGGCATGAATGCCAAAGGCGTCCCCCAGGGAGCCACGTTTGCGGCAGGATATGGGGAGGACTGGAAGCTGCTGAACCTGGGCTATGCATTTGAACAGAGCGTCCGTGGAAGAAGGGCGCCCGGACGCTGAGACGCCGGGCACGAAAAATGCAAAGATCCCTTTTTGTTAATCGGGTAAACAGCAATCACAACAAATATTCATCAATCTTCTGCTGAATAATCTGTGAATCCAAGCCGCCGTTTATATCATCCCTGGTTACAATCAGATTGCCTTTTTCTTCTGTATAACCATATTGCTTATAAATACGTTTCTTTTCTTCCCAGCGCTTCCTGTATTCCAGATTGTGAAGCATGCCGCAGTGTTCCCAGATTATGGTTGTGCCGGATGCAGCGTCCTTAATCGTAAAATCCGGCAATTTATAGGTATCCCCCAAATACAATTTTTCTTCATATAAAAAGTCGTCGATTCCATTGTCACACAGCATGTTGGCAATGATAACCTCTGATTTAGAACGCACCATGACCCCATTTTTTGTCCGGTGGATTAAATTTTCCTCATAGTATTTCTGATTTACCCGGACAATCTTGGGGGGCGCAAACAAGTCCGTAAATCTCCTGGCTATGTCAGAATATTCCATGGAAGAATATTTTTTTAAATGATAGGCCTCGTTGTTGTACAGAATAATCAATTTTTGTGATTGTCTGGTTAAGGCCGTATACAACAGCTCTTTTGACAGCAGGAAGCAGTTATCGCTCAGGACCAGAATAACGGTGTCAAACTGGCTGCCCTGGGCCTTATGTACCGTTAATGCATATGCCAGCTCCAAAGGAGCCGTCCCCTCTTCGCTAAAGTCTTTCTCCTGATATGAATAGGTATATCCAATCTGCGAAGAGAATTCTACATTCAAAAATTTAAAGGTATTTGCTTTTCCATAGTTGCTGCAGGCCATGCCAATTTCACCATTTGCAATAAAATTTTCAGCCCCCTTCTCTGGAAAGGCCTTTCTTTGTAAATTTAGAACATTGATTACCTTATCACCGTAAACAATACCTTCCGCTCCCATTGCATTGGGCACCTTGCAGCCTGCCAGGCTTAGGTAATGAGCACGATATTTGTCGTGAATCTGATAATTTATGTTCAGCACTCCCTGTGCGTTATTCCTGACCGGAGACAGGATCTGCCAATTCTCGGCAGATTTTGCGCACCCCAGATTATCCTTGGATGTTTTATTAAAAAAAGTGTGGCCTGCATATGGTCCATCCGTCACCACGTTACCCCCAAGGCTCCGGTCAAACCCTTCCATATCGTCTACATCTTCCATGCCAGCCACATTTGCAATGGTCTCAAATAGCATCTCTTCTAAATCTTCCTTCTGTTTCCACTGCTTAAACAGGATGGTTCCATCCTTGACTCCTGACTGAATTTCAGCAAATATTCCTTCATCCAGTATGTCCGAATCTTCCGTATACCATTTTGACAGTCTCACATCCGCCCTGAGATTATCCACCTTTTGGGTTGGCCGCTGGCGTCTTGTGACAATGAGTTTGGCGTAGGAATTCCCAACATTTGGAAATGACGGGATTTTATCTTTTCCCCGCAAATATTGAACCAAATCCACAAAAGGACGGCCTGCCCCTATGGGCGGCAATTGATTTGTATCTCCCACAAAAATGATGCGGCCCGCAGCCTTAACAGCCTTCATCAGCGCGCCAAACATATCTTCCGTAAGCATAGAAGACTCGTCGATTATTACCGTTTCCGGTACGGATACCTCCGATCTCCATTCCCTTTTCTTACCTTCTAACGTGTAAGTGAACGTTTCACTGTTATATCGCCCGCTCCTCACAAGGAATTGGGCTATGGTGCAGGCTGTGAATTTAACTTTGCCCCTCAGCCCCTGGCTCATACGGACACGGGCCTTGCCAGTAGGAGCCAGGAGTAAAATACCCCCGTCCTGAATCTTTTTTTCCTGGCAAAGAATGGATAATACGGTGGTCTTGCCCGTTCCGGCCCCGCCAATCAGCACCGATAATCTGGATTCCGCCAGAATCTTAAGGGCTGCGGTTTTTCCTCACGGGCGGCTTCCTCATCTTTGTCCTCTGGATTGAACGCGCCAAACACACGGTCCACCCGTTCCCGCCAATCCACATCTACCACATGACGGTTTGGGCTGTTGATCCGTTTATTAACCTGGGATTTAATGGCCTGGCCTATTTCTTTATAGCGGACCAGCTTATAATAATTTTTGCCTGCTGCATCCTTCCCGGTGACAATTTCATCTGTAAAAAAGTCATTCATGCCCCCGATCATATCTCCGTTAACCGGGCAGGAGGGCTCGATGGGCAGTTTATTTATCTGCATTACAAGATTGTTTACCGGCATTACAGTATTGCCTGATAACGCATTATTTTCAAGAATGCTGACGGCCAGCGCCCTGACTCTTCTTGGATCGTTTTCCGACTCAATTTTGGACGGGGGCATAATCGGATACTGATTCTTTATGTGCTTTGGCGGAAAAAACGCCGTATCTACTTTCTTAATTGAGATTCTCAGCTCTTCTGCCTGATTTCTCGTTCTCTCGTAGAGTAAATAAGGGTTTTCCATTATCTGCCTGTCAGTAACCATAATTCCTTTGTCATGACGCAGTTCTTGCCGGAAGATAGTTTCTGCCTGATCAATCGACAAGTAAATCCTGGACATTATCTGAAAGAGCGTCTTTCTAGTCTTGGGGAGATTTTTCCAGGTGGATTTTATGGTTTTATTTATCTGTCTGCAGCAAAAATCAGACAGATACTGCTCCGGCTCCGCCATCGCCCTGTCCAATAATTTCCACAGTTCCTCTGAATTCTCACTCTGATTTTTCAGTTCCCTGGCCATCACCACGCCTGAGGGGACTCCAAATGCCGCCAGCATTGCGCCCAATCCCGGAAAGGCTCCCCTGTCTTCCCAGACTGCAGACAGCTGTTGGTTAAGCCATTGTATACACTGATTCCAGTTCCCCGAAATGCCGCACTCCTTCACAATTTCCAACACGTTTAAACATTGCAGTATTACATCAATAACCGCGTCATAGCTGATATGTTCGGATGCGTATGAAAACTCGTCAAAGAAATCCTCTGCTGCAAAAACCGTTGCCGATCCCATGTCAAACTCACTATTCTTCTCTGCATATGCCGTCAGCTGATCATAGGGGAGAAGAAAACCGTCCTCCATCGTATCGCGGATACTGTGCTGTATCATTGTTTCCCACGTATAGGACGTCATTCCCCGGGGATTGTCGGAATCATACTTTACCGACGGATTGACCGCCTTAACATGGCCTATACCGATGACCACCCTTCTGGAATCCTCCACAAAGGGCGCCTGCTTTGCATAAAATACACACAGGGATTCATCCGGCCTTACATCCTGAAAGAACGTATCAAAAATGGCTCTCTGGTTCCGTCCGTCCTGCACCCATGTTTTTGTTTTCATATCCGGTTCATATTCCGGATGATATTCTATGCCCTTTTCCAGCGCAAGATCTTCTATTCCTGTATATTCCCCTAATCTCATCAGGCGATTCTTCATCGTCCACCGAAAGGGCCTTGCCGGGTATGAATAGGGCGGCATTATTTCTTTTGTGGGCTTCAAATGCCCGTGGGTTTCAATATAATATTTAGTATACGGATGCTCAACTGTGATTGAAAGTTTGTCAGGACACATAAATGAACCGCCTTCCCGCAGGCAGGGCAGATGATCCAAACAATCCAATTCCGTTAATTTACATGATGAAAGGTCTTCTTCTAATGCAACATCCCGGTTTTGATATATATTTTTCAGCCGCAGGCATGCCTGATTTTCTTTTGGAGAGCGGCAGACTACTCCCTTCCATCCTGAATCGTGCCATGGTACGCGAAGTGATATATGCTGAGCCATCTTAGTATCTCCTTATCTTTTGGGACTATTTTTCCGTCATTTTTCCAGGACAACAATACTTTCTCTCAACGTATTGTTCAGGTAGGGGTATTGCCTCAACTGCTGTCCGGAAGTGGACGTCTTTCTGCAGACAGAAATTGATTCCACCTTGAATCCTATCTGTTCCCCCAGATATGCAAGTATAACATCGGTGGGTATAATCACGCCCACATATGAGCTTTGATCTACAACAATATAACAATTACCGCCTTTTCTTAACGCCATATAAATTTGAGTCAGGACCTTCTTCATATCCGAAAAATAGCCCCGAAGCATGTTGGGCATTAAGCGTGTCCGGTCGTCCCGCTTTCCCGTCCGCGCTTCCTTTTTTGGTATCTCTGCCCAGACTTCCCTGCAGAGGGCCTCAACCCACGGAATATCCGAGTTCCATTCCTCCCTATAGCTGATTCGATAATTTCTAATCAGATTTTTCTTGTTTTTATTGAAATCCTCAGAGGACAGTAAACCGCCGAACAGCAGCTCCAGCTTATATGATTCAAAATAGTTAAAGGAATTGGCGTATGGGGGCGAGAATATCACAGCGCCCAATTTCTTATGGCATTCTAACTGAAAACGGCCGCTGTTAACCCGCAAATCAAATGCGGACGCTGTTCTTACATAGTTTTTCCCAGGGACAAGAGGGTGCCTTTCATAGTCTTCCAGAAAGTATCCTGTGAGCTCCGAAAAATATTCAACCGCATTGGTTCTGGGAGCAGGCCGGGTCGAAAGTCCGTTGCCGTCTTTTTTCGATTCGATAAATCCTCCAAACTAAACAGCCACGCCGCAAACAATATTTTCTTCGCATTGGACTCATCCAACCGGCTGATTTCCCGCTTTATCATTTTAATCGCCGGAAGGTTCCCCTCAGGAAAATATGAATCCAATGGGTTCTCTTCAAAATCACAGCCGGGCTCTTTGTAAGCAATTCTGTTAACAAAAGAGGAGACAGCCCTCAATTCCTCCCTTGCAGGCCGCATTAATTTTAATCCGGCCACTACCTCGCAGTATGGGTTTACATCTAATCCCAATGCATCATACCCCATCTCTGCCGCTGCAAGGAGGGTGCTGCCAGATCCCATCATGGGATCGGCTATATAGTCCTTCTCAGGTTCCGCACCGGATCTGCGAATGAGTTCTTTTACCAGTAAAGTAGAATAGCCTTCGCGGTATTTGACCCATCTCTGATAAGGCATTTTCTTTGCCGTGGAAAAATTAACCAGTTTTTTAAAGGTATCTGTTTCATCAACAAACTTATATTTTTCTTCACAGTATGCAAGGAATCTTTTATTTTCCGGCTCTGAACAATATTGCGATTGCCGTATTTCTATGACCTTATTATTGCCGCCCATCCACTATTTCTTCCTCCATTTCAGCGTCTCCTTATCCCATATGCATAGAGTCTTGATTCGGTTTTCGATCCCGTCGCTTTTAAATAACTTCGCTGCAAGTTTAAAGCTTTTCTGCTCTAAAGCTAATGAGGCCAGCTTAGGTATTAAATTTTTAAATACCTCAATATAAATTTCATTCGTTGTTTTTAAGCCATCATATGTGGTTTTAACAATCACGCGGTCAATCAAACGCTCAATTTCCTTTATTGACTGTTCCTCAGGAGCTTCGCCGCCCGAAGCCCCTTTTTATCACTGCTTTTTATAAAGGTGTAGATAAAATCACCCAGGAGCGCACCCGAATATTTTGTATGCGCCGTATTAATATAATGTTCAATGGGCTCCTGATAAATAACCCCTTCCGGTTCTAATGTAAAACCTGAATCTAAGGCTGCTTTCATAACAGCCATCCAGACTTCGGATTTTTATTATTGAAAGTAAATACCAGGGGCTTATCTGGTTTCAGCACCCTGTAACATTCACTGAACACGCTTCTCAGACCTTTATAGTAGAATTCATGGTCCTTGGAGACGTCTGTTTGCTTTCTATTTACCAGAATTTCATTGGTCAGGTCTGTAACCGCAGACTTGTCAAGACCCAGCTCCTCATAGAGCCACGCCAGCCAGAAGGCGGACAACTCTCCGTATTGAACATTTCCTCCATAGGGAGGATCGGTCAACACCAGATCCACTGAATTACCTTCTATGGGCAGACGCCTGGAATCCTGATTTAATAATAAGTATTGGCCCCTTCCATGTTTCAGATTCTGAAAATCATCTGCCGGATATATGTGCGGTAATCTTTTTTCCTGGTACTCAACCGCCGCTTTTATTCCAACCACCCGCTTATCTAAATATTCTACAGGGTTAACTTCCACAAATTGATTGGAGAGCCAGTATGCATGCTTGGCCCACGCCACAGGCGCCCATCCTGCCATGAATCCGTTGAGATGGTTAAGTTATTCGTGTATCTCAGCGTGGCGCTAAAAGTTAAAAGCAGCATGTCATACATATCATCTGAAACCTGATTTTTCAGGGCCTTTACTTTTTTAAGAAAATAGGACATTACGATTAAGCTTCTTTTTGTAAAAAATCCGCAAAGCAGGTGACCCCTTTTCGGTACAGGCAGTCCTCCTGCTGCCTGTCCCATTTGGCAGGTATGAGGATATCAGGAATCCATAAATCAAACTCTTTGACGTAGGATTCAAAATTCATCCGGCTGTCCTTCCAGGATTCAATGTCATATTCATCCGGTAAGACCGTTCTTTGGGTTTTCTTTGTTGTCACTTTGTAGGTCACATTGATTAAAGCTTCGCCTGTCCTGTTGCAGTTTACGCCCTGAATCTCTTTATGGCAGTTTTCGCAGCGATACCACCCCGACACCTTGGCTTTATGCCCGTTAGACAGGGTCGTCACCTGATTGCAGAAGGGACACTCCACCTGATATGCATGTTCGTACCATCTCACAGGAAGGGCGGCTCCGGTATCTCTGTCATGGGTTGTATAAAAGCGCTCAGAGAAACTGATAAGGTCCCTGCGTATCTCAGCTATAATGTTCAGATACTCTTCTTTATTGACCTTTGTGACCTCCATTCTGGAAATAAAAGCAGCCAACGGATTAACGTCGCAGGCCACTATTTTTCTTCCGATTGAAAGGCCTTCAAATAAGGTGACGCCTCCTCCGCAGAAAACGTCTAATACAATATCCCCCGGTTCCGAATAGTGCTGTGCCAGTCTCTGAACACATTTTGCGGCCTGCGTGCAAAGTATTTGTGCATCTTATAGACAGGCGTATGTGATTGTGCCGGAAAACCAGATTTTATGTACTCTGTCTTGCTCATTCTCTATCCTCATTTTCATACCAAAGCTTCTCACCATATTGATAATCCAAAGACGCCATTGCTTCTTTGCCTTTTGCAAGCATTTCCCGGATATTTGGTATCTTTGACTCTTTCACTTCAATGGTCTTTTTCTTTAAATCAATATTGAGATACTCCTGAAACAGCAGCAGGTGATTCATTAAGAACCGATACTGATTGCCGGTTGTGGTCCTGTCCGTCCAAACATCCCGTTCCGAGAACCCTACTTCATGCTTTGCGTTTAGCTCAGAACGCACTTTTTCCTGATTGCCCACGCTTGTCATCATCGCGTTGGGATATTCCTGACGTATATACTCCGTCATTGCAACTGCTCTGTCAATCTCCTGCTTCTCATCTGCATTTGCTCTGAGAGAATAAACCGAATATAAAAACTCAATATAGTTCAGAGACTTGCAGCGCAGGAGAATCTCCAGGGCCGCTCTGTAGGGGTACAATACCTCCCCGCCCTCATCCAGCATATAAAGTAATATCTGGTTGATAAACAATGATTCAAAGCTTATTTTATTCTGTTTATACAATTTCCCCAGAGAAGTGAGGCTGAATTCATTGGCTCCTTCCTTTTTAAGGACCCCTAATCGTTGGCTATGTGAAATATTATTGTTGTTAATCAATATATTCTTTCTGGGCAGGCATTCTTCCCCCGTGGAATAGAGCTCCACTGTAGGGTCAACCAGCGATTCTTTATATTTTATATAATTATAGTCTCCCATACATTTAAATACTCTTTTATATTCACTCCCTCTCTGCTTCTTTCCCAAGGTTCTCCCCAGCCCCGATACACCGGCCGGTTTTGCATTGACCGTTGCGATTCTTACAGACAGAGCCTCTGAAAACGCTTGGGCGTCGATACTTTCAGGGAGCAGCAGCTCCATCTTAGATTCTCTGTGGCTGCTGCTATATCCTCCCTTGCCTTTGACTAAGCCCAAATTAACTGAATCTATCCATTCGGCCAGGGTATCGTCCTGATCTCTTAATGCCTGAATCACAAAATGCAGCAGTGAAAACTCGTTCTCCTCATATGAGCCATCCTCCCTGGCCATAACAGGAATGATAATATACGATATTTTATCGCGGCCATCCATGGGCTTTCTCAAGGCCCTGCCAACGGCCTGCACAATATCAATCATTGAACCCTTCGGATCGGCAAATAGTATGCCGTCAACAAACGGCATATCGACCCCCTCAATCAGACAGCGGACGTTGGACAATAATCCGAAATCGGCTTTCTCAAATTCTTTAAAAGCGTCGCTTCTCTCAGCCGCCGTTTGAGATCCGTTGATATGTAAAAAGGAAGCCGCCCCTTTGTTGATATCAAATTGTGTCTTTAATAATCCATCATCAAAGGCTGATAAAACTTCAATAAAATCCTTTGAATTTTTTATGGACGAATGAAAGGAGACAATCTTTCTGATATTTGTTTTTTCACAGCCTTACACAAAAGCATGGCTTTCAGGAGAAGCTCTGACGTAAGCCGGTCTATCCCTTCCCCTCCATCCATTTTTAAGCGCATATATTTGTTTTTATCTATGAGCGCCCTGATTTCATCGTTGTCAGTGGCAGCAACCACAATCTTATAATCAGAAATGATTTTTTGTTTTATGGCCTCGCCAAATGTAAATTTATAAAAAACAGGGCCGTAAATATTTTCATCATCCATAGAAAATATTGTTACCTCCTCCTGCTCAAACCTGTCTTTAATCCAGGGCTTGACCAAGCGTTCCGTGGCCGTCATGAACAGGCGTTTCTTAATGGCGATACGTTCGTCTCTTAAGGACATGCTGAATAGGCCGCCGTCAATTTTTCCGGCGGTTCTGTGGGCCTCGTCATAAACACCTAAGTCAAAACGAAAATTCGGTATGGATTTCAATGCCTGCGCAATACATTCTACAGACTGATAGGTTGAAAAACCACCTTCTTATTCTCAGAAGATGTCAGGAACTGAAGGATCACAGCAGGATCTGTCGTAACAGGGACGTCCAAATCGATTGCTTCCGTTTTAAATTCGTCGCCGGTATCCCCGCTTACAGACTCATCGCTGCAAACAGCTAAATATGTAAAACCAACCTGGGCGTTTGAGGTCCAGCGTTCTATGGATTGCCTTACCAGCGACAGATTCGGCGCAAAAAACAAGACCGTATTGCTGTTCAACCGCTCTGAAATCCACAATGATATCAGCGTTTTTCCTGTAGCGCAGGCGGCAATAATTTTCCCCCGGTCCACGTTTTCAAAGCCTTTCACTGCAGCATTAATTATATCCTTCTGAAATTCTTTCGGCGCAAATTTCTTTTTAGCCACAGTGCTTGACTTTCCCATGGCAGATTCATACAGATACTGAAAAAAGTCATCGTCTAAAGCGTCAAACTTATCCGCCAGGATGCTGCTTCCTTTTTTTCTCTTAACGGCATCTTTGGGCAGCGATGCACAGTTTGCCATGACCAATCGATTATCTGCATATTCGGCCTCAGACCAAAAATCATTTAATTCATTGCCGGAAGGACTCTTTCTGCCGGAACGAAATTTACATTGATACGCCGTTTTTTTTCCGGTTTTTATCACATAGACGCCGTCTACCCCGTCGTCCTTTCTGGACAGCCTCAATTCATCTTGAATACTTTTGGGAATCTCATGACCTTCTATTTTAAAAGAGTATAATTCTTCTATCTGATAGAAATCTTTATGATACATCAGATAAAAAAACAAAACTGCTCAAAGGCGTCTCCCTTTTCAGTTGTATCGCTGATGGGCTCAATGGCTTTTTCAAGCTCTTCCCAGGATCTATATCTTTTCTTTAAGACCTCTTTTATTTTGCTGCCCATACGTTCCCTCCCTATCCGGTTTATTTCACAGGCTGCTGCTGTAATTTGTCCGGCCTTATGCCGGGCGCCAAATTTACACATATCACGCAAAAAGCACTGCCAACCTCGTTAGCAATGCTTTTGCCGACTACTAAACTATACATATTATACAATCAACAAACCCCAGCTGTCAAATTAAATGGCTGGCCTGAGTTTTGGCAATTACCTTTTGGAAACTATTGTGATAAATAAAGGATTTAGGAGGATAAAATAATGGCAGCAAACAAAGAATTACCAGCTTGTCCAGTAGAAACAACATTAACTTTGATAGGGAATAAATGGAAAGTCCTTATCCTGCGTGATCTGGCGCCTGGCACAAAGAAATTTGGAGAATTGCAGCGAAGTATGGGTCATGTAAGCCAAAAAGCGCTTACTTCCGATCTTCGTGAAATGGAAGCTGACGCATTAGTAGTTAGAAAAGTATATGCAGAAGTACCGCCCCGTGTAGAGTACAGTCTTACGGAGCTTGAAGCCAATTTTAGATTCCATGTGGGCTTGGGGCGAAACCCACTTTAGATTTTCCTGATATCAAATTGCCCTGCGGCCTTTGTAACTTCTGCTGATAAAGCATGGTTTAGCGTAACTGCAAAAATCACGGTAAGGATCCTGCATAGGGCAAAGTCATTTCGGTTGAACCTGACGAAATAAGTACAGCGGCAGGAAAAGCCATCATACCTATAATGATCATTGCCCCCGCAAGAAGCCCTGAAAAAGTGCGGCAGAAGCTGTTTTGTTTGCCTCTTCGCTGTATCGGCTCATACCAAGCGCCTTTTTTTACTTCATTCGCAGAAAATTCACCCTTTAACCTCCTCTGTCTTTTTTACAATTTAATTATATTTCTTTCGTATCTGTAATCCACCCCAGCTTTTTCCGCTTGCTTCATCTGGTCTTTCCGCTCAATATGATAGATATGGTTTCCTTTTTTGAATTTAGCGCCTGTCTGTTTGAACCAGAAAGGAACATCATACTCCACACATTGCTGCATGATATCTAAGATCCATGCGTAATCACAAAGCCTGGCCTCCGGGCCAGACTCCCCACCACAGGTAACTTGTTGAATCAACCGGGTTTCCAGGTACCTGCGAATCTCAATCCGTTCCAGCATTGGTTCATGAATGATCGTCCGGTGTCTGATTGGTAAATTCAGAAAAATGGGGAGCCGGTAGTCGGCCCTATTCTGATTCTCACAGGTACAGCAGATTGTTACATTGTCATATCCTTCTCCCCAGTCTTTTGGAAGTCCCGCCAGGAATCGGTGAATTCGTTTTGTAATGATTACGAAATACAGGTCGCCTCTCTCCCGGATCATTTTCCATGCTTCAGGCCGCCATTCATCCGCTTCCTCCACAAAGAAATCTGAGGTCATACAGGTATACACCGCCCCCTCATCCGGCTGTAATTTATATATTCCTTTTCGATTCCGCCTGACTGGCAGATTAAAGCTAGACGTCCTGGCTATAATACTGCTGTCTTTCCCGAATTCGGCATCCCTGCGATACACATAGCAGTTCAGACACCCCGGACTTATTTTTCTGCATCCATGCCATGGGTTCCAGGTTGCCATAATGCCACCTCCTGCCTATTAAAGGGCCTTATAATAGTTTAAAAAGCTGCTGCACTCCGCATATTTCAAATTATTTCTCAATGCTTCTCCCCAACCGCTATCTGCCGCCGCCTTCCATTCTTCCATCACAGCAGCCGGCTCCCGGTCATTTCATTCTCCGTAAGTACACCCCCAAAGGCTGCCAGCATATGCTTCTGCGTCTGGCGTCATGGATGCAACCCGTTTTTTAAAGCTTGGCAAATAGTTCGGCTTATTCTTCTGATGAGATCACTTCCGTTCCAATATTTCTTAACAGGTGAAATGATTTTCTCTTGCCAGTTTGGAAACATCGGTTTTTACCAATAACATTTTACTTTTCAACTACAATTGAACTTCCTGCAGAGCAATCGCCATTTAACCATTGCCATTCTTCCTGTAATTCGATTTTACCTTCGCCATTTATCCGGGGAATACTATGGCATTTTCCAACTCGGATTTCACCATTCACATTGATATGCTGATAGTAAAAATCCAATTCTCCACTTTCGCTGACCTTTCCGATTATAAATCCTTTTTTAATTTCGCCTCCAGCATAGTCAGCGCTAAAGTCCACTCCTGATTGATGATATTTAAATAAAGTATTGCCATCCGCCTCTCCGTTATCAGCGTTTTACTTTTGGAGTAAATAGTTTTCCATCATAATCTATACTCGTTGGATTCTTAGCCAAAGCCTTTTCCATTATCTCATAAACCAGAACCACATTATTTTCAACAAGATGCCTGCCATGTTCCGTGGTAAAATAACCTCTTTTTTCATACAAATGACTTGCCGGCAACGATGCATCCAGAATTGATTTTGAATCATGCTTTGCAATCTCATTTTCCAGACAATCCATAATAAATGAGCATATCCTTTTCCTTGATATTCTGGCTTAACATACACTCTTGTAATGTGGTTTTCTCTATAGCAGCCTGTTCCTACACATATACCATCAACCAATAAAATGCCTACTAATCCATCCTCTATGTCTTTTGCAATATTTTCCAAGCAATGCAGATTGCAAAAGAATTCCACAACCTCTTTAGGATAATACTTTGGATATACATTCGTGATTGAATTTTGGACTATTTCCAATACTGTTTCTGTATCTTTACTTGATGCTTTTACGTATTCTTTCAAATTATGGTTCTCCTTGATGTTAGTAAAATTCCCTTTGGCCGGCGCGTGGAAGCCTTATCTGCCGAGGCCGCTATTTTCCAGTAAGGCGTACTTAAATAGCGCTGCGGCTGCAGCTATTAGGTTTCAATTGTTTTACATATACATCGCCACGCTGATTGTGGTGAAATAAACAAGCCTTCTGAAACATATAAGCCGTCTCCCCATACGTCTAAGACATTGTTCAATTTTTCTTTATCAGCGACAGACAAATATTCCTGACTTCCATCAAAAAACCCAATATAAACGCCGTATCCATTTAGAGAAGCAATTGACAGCCTGACTTCTTTATCATTTTGTCCACAAATTATCATGCCGCAACAATCTTCAAATTTTTCATTTGGATATAGAAAGACTTCCAATTCTTGTAGTGATTTTCCTCATGAGTATACGCCCCTGTTACTTCGGTTTCATGCTCCGTCCAAATCCCTGACAAGTGAGAAGTTAACGTTCCTTTGTCATAACATAATTTGTAAGAAAAACTCCTTGCCGCGCTGCCTGTTGTTCTTTGACAACTCTATATCCTCTCTTTTCAAAAAAGTTCTTGCTGTAATAGAGGCATAAGTAGTAATGTTACCTGGAACCGCCTGCTCTAATTGATTGCAAATAGCTGTTGCAATCCCTTTTCCTTGGCTGTCTGCATGAACAAATAAACGGTCAAGGCAGCCTGTCAAATCTATATCACCAAATCCTACAATAGTCCCACCATCAACTGCAACGATACTATAATGTTTTTGAAGTGACTGGTTCCATTTTTCTAAATCCACTTCACCAGTTGCCCATACATCAAGCTGCTCTTTCGTATAGTCTTTTGCATTAACGGTATGGACGGTATTATAAAATAATTCCGCTAAAATCTCGCAGTCTGACTGTTGATACTTCCTAATTTCCACTTCTTATCCCTCAATATTTTGCTTAATCAAATTCTAAGTTCTATTCAATTCTATCGTTTACAGGATTCATTGTGAGATTTCCTGCCCCTTCCACTGCATACCATTTTCCCCTCTGCAGCTTTATTTTTTCTGATACACCAGACGTAATATATCCTGTTGTATAAGTTTTTCCAGTCTCAACGCCTGTAAATACCACATCTGTATCACAATCACCAGAAACTTTAACTTCTCCAAATACTGGTTGTATCTGCTCTTCTTTAAGTGATATTCCGTTTCTTTCTTTAAGCGTAAATGTATGTGTTCTTTGAATTCCAGCGTATGCGATCAATGCGCCTCCCCGAATTCCAGTTCCTATCTACCCTCTAATGGACATCGTCCCAGTGTCATACGTATCAAAATAAATACTGCGCTTGTAATCTTTCCCATCTTTTTCCTGTGTAAAAGTAAAAAGAGCTTCATAATCGGCTTTCTCTTCCACTGTTGGCAGTGAATCTCCGTAAGACCAATTTTCTTCAAAAAAATTCCAATTATCCTGGCCATCTATCACATTATTTATCAAAATTCCACTTTTTCCATATTCAGCACTAATAAAACCGTAAGCCTCATATTTTCCACTCTCTGATTTGCATAAGAATACAATAGCATCCTTTAAATCATTTTCCATTGCGCTGTTATAATCCACTGCTCCTTCTAATCCCTGACGCTCCACAATTGAATACATCACATCCGTCAAAGAGGAAGTCTGGCTCTTCAGCATTTTGCTGGTTTCGCTGTTCTCTTCAATCGCTGCAGACCCTAGTTCTTTATTCTCCTTATTGATTCCACAGCCAGTCACACATGACATCAGAAACCATATTATAGCCATGGGGAGAATGAATATCTTAAGTTTTAAGCGTCTTGATTGATTCATATTAAACTTCCCTCCTTAATCTCCATTTTATTATTTCTTAATCTTTTATGGCGTGTTCTTACCTATTATGTTTCCGAATATAATTTCCATGTGAATTTCTCCGTCAAAAAATACAACTGTCTTTTGGCTAATTTTGATTTTCTATATAGCCGGTTCCCCGAAAAACCGGAAGTCATCCATTTAATGCGTCACTTGTTGTTTTAAATTTATCATACTTAAATTCCATTGTATAGTCAGGAAACATACTTCTCCAAAACTGATAGCTGCGCCAAATTCTTCTAATGTTGGGAAGGTTACATAACTTCAATCATTCCACTCCATTGCGTCCTTAGGCATAGGCGCTCCATAATATCCCAGTTTATGAAAGTTGTACCACCCGGTGATTTTATCTTCAGGCGCGGCTTTTAAAGCCAGCAGTACCTCCCTGGCAAATTCCAGGGCAGCCGTACCATTTGCTGAAATAATATTTTTATCCCGGACGGCCTGCTGCATGACATAGTTTTCTTCTCCTGTATATGCCGCGCCTGCCCATTGCTTCATGTCCTTTAAGTCATTGCTCGTATGTCTTACATGATTCAATGCGCCGGCTGTTCCAAGAAATGCGGAAGCGTCACAAATACCGGCCAATATCTTCCCCTCTGCAAGGCATCTGTCAACCAGAGGTTTGATTTTTTGGGCTTCAGAATTTCTCCATGCCATGCCTCCGATTAGAATAAGCGCCTCATAGTCGGACGGTACAGTATCAATCTGGTAATCCGGCATCACCCGAAAACCGCCGATGGATGTCACCACATCTCTCGTCAAAGATACCGTCTTGACCTCATATTGACCATCCCCCAGCATATAGAGGGCCGAAGAAAGATAGGCCCCCTCCCAATCAGCATACTGCTCCAGGATAACAAATAATATCTGTTTTTTCATGTTTCTTATTCTCCTTTTTCTATCTACTTTCTTTTCAAAATCATAATTTCTTTCACTTGCACCGTTTCACACAGCACGCAACGCGGCGGCAAATTCATCCGGTGGCTCATACATTGTTTACCCTTAATCATTTCCTTCTTCGATACGGTTCCACAGTACCTGCCCCAGCGCAGCAGCGTGAAATTTCCTTTAGCCAAATTGATTTATTATCATATCACAAGCTGGAGCTAACTGTATTGTAAAAAAATCCCATCCCCCTTTAAGAGCCTACAACGGCAGCATGGCGCTGAACGTAAAACAGCCGTTTGCCGAAACTTCCATGGTTCCTCCGTACTGCGCCACGACACGGCGCACGTTGCCAAGTCATACCCGCGGCCTGGGCGGCGGGTAAAAGGATGTCGCCCGCTATCACTGCGGAAGCTGTTTCGCACCCTCAAAACCAGCTGCCCCTGCCGCGCAAAGGCTCGCGCCTCAATCCATTTTTCATCCGCCCAAATAGCGGCTTCAATGGCGTTGTCCGGCAGCCGTCGCCCCGCTTCCGCAATGCGCGGGCCGCCTCCATCCCGTTCATGCCCTTCATTCCAATATCTAGGAAGATGATATCCCGTTAATTTTTTCAAAAACTGTGCATCGTCATCACAGGCCGATATGCGAATTATATCTGGCACTGCCTCGCCTCCTGCCTTCTTTTTGTTCTGGAGCGTGTCCGAAATTTGCTTTCTGTCAGATGTGCGATCCACTTTGTGGGAGATTTGGCTGAAATAAAGGGCGCATGGCGGGCTATGTAACCTGAATTTGGGCCAAATATACCGCGAAGTGGGGCGTGCAGATGGCGGGAATAAATTTTCTGATACGCCCCAGCTATACTCTTTTCCAATCCAAAATAAAATTATACCAGTCAGCTTTGATTATATGGACAAGAAAACGTTCTTTGATTTAGCCAAAGCAACTTATTATCTGCAAAAAATGTTTTGTATATTATAATACCACACACATTTACCGCAGAAAAGCCCTTTTTGTGAGCGGCCGCTCCTGTTTCGCAAGCGGCTGAACATGGCTATATTGATTCCTGCCAACCTATAGCGCCATACAGCTATCACTGTTTTCGAGACATGGGATTCCTATGAAGCCATTATACCATTCCCACACAGATTTTTCTTGTAACATATGGCATTATAATCATGCGCTCCTTTGATTATTGCAGGGAACGCCGTCAAAATCCCAAGTGGGGAAGGTGACGGCGTTCAGGCATAAATATTTCTGATTTGCGAAGGGCTCCTTCTTTATTGCCAAACCGGGTTGTGGAGAGTGATTTTCATAAGACACACGGAATCGCCCATCTTGATGCTTTTTAATAACTCCACATCAACATCACAGGCAAACGCTTTTTCAAAAAGGGCTTTGCTATAACCAGTGGTGCATTGGCACCATGCAGCCGTCTCCAATTGATCTACATTTGCAAGCATTGGACAGGGACAAAAACCAAATTGCAGAAAGAGTTCACCATCTTTACAAAACAGCCCGGCCGCCTCCGCTTTTTTTGAGCTTGTTAATTCCTCTACGCTTGCACAACCTGCCATCAGTTCCTTTACAAGCGCAAGTTTTTCCTCCATTCCATAACCGCATTGACAGTTCATTCGTATTTTCTTGACCGTCTCACATGAAAATTTTTTTTCCAGACGCCCCATAGCCGCCTTCACCCACTCAGCATTATTTTCCATATAATCTGTCTGCTCACAGCCATATACCACTAAAGCGGCCACATCATCATTACTTTCCGCTTTGACGGCTTCATAAATTACTTTTTCCTGGATTTTTCTTATATCAAACATATTTTCCTCCGTATGTATCTCAAGTCAGTTACTAAGTGATCCTAACAATCCGTCGCGTACTGCATCGCCAGATTTTTATCATTACAAGAAAACCCTTCCAGCAAATCTGCCCCTAACTTCTGTGGGGAAATACGCGAAAAGATTGTGCTGTTCCACGTTGTATTGCAGTGAACGCATTTATAAATCAACCAAATATCCAATGCTTTTTGCTGTGCATTGACGCGAAATTCCCCAGAGCAGCCGTACTCGCTTTTCTTTCCGCACTTTTTGCAGCGGCGCAGCACAGCAGGCAAATCACAATACTGTATATCCCAGGTAATAGAGGGATTTTTCTTTACTTAATGGCACAGGGCGGCCTCCTTCCTACGATTGAAGTATTTTTAAATACCTCTTATTATAGAAAGAAAGCCGCCCTGTTCGCTTCTGAATTCTTGCTCTTATGAAATTGGGATATACAAATCCATTACAACGCTGTGATTTTCCCGGTCAATACGGCGATAAATATTGATCCCATACCTCCGCGTCATTTTGTACCCGCTTTGGGGGAGCCAAACGCTAAAGACCCCTTGCAGTGTCTCAAAAATATCTTTGATTTCTCCAATAAAATGATAGACAATCCATTGGCCGCCTTGAATCCACATGACATTACTCATGTTACAATCATGCTCCACCGTCATACAAATATCGCAAATGCACTGCGCGGCGTCCGTAATGGCCGGGTCATGAAAAAAGCGCTCGGCTAAAATGGTCTTTTCATTTAAAAAAGCCTTGTACTGGTCTAAAAACTGATACCAGTTTTTTCAAGGTCCATATAGGTTCCAATAAATCGTTCATATATCACAAACAGATCGTCCAGCTTTTGAACCTCGATTTGCTCAGCATATTCCGCCGCCGTCTTGAAGTGAACCACTCGCTCTGGGTTAAAGGGAACCGCCATACTCCGGACAGGTATGGACTGCCTAAAACCCGTTGGTGAAGCAGCATGGCGCTTTTTAAACACGGAACTATAATTAGACGAACTATATCCATAATCCAAACCGATGTCTGTAATTGCTTTTTCCGGGTTGAGTTTCATGTCGATTGCACTTTGGTCCATTTTACAGCGCTTAATAAATGCATAGACGCTTTCGCCGGTTTCTTCCTTGAAGATCCGGCTGAAATGGTATTTCGATATATAAAAATGGGCAGCTACCGTATCAAGCGATACATTCTCATCTAAATGCTGCATAATATAGTCAATGCTTTGATTCACAAGTTTTTTCCTATCCATATATCGCTCCTCAATGCATAAAATTTTACCGTCCTCTTTTTTGCAAATAACCACCGGCAGATATAGTATAGCATCTTGAAATCATGGCTTCAAGGATGGCCCCGTTATTTATGTAAGTTTATGTAAATAACAAGTTAGCGCGAAGAGCAAACGTAAAGGACTTGCAATTTTTACGGCTTTGATAGAGCTGCGGAATGCCTTGTGGATTGTTCCCTAAACCCGCCGCCTCTGGACAAAATGTTCTGAAGCGTTCCAGGGTGTGCTATTGTGTCACATACCTTAGAACATCGTACGCATCGCCGGACAACACTGATTATCTTTATTCGCCCGTTCCTTCAGAAACCACAAGGCAATCGTCCTGTTCCATAAAAGGTTTGGGACTTTCAGACACAGAGAGCGCATAATATGACTCTGTTGCAGGACTTTGCAATGAATATTTAATTTAGCGGCAGAAATTTAAATCATCGTCAGTGATTCACACTTTTTTCTTCAATCTATCACCTTACCTTTGGGTTGCCTGATTATTTTACTTTTGATATACGTTCATACACATCTATTGATGGCCACGCAAAATTGTTTTTATCACACGAAAATGGGCGAATTAAAGAGTTTTCCATATGCATCCCTGCAATAGGAAATTGGCTTATTCAGGCCGGCGGCTTTACTTGGCAAACCCGCCGGCAATCATACATGATGTTCCGTTCACCATAAACCTGTCAATAATTTCTTATTGGAAATGATCATGGTATCGCATATCCCCTATATCTAAGGAGCCTCTTTTTCCGCTTCCGGGCTCCAGGTGCCGTCTGAAGCAAAGTAATACTCCTTATGGTCTATATTCTGCCAGCCGGTCAGAGCCTTTCCGCCACGGTAATAAAGCCAACAGCCGGAATCGTTTTTCTTCCAGCCCTGAGCTGTGGACGGCTCGGCGGTCACCTCAACGAACCGGTGCAGCAGAGCACTGATCTCAGCCTGGTGGCATGGACCTGGGGTTCAAAAATGTTCCCATTTTTTCCTTTCAAAATCCCGGCCTTCTGCATGGCCGTTACCTGGTTTACCGCCCATGGGCTGATGGCAGCGCTGTCTGCAAAAGGCGCTTCATTAAGCGGAGCAGAATCTGTATATCCCGTGAGCCCGGCGTAATTAGATATGATTACGGCCATCTGTTCCCGCGTTACTGGCCCATCGGGGTCAAAAAGGGTTCCGTCTGTTGGATTTATCAGGTTATTCTGGGCCGCCCACTCAATATAAGGGGCATAGAAAGCGTCCGCTCTCACGTCGCTAAAACTGCGTGTTTGATAATTTTCCGGGCTGACACCGGCCAGTCTGCCAAGGGCGGCGGCCAGATCCCCTCGTGTGACCGCGCTGTCGGGTGAGAACAGGCTGTGTTGCGTTCCAGTCAGCAGCCCCCGGGCCAAGACAAACTCAATGTCTTCTTTTGCCCAATGAGTATTTGTGTCGGAAAAAGCTGGAATCTGTGTATAACAGCCCACTCCGTATACGGAGAAATGTGGGATATCCACCAGGACTGCATTGGCGCTATAACAGGACTTGGGAAGCCAGGTGACGGAACCGCTTTCATCTGCATATATCATGAACAGGCTGCCGGCGGTTTCTCCCGCCTCAGGAATATAATTCATAGCCACGGTAGCCGAACCCGGGGGGAAATTCACCTTTACACTGGTTTCAGTACCGCCGGTATCCTTGCAGCTGATAGCAAAGTCATATGCAGGGCGGGATCCTATAAGCCTGGCCGCCTCAGTAAGTGTGCTTATATCCGCAGGCTGGGCGGTAAAGGTAATACTGTTTCCTAAACCGGCGGCAGCATCCAGAATTGCATGAAGCGCCAGGGGTCTGAATATTATTTTTACTGTGTCACTCTGTAGGCTCAGGCTATTACCGGAATCGGACAGCTTTTGTATATCAGAGCGTGGTATGGAAAGATGAATGCGATCCCCCGCTACTATATAATTGGTTTGTGGCAGTGAAACGGTATTGGCGCCTCCACCCCCTCCGCCGCCGGAATGGACAATGGGCATGCCTTCAACTGTGGTAAATGTATGGCCCGGATAGACAGTCATTGGGTTGCCTGCTATGTCCTCAAAGCCGGATATGTTTAAGGTATATGAAGTGCCGTATTTCAAGCCTGAATAGTAAACTATAAGCTTGGTACAGTAGGGCTCGTTCCAATAGTCAGGGATTAAAGTGATAGTCGTTGAGCCTGGGAGGCTGCTGTTTTCTGTAAGAGTAACGGCGCCTGAGTTGATCCTCATAGTTTCACTGAAGTCAATTGTAAAGTATCCATTCAGGCTTACATTTGAGCCGTCAGGCGTTACGCTGGTTACACTGGGCGGAATAAAATCCGGCCAGACTACTGGCTCGCTGGTATACGGAATTATATTTATATTTGTGTGATTCGTAAGTTCGCCGACAAAGAACGTGTAAGCCCACCTATTTGTGCCCGCCTGTACATCCAGACTCTTAGGGGTTTCTGTTATAACCAGATGAAAATTCACAAAAATACCGTGTCCATCTCCGCCACTGACGCCGTGGACGCTGAGATTGCCGATGAAAGCCATTTCCAGATTTTTGTTGCACCAAATGCCTATGCCCCGGTCCAAAGGCGGGATCATGCGGACCGTCAAATCTCCGTCACCTGTCAGTTTGTAATTTTCACCGTATTCATATACAATTCCCAGATCGGTGCTCTCTATTGTCAGATTTCCGTTCACCGTTAATTCGTTTTTCACATAAACGCCAACTTCTCCTCTGGTAGCGGTGGTTCCGGAGCCGGACAGGAGGATATCATTATTGGAGTAAATGCCTGTAAGGGCTTCAACCAATAGAGTCCCTTCATTGTTGATGGTTATGAAGTCGCTTGTAATGCCCTTGCGTTTACTGACTCAGGAATAATCGGGCACCGCGCCGTAAGTTCACCGCCGTTTTCTATATTTACAGTCAGTTTGCCTGAAACTTCAACGTCCCGACTGGATCCGCTTGAACCGCGCTGGCTGTTTGTAAGGGTAAGGGAAGCGTCACCCACATCCAGGGTCAGGTCGTTACTGCTTTTAATAACCGAAATCACATTGCCGGTTTGTGTAGCGGCAATGCTGCAGCTTCCTTCTGTCTTCAGGATAGAGGCTGAGGACTTTTGGTTATTAAACGTTATGGCATTTCTATTGTGGACGGAAGTCAGATCCAAATCCTTGATGGTCAGGGATTCGACTTCTATTATAATATTGATGCCGCTGACAGGATTTCCTTGTGAGGTCACTGTTATGTTATCTTCATTAATGATCAGGGTGGCGCCGTCTGAAGTGGAATTGCTTCCGTTGATAACAATTACCCCCCCCCCCCACCGGTTAAGTCACTGGCTATCCTGTCAGAGTCTCCGTTCCACCTGACAGGTGAATTGGCCAGCAGACTGACGCTTTCCATGATTACCTGCACTGTGGGCGGCGGTTCGCAGGAGTAATTTGATGGAATGGCGGCAGTAAAGGTGTATTCGCCGGTCAGCGGCCAGCTACCGCCGTCCTGCTTATATTGGGGGCAGCTCCAGCCGATGATATCCACAGGAACCTTGTCCGCCTCGCCCTCAACTTCCGCGCTGATTCGCGTTGGCAGCATGGAAACAACCGTGTCAAAATCCAGCTGCTGTTCCGCGCTCACACCAGGAAGGGCAAGTTCGCCCTCGTTCAAGTTTTCATCGTCCACAAACGTCCAGCCGGTGACGGTTTTCACCAGCGCGTCATTTGTCGGGGGAGCCGGTACGCACTCGCCCTCATGCCCGTCCGCAAGGGTACAGCCCTCTGTCTTTGCACAGGAAAGCGGTTCCCTCAGCGGTTTTTTCGCCCCGTTTTCCATGTTTTCCCCTGTTACTGTCACGGTGATCTGCGGCAGCTTTGCGCCGCTTGACAGGGCATAGCTGCCCACATCCGCCGTGAATACATAGCTGTTTGCCACATCCCCGTCATAGGCTGGGTCGCTGTCCCAGGTCACGGGGATTTTTTCATCGGACGTGGTGATGGTCACGGACGCCGCGTCGCTGGGGCTGGCGGGGGAAAGCTGGCCGCTGTCCTTGCCCTCCACGCCCTCGCTGACATGATAGACAGCCGCCGTCACTTTGTCCGGCAGGTTCAACTGGTCATAGGCTGTCCCCACGGCCACGGTCTGGGCCGCCACCCTGCTGTCCAGCGCCTTGAAGGACGCAATACTTCCGTCCTCCGGCGCGGCGTTTTCCGCCATTGCCACCGCCGGGAGCTGCGTCACCGCCAGAGCGGCGGATAAAAACATCACCCATAATCTTTTCCTTTTTCGTATTCATCATAATCCCTCCTGTTATTCTTTAATAAGAGCGGCAAAAGAGGAAGGTTCAAGCAGCTCTTACAGAGCCGCTTGAGGGGTATATCCCTTCAAATCCGCCTGATTACTTTTTCATCGTTCCATTTCGCCCTCGGTTCCCGCTGCTATCTCTATACACCGCGTCAGCGCCTGGACCATTTTTTCATAAGTCACCGGCTTGCTCCCAAACCAGGGAACACACAGCCGGTACGCCTGCAAGCCAAAATCCAAGTCGGAAAACCAGATAAATTTCCTGGGCGGCAGATGGATATTCGTGAGGGTATTCAGCCCCTCCACACCGTCCTGGGCGATGATAATCACATCCGGCTCCGCCTGTCCCAGTTTCTCATGAAGTTCCGGCCAGTCGGCGCAGCCGTAAGCGTCACCTCCCATATTTTTTCGCCGCTGAAGCGCCGGATATATTCTAAAAGCTGTTCCCGCTCCGTTTCGTCACCGTCACAGACAATCACGCTCCACATATGTTCCCTCCTCCCTTGACTAATTTATTGCTTTTATCATATCGGAAAAAAATATGATTTTCAATAGGGTGGCGTCAAACTGCAAGTTTTGGCCTCATACTCCATTGCACAAACCCAATTTATTTTGTGAAATGGTATTGACATAGAGTCATGAGGGTGTCGCAAAATCATCAAAATAGATGATTGAGCGGCGCCCTCACTCTGCCTTCCAGTCCGCTCATTCTGGATTTTTCTATGTAGTTTATTTAGATTATAACCCATACTCAGCATGAGAATCTCCCGTTTTACCTTCTTCTTACCTCGCAGCAGGAATCGTTGGAAACCATAGTCATTTTTCAAAACCCCGAAGGCTCCCTCTACCTGGATCGAGCGATTCACCCGGTACTTAATTCCCTTCTCGCTCTGAATGTTTTGATATGATTCCTTGCGCTTCTCCAAAAAGCTTTTGGATACGTACAGACGCTTGTTACCCCTCGCTTTGGTGCATTTCTCTTTATAGGGGCAGCCGGTGTACCATCTGATAAAAGAGGTCCTCACACGCCTCCTCCAGAAAACCGGAACGGAACCGGGCAATGGCGCTGTGATCCGGCGCTTTTTGTCCGGCTAACAACCATATAAAGTTGATGTCCCGTTTACAGGCGGTCTCAATTTTTCTTGATGAATAAATGGTTTGGGAATACGCATAGGTCAGAATCATCGTTCGGAACCAGCCCTTCCAAACTTAATGGCAAAACCAGTTGATAAGTGCGGTCAAGTTCGGTATAATTTTAGTAGTGTAATTATTTATTCGCATACTTAATTATACCACAGATGGCGGACTCTTCGGAGTCCGTTTTTCTGTTTTGGGGGACGTAGAAAAGGAGCTGCTGCTCCAGTAGATTATTTATCTACTTTTGCAACAGCCCCGACTGCTTAACCAGTTCACTCTCTTCGTAAATATGTTTTATGTGCTCTACCACATTAGTTCTGGAGATTTAGTACAAGTCTGCCATTTGCTGTTGACTCAACCAGACAGTCTCATCCTCAAATTTTACTTCTATGTGTGTTATGCCATATAGAATTGCAAGTTCTTCTACATACTCACAATAATTTGATATGTCAGCCCCATTAATTCGTCATTTATCATATCCACTGTTTCAGAAATCGTAAGAGAATCGTATGCCTGTACCTCTGGAAGTTTATCTTTAATATTTTTAGTAAGTCGATTTAATTTTTTAACTGATAGGGTTATATTTGTACAATTTTCTTTATATTGATATCTAGATAACATATCAAACTTTAGATTCAAACTATCGGAAAATAGTTCGTAGTTTCCCACCACCAATATACACTGTTTTCTCTTGCACGAGAAATCGCCTGATAGAATAACTTATAAAAAAGCAAATCTGGATTTGGATGCTCTTTTCCCTGTGTCCTTCTCTCTTTGTCATATCTAAAATTTTTATCCATCTTAATCATGACTTTATCATAATCTTGCTCTCTGCATATCAATCTAATTTTGATGAAATTAAACGTTCTTCCCCTAAGAACTCAAATATTTTGCTTCATTTTTATTCGTTCTTTAATAGTCCTTAAAACCAGTTGCTCCTATCGCACCTCTTGAATATATGCCCCAAATCAAAATACTTATATTTTCCATTTTTACATGGTGAAAAATATTTCCAAACTTCTTGCGGCAACTCTTATAAATATATTAGTAAAGTTTCTGATGTGATTACAGGTTTCTTTTCTCTAAAAGGCACACGGTCTCCACATTTGTTGAGTGGATAATAATGATGGCGGGAGGGCATAATTATCCCCAAGCGGAAACGGTATAATTATTTTTACACGTCACTTTGGTCCGCTTGATGTTCTAATTCTAACAAATACTTATCATAGTCTGACATAAATAAGCGATCCTGAACAACGCGATATTTTTCAAACTCCGTCTCTGCATGAAGCTTTGCCTGCTCTACACTGACTTTTCCCGGCCCCATAAGCAGTTCATTTCCATTAAACTCCAGGAATCCGTCAAGGCGCTTTGCCCAATCCTCCATACTCATCGGTATTCTTCGTTCCGCCTGTAACTCCGCATAGTCGAGATACAGTGAAACGATTCTCTGTAAATAGGACATTTCCTTTTCGCTCAGATAATTCTTAGCAACAGTAACATCTGCTTTGACAATTTTCCCATCTGGCGCTGATTCCCACGTTGTCAGGCCCATATGTTCTTTTTCGGCATTTGCACGCTCTACAATCAATTCTGCTGCCGTATGCCGATGTACGGCCCAGTGCATCTTGTTCTGTACCATTTTGAAAAACTGCCGGGTAGTCTTGGCATCTTTGTCGTAATCAAACGCTGTGGCATAGAGATCTGTAACCTTCTGATAAAATTTCCGCTCGGACAGACGTATCTCACGAATATTTTCAAGCTGACGTTCAAAATATTCATCAGTGAACATATGCCCTTTTTTCAGGCGCTCTTTGTCCATCGTCCATCCTTGAATTGTATAATCCTTGACAATCTGACCGGCCCATTTGCGGAATCTTACGGCGCGGTCGTTGTTCACTTTAAAGCCAACGGCAATGATTGCCTGTAAGTTATAATGTTTCGTACTGTAGGATTTACCATCCGAGGCAGTTATTAAGTATTTCTTAATAACTGATTCCTCTACCAGCTCATTATCTTCAAATATCCTTTTAAGGTGCTGATTGATTGCCGATACAGAAACATCATATAAGGTTGCCATCATTTTCTGCGTCAGCCAGATGTTTTCGTCTTCATAGCGCATCTCAAAACTATCTGAGTTACTACCTGTAGATGCCACATATGTTAAATACTCTGCGGCTGAGCTGTGTATTGTAATCTCTTTCTTCTTGTTTGTCATAATTTCTTTTCCTCAATAAATGGAAAACATCCTCGATATCCACTATCAATATTTGTTTTTTCCTATATGCTTTTCTGCATTGGTAACAATCGATTTACCAGTTACAAATCCATGGCAGCATTCACTTAATGGCATCTTTTTCAATATTTCATCCAGAATCCATCTTTGCCGTAATTTTAGCTTCAAACTGGGAGCCGTTATTTCCCTTTCCTTAGATCTCCCATGTATAATAAACACATTGTAATACAAAGATAACCATAAAAATCAAAAAAATATAATTTATCTTTCCCTAATTTTAAATCTGTGGGATTTCTCTGTAGAAAATCTATCAACTCATTTGTACCTCTATCTCTAGCTTCACTATTTTGATATATTATCTTTCTATGTGCAATTAACTGTGGTACGAAGATAAATCATTAAGTAGCTTAACATCGTAATTTTCATCAATATATCTACTTACTAAATATCCTTCAAACATTGTTCGCAGTAAAATAAATACATCTTCAATGTGGCCTATTTTCAGCAGAGTTCTGATAGATTCTAAAGATTTAGTACTCTTTGTAAAAACAAAATATTAAAAATCACTTATAAAATGAGCATCTGGCTCCCCACTTACCATATAATTATATTCCCCATATTGAAAACACGTATAATCTACAATATTTCGTGCTCTGAGCAAATATCGATTAATATATTTGTCACATCGCTGACGATTACTAATTTCCTTGTTTTATCCATTCAAAACTCTCCTCCTTAGAATATAAAACACTTATCTTATACGTGATAATAGGCAAACAGTTTCGCAGTTCCCAGTTCCCGGAAACATATCCACCCCACAAACCTTCTCCACCCGGTATCCCCGCTCCTGCAGCACCGCCAAATCCCGAACAAGACTGGTAGGCTTGCAGGAAATATAAACCATCCTGCCAACCCCGAAGTCGATAATCTTCCCCAGCGCTTTTGGATGAATCCCATCTCTTGGCGGATCCACCACAATTAAATCAGGCTTATCCTCCAGCTCATCAATGATTTTCAGCACATCTCCTGCTATGAACCGGCAATTTTCCAGTTCGTTTATCTGTGCATTCTTTCTGGCTGCCTCCACGGCCTCCTCTACAATCTCCACGCCGACTACTTTGCTGGCTACGGGAGCCAGGATCTGAGCGATTGTTCCTGTGCCGCTGTATAAGTCAAAGACCACCTTGTCTTTAGTCTCTCCCACATAGCTGCGGGCGGTTTCGTAAAGAACCTCCGCTCCCAGGGAATTTGTCTGAAAAAAGGAAAAGGGAGAGATGCAGAACCGCAGGCCCAAAAGCTCCTCATAGAAACAATCCTGGCCATAAAGAATCTGAGTCCCGTCATTCTGAACCACATCGGACAGGGAGTCATTTTCCGTATGAAGAATGCCTGCCAGCGTCCCTTCCAAGTCCAGGGCAAGGATTACATCCCTCCACCCTTCCAAAAGAGCCGTCTCGCCATCCACACCCGCATACTGCCTCTGGGTGCTGGTTATCAAATCCACCAGAATTTCCCCCGTCTTTACAGCCCTGCGCACCAAAAGATGCCGCAGATACCCTTTGTGCTGCAGCTTCTTGTAAAAAGCAGTCTCCTTCATGGCAAAATAATCCTTGGTCGCCACCAATATTTTACAGAAATCCGGGTGTACGATCCGGCAGTGGGGCGTAGTTACAATATCATAGAAGCTGCCCCTTTTATGCATTCCCAACGCCAGAGGCCCGTCCTTCACCTCGTCTCCAAAGGAAAATTCCATCTTATTTCTGTATCCTTCCGGCTGAGGACTGCCCTTGATTCCTTGAAACTCATAGGTTCCATCCTCCACCACAGTGTCCAGGAGGTTTTTTATCTGGTTTTCCTTAATCTTAAGCTGCTCCTCATAAGGCAGACTCTGATAAATACAGCCGCCGCAGATGCCGAAATGAGGACATGCCTCTTTGGGCGTCTCCAGGGGGAATGCTCCAGAATCTCCAGCGTCCTTCCTTCTGCTTTTCCTTTCCTGCGCTTTGTGATCACACACTTAATTAACTGTCCCGGTATCGCGTTTTTCACTACTACCCGTTCTCCATCTATGTGCAAAATTCCTTTATTTGGAAATTCAATCGTCTCAACAATTCCTTCATATATCTCGCCTTTTTTCATCTTGTTTTATCTCCGCTTTCTGTAATGGTTACATCTCCATAATCCTGAACGCATTTTATGCCGCCGGCGTACAAGGACTTTTTCTATTCTATCATGCCTGAAGAGTCTCATCAAGCACTCTCCCGGCCATTTCGTATAAATATTCTTCCTTTCCCCCAGTTGTCTGCCGTTGAGGGTTCCCCGAAACCCATCCTGCAAAATTTTCTCCATAGCGCTCAGGGCTGAGCCGGTTTTGCCCTCCCCGCGCCTGTCTGATGCCCTTTATTCAGTATGGTTTTCTTTTTCATCTTTTTCCAGGCATCCTCTCAGGCAAATCCGCAAGAGCTTAACTCTTACAATAACCGATGCAAAAAAGGATCTCCCCGGTCTCCGGCTATACCCGGAAACCAGGAAGATCCCTTTCCTCTTTCACCTCTCATCATCCAGGCTGCTTCGCAACCCTGACCATCAGGCTCCCATTTCTTTTCCCATACCAAAACATCAACCCGGCCGATACCGCCAGGCACATAACCTCTGATACAGTGGGGGCCCACCATATACCCTGGCCTCCGGCAGCTGTAATGCAGATAGCCAGCGCAGCCGCCATAGTAATAAGACCTCTTCCCAGCGTAATGGCCAGCGCAGATTTAGGCATCTCAATGGCAGTGAAGAAACCGCCTGCGATCACATTGAATCCCATAATCAGGAAGGATATGCTGAATATACGGAACACAGAAGCAGAGTAAGTGCGAAGCTCCTCCATATCCTTGGATATAAAGACAGATACAAGTCCGTCTGCCCCTGCCCAGGAACCAAGGAAAGCCGCCCCTGCCATAATCACAATGGCAGCAACCGCATACCGGAAAAGGGTCCCGTAGGAATATACGTCTTTTCTGCCGTAATAAAAACTAATCAGCGGCTGAACGCCCTGGGCAACGCCTGCCATGGACATTACCACAATGGTATTGATATAGGCGATAATCGTATAGCTTATAATTCCCTCCTCACCGATATAAGCCAAAATCGCATGGTTGAAAAGAAATACTGTAATACCCGCTGAAAATTCCGTAAGTCCCGATGAAAGGCCGATTTTTACCACCCGCCATAACTGTCCGGGGCTCCAGCATGGTTTTGCAAACCGTATGGTGGCCCGGGGACTTAAAAAATGTACCAGATATAAAATTACCGCCATCATCTGGGACAGCCCCGTCGCCACACCTGCCCCGGTCACGCCCCACTTAAACACCATAACAAACAGATAGTCCAAAATACAGTTCATCAATGCGGCCAGCGTCACGCATATCGTGGCATATTTGGGATATCCGTCTGTCTTAACCAAAACTTCAAAGGAATAGGAAAAAATAAAGCACCAGCTAAAAGGCAGTATGGATAATATATAATGTTTTACATAATCCATTGTCAGTTCCGTAGCGCCTAAAAACGCAGCCACAGAATCCAGATTCAGAAATACAGCAGCCGTAATCACCAGGGAAATCACCCCAAGTACTACCAGATTCTGGGAATAGGCCTCATTGGCATCCTTGTGTTTGTCCTGCCCCAGAAACATTGCTATGATAGTTGAAGTGCCTACTGCAAATAGCAGGGAGACAGAGAAAAGGAAATGCACAAAGGGTGAGGCAATATTCACCGCCGATAACGCTACCTCAGATACTCCCCTTGCCACGAATAAACCGTCTACCATGGTATAAAGAGAGAATATCCACTGGGCAATCACCGAAGGCCAGATAAACCTCCAAAAGTTCTTTTTTAATGATACACTGTCGAAATTCATTTTTGTCCCTCTCTTTCTCTTGTAATACCAGTATAAACCTTGGTATAATACCAAGGTAAAGAGAAATTTCCTTAATAGGGTAAAATTCGTGAATAATAGCAGAATTTCCACAGTGAGGGGGGTATAAATTATGTCAACTTTTTACAAGATCGGAGAGATCGCTGCGCTGTACGGAGTCAGCACCGATGTGCTGCGCTACTATGAGGAGTTAGGAATACTGGTGCCCAGGCGAGGTTCCAACGGATACCGCATCTACCGCACCGAGGATTTATGGTGTCTGAATATTATACGCGATCTCCGTGAACTGGGTTTTCTATGGATCAGATACGGGATTATATCAAAGAGAGAAGCATACGTTCCACCATGTCCCTCTTTGAACAGGAGCTTGCAGTAATCGATCAGCAGATCGCCCGTCTTACCTCATTGAAAAATAATATTCTTGCCCGCCGCCATACCATTTCCCAGGCCCAGTCCCTTCCCCTGGGTGAAATTCTTCTGAAAACGCTGCCCGACCGCCCCTGCCACCGTATTATGCAGAGCTATAAAACAGATGAGGAGATGGATGTGCTGATAAAGCAGCTGGTCAACTTCGGCAAAGACCGCCAATATATCATTGGAAACAACCAGATGGGTTCCTTTTTAAACATCCCAAGTGCAAAGGCGGGAAACTGCCGCGCCTATGATGCTGTGTTCATCCTCCATCCGGAAGGAGAACACACTATCGAGTCAGGAAATTATCTCTCCGTCTGCTACAGGGGAGACTGCGGACAGAATCAGCGCTATGTTCCCCAGCTTATCTCCTGCGCAGAGAACCAGGGGATGAATCCTGCCGGACCTTTGCTGGAGCTTTTGTGGGTCGATATCCATACCTCCAAACACCCCGACGAACAGATAACGGAACTTCAGTTAAAGGTCATATAGCAAAAGGGGTTACGGGAAATTTATTGATTGTTTGAACATTCGTTCCCGCCGTCTGCACGCCCCGTCACGACCCGGTATATTTGACCCAAATTCACTTAACGTAGCCCGCTACGCTGCGCTCATTTGGGCCAAATCTCCCACAAAGTGGAACGCACATCTGACGGAAAGCAATTTTCAAACACGCTCTAACAAACAGACCACTGCGAAAAACAGAGAATGCCGTAAAATCCGCCTCCTGTACAAGCAAAGGGTATCCGCCTAATCTGCGCAAAACACCTTCGCTGCACTTAAAGACAATTTTACAGCATTCTCTGTTTGGTTAACTTTATTTTCACTCCGATGCAAATACGTGTTTCAGCAGCTCTTACTCTGTCTTCTCCTCCGTCTCCTCGTCCTCAAAGAAGTCGTCGTCAAAGTCGTCGTCGAAATCGTCCTCAAAATCCTCCAGATAATCAGGGGTAAAGAAACGGTACACTGCATAAGCGATACCTGCCACTGCGGCTACTGCTCCTATAATAGCCAATACCCAAAGAATACAGTTCTTTTTCTTCTCATCCTCTTCTCTCTTGTGAAGCAGTTCATTTATTCTGCTGGAATTCATCAATTCCTCTACACGGCTTAATGCCTCTTTTCCCATTGCGTCAAAACGTTCCCTGTCAAATCGATTCATTGGATGCACATCCTTTCTTAAATTCAAGCTCAGGCTCGGATACATACTTTTTAATTATTATATCATGTAACTTCTTAATTTACTATCCCAATTTATGCAAATTTTATCCAAATCCCCAGGTAAAAGTAAAAGTTCAGACGAGCTCTGACGTTCCGGGACTGCCTCCTACACTTTTTTCAATTTGGCAAAGGACGCAAACATTTTCTTCTGTCCTACCCTGTCGAATTCTACAGTAACTTCATAATCCTTTCCGCCGTCCTTCACCGCCTTTACCGTACCTGAGCCGAATTTAACATGGCTCACCCTGTCACCCGGCCCGTAATCCAGAGAGGCCGGTTTTTGTATGGAAAAGGCCTTTCCAAAGCCCGGATTCCCTCCGGTTTTTCCCTGTTTTCCTCCGGCCGCACAGCCGATTTGGAAGCGTAGGCATTATAGCCCTTGCCAAAGGCGCTGGTGCGCCCCGCTTCTTTCCGGGGCTGGTTCCACGGGAGATCCCCCTCCCGGGCATCCCCTCCCCCTCTGGCTGCACGTCCTCCAAAGCCGGAAAGGGCGGGCTCCAACCTCTCCTCATCCAAAAGCTCTGCCGGAACTTCCTCCATAAAACGGCTGGGCTTGCAGTAATGAGTCTCACCGTTTACCATTCTCTGCCTGGCTGAAGTCATTACCAGTTCCTGCTTGGCTCTGGTAATACCCACGTAGCAGAGTCTGCGCTCCTCCTCCAGCTCCGTCCTGTCGTCCGCATTGATCGACATCATGCTTGGGAACAAACCGTCCTCCATCCCCACCAGATATACCTTTGGAAACTCCAGCCCCTTTGCACTGTGGAGGGTCATAAGTGTCACCCGGTCCTCCGACTGATCCAGGCTGTCTATATCCGCAACCAAGGCCACCTGTTCCAGAAATTCATCCAATGTGGGATGCTCGCTGT
Organism: Clostridia bacterium UC5.1-1D2; assembly: GCA_001304855.1. GTDB lineage: Bacteria > Bacillota > Clostridia > Lachnospirales > Lachnospiraceae > Enterocloster. The sequence continues at coordinate 55,151 of BBZN01000009.1, forward strand.
CCTCCTCGTAGCTAACGGCTTTATTTACCAGCTCCTCAATATTCTCAAGGCGGGTCTGGGCCTCAATTTCACCCTCCGCCTCCAGCTCCTCCCTGTATCCGGTTTCATCCAATATCGCTTCAATCAGCTCCTGAATGCTGAACTCCTCAGACAGGGCCCTGGCCCGAAAACTCTCCATCTGCCCATAAACTTGCCTATCTTTTCAGCCGCCTTCCCAAGTCCCGGGATCATCCGCGCTTCTGAAAGGGCGGCATAGAGCTCATGCCATGTTCCGAAGCAAAGGCAGTCACCCTGCCCATAGTGGTAGCGCCGATTCCCCGCTTGGGAACATTGATAATTCTAAGCACCGACAGGTCGTCCACACCGTTGGCTATGGTTTTAAGATACGCCAAAAACGTCTTTGATTTCCCGCCTCTGATAGAAGTTCACTCCTCCCACAAGCTTGTAAGGCACATTGTAGAAAATACACCGCTCCTCAATCAGGCGGGACTGCGCGTTGGTCCGGTAAAGCACCGCCTGATCCTGGCAGGATAGCCCGCTGTCACGGATCTGCCTCGCAACAAAGTCAGCCTCATCCCTGGCAGTGTCAAACTGCTTGAACCGGATTAAATCTCCGGCCTCATTGGCAGTCCACAGGGTCTTATCCTTCCGTCCCCTGTTATTGCGGATAACCCCGTTAGCCGCGTTCAGAATGTTCTGGGTGGAACGGTAATTTTCTTCCAGCTTGATGACTTTCGCCCCGGGAAAGGCAGTCTCAAGCTTAGGATATTTTCAATATCCGCGCCTCTGAACCGGTATATGGACTGATCGTCGTCGCCTACCACACAGAGATTCTTATATTTGGCCGCCAGCAGGCCTATAAGTTTAAATTGGGCCTGGTTGGTATCCTGGTACTCGTCCACCATTATGTATTTAAACCGCTCCTGATAATAGTTCAGCGCCTCCGAACTGTTTTGGAACAGCTCTACAGTTTTTACAATCAGGTCGTCAAAATCTAATGCATTATTTTTGCGAAGCTGCTTCTGATACTCCTTATATATTTCGCCAATACGTTTCAGCCTGAAATCCTGTCCTGCATTCAGGAGAAATTCCTCCGGCCCTATAAGCTTGTCTTTAGCCGAGGAAATGGTCCCCAGCACAGACCGCTCCTTAAATTGCTTGGTATCTACATTTAAGGTCTTAAACACCTGCTTCATCAGAGTTTTCTGGTCATCCCCATCGTAGATGGAGAAATTGGAGCTGTACCCCAGATGCTCGATATGTCTTCTGAGGATCCTCACGCAGGTGGAGTGAAAGGTGCTGACCCAAATGCTCTCAGCCCCAAAGCCAACCAGCTGATCCACTCTGTCCCGCATCTCCCTGCCGCCTTGTTGGTAAAGGTGATGGCCAGTATATTCCAGGGATTTACCTGCTTTTCATCAATCAGATAAGCAACTCTGTGCGTCAAAACTCTGGTCTTTCCCGAGCCTGCGCCTGCCAGAATCAGAAGAGGACCTTCGGTGTGGAACACTGCCTCCTTCTGCATGGGATTCAATGTATCATATATACTCATTCTTTCCTACCGCCTTCCAGCCCCGTATCCGGGGTAATATCAGTGTCCCCAGTATAGCATGTTTGCTCTCTTTTCACAACCGTTCTATCGAAAACACGTTCTGCTCATCTTTGCAGTGAGCCGCTCGGAAAAAATCACGGTAGTTAGAGTAATAAAAATCTCCAGAGCGCTGCTTACGATCCCTGCCAGAACCAAAAGAACGGCAGATACGCCCACAATTGCGGCCAAACCTGCCAGATAACCCCCATACTCACCGGGATGAACCATGCGCTGCCCCCGCACTGCCGCCAGCAGAAACAAAACAAGCAGCACCGTAGATATAAACGCAAACACAATATGTAAAAATGACTTAAGAGGCAGCTCATCGGGAAGGTAAGGAGTGGTTATGGCACAGAAAAGCAGAGCCAGCGCTGAAGGCATAAGGCAGGCACAGGCGGGTTTCATCCTGACAAGGGACTTTACCCGCCTGTAGATCATATAAAAATATCCTCCCACTATCATTCCCCAGACGAAAAAAGCCAGTTTCCTGTCGAAAATATTCCCTATAACTGAAAAATTAGTGGTAAACCAGTTGTATCCTCTGGTGAAAAGCACCGTATATACAGGAATAATAAAATACGCCAAAATCTTGATTATCATATGTCCGCCCTCTGCTTCCATTCTTCGTACAGTATAGCAGACATATAAAAACCTGGAGGAAAGAATGTGTAATCTTTTTATGAAGATACAATAAATAAATGATGAAAACCAGCCAGGAAAAGGCGCCTCATACCACGCGCTGCTCCCTGATATATTCCCGCAGTTTTCTAACCGTCTCAAGGGGATTATCAGAAAGGGTAATTCCGCTTCCCACCACAACCCAATCGGGGGCAGCGCTGCATATCTCCTCTATACAGGTAAGATTGATTCCTCCCGATATACCGATTTGAGCATGTTGCGCTGCGCGCTTTGACTCCTTTACGGATTCAACCGGAGCAGCGGCATGTTCCAGCGTATCATGGGCCGTATGCAGAAGGATATAATCGAATCCCATCTCATCCAGCGCTTTTACGCGGCTTCCAGGCTTATCAATCCCTATGGTATCCGTCATAGACTTTCTGTCATGCGCCTTTGCAGCTTTCACCACCCCTTTCAGAGTCTCATCGTTGGCGCTTCCGATGACAGTTACAATATCGGCTCCCGCTTTATACGCTGCATCTGCAATATCAAATCCTCCGTCTACAATCTTCATATCTGCCAGCACCTGCAGATCCGGATACCTCCTTTTCATCTCAGTTACTGCCCGGAATCCCTCCCCATACATCAAGGGGCTTCCTATCTCCGCAATATCGACATATGGATGAATGATTTCCATAAGTTTCAAAGCTTCCTCCAACGTAAAATAATCCAATGCTGCCTGAAGTTTCATTTTTTCTCCAATCCTGCGACTCAAACATATGTGCCTGTCGATCTCTTCGCTCCTATAATCTGCCGTCTATGCCTTTCTATGAAAACAGAGGCCATATCTCCCCCATCCCATTCAGCACCTTTTTAAACCGGCTGAATTTTTCTTCGTAAACAGGAGCCGCGTTCCGATCCGGTTCCACCCGTTTACCCCTGCGGGTCATGTGCTCAATAGCCTCATTTATATTTTTATACAGCCCCAGAGCAGCAGCGGAAGCAATGGCTGCGCCTTTTGCTCCCATCTCGCTGTTTTCCACCACCTCCACAGGAATCTGCAGGATATCTGCAAACATCTGCACCCATACCGCTGAATTTCCTGCCCCTCCAGCAAGTCTTATGACGGAGGGGGCAGGCCGGTTCAGAAGCAGATGTTCCAAATGTATTTTATGCACAAAAACAACCCCCTCGTATACGGCTCTCAGCATATCGCTCCGTGAATGTTCCGGACATAAACCGATCCAGCATGCCCTGCTTTTAAATGTACCCTGACCTCCCCCGTGTCTGAATCCGTAAAGCAGGGGCAGAAAGATGAGCTCACTGTCCTCGGGTCTGCTTTCTTTAACCATCCTGTTGATCTCTGCGTAAACAGTTTCGTCCACGGACTCTGAAAACAGCACGCTCTTAACCCATTCCAAAGTTCCCACAGACGTGGCGCTGCCCTCCTCCACAAGATATGTTCCAGGCAGGGAATAGAGGGAATTGAACATGACCGTCCCGTTTGTCACCGCATGATCGGTGATGTAGCCGTTTACCCCGCATGTGCCTGTGATCATGAAAACATTTTCCCCATCCACTATCCCCATAGCCACAGCGCTGGCGTCCACATCGAACATGCCCGCAGACACCGGCGTGCCGGCTCTGCAGCCGCACTGTTGCGCCGCCGCCTCACTGACATATCCGCAGATCTCCGTATCCCACACAAGAGGCGGAAGCTTCTCTGCCGCTTCCTCTATTCCAAATTCCTGCAGAAGCTCCTCATCATAGTCCTGTGTCAGTAAATTGACAAGAAGAGTTCCCGACTGGCTGCCTTTCCCTGCGATTGGCTTACCTGTCAATCTAAAAAACAGATAATCTTTCATGGAAAAAATCCAGCGGATCTTTTTGTAGTTTTCAGGCTCATTTTCCTTCATCCACCGCAGTATCGGCACTGTCTGCCCGGCAACAGGATGCTGGAGCAATTTGGCAAACACCCTGACTGCCGTTTTGTCCTCCTCCCACATCCTGCAGTAGGAATCCGCCCGGCTGTCTGAGGATGTGATTGCATTTCTGAAAGGTTTCCCTTCACTGTCAACCATATAGAGTCCTTTTCCCTGTCCTGAAAAACCAATGCAGCATATATCCCCGGGATCAATCTGCGCTTTTTCGATCACTTTCCTGATACAATAGCAGTTTATATCCCACAAAACCTCCTCGTCCAGTTCCACCTGTCCGTTAGGTTTGCTGATAACCTCACTGCGCCTTTTAGCCATAGCAATCTGATTTCCCTTGGTATCAAACAGCACAGCTTTAATGTAAGTTCCACCGTCGTCAATACTTAACAAATATTTTAACATCTGTCTCTCCTTTGCTGACATTAATCAGAGTGAAATAAAATATCCCTTAAGTATGTACATTTCCACCTTTTATGAAACCGTTCCCATTTAGTTTTATTATATTAATCAAGGATTAAAATGTCAAGCTAATTCTAATATCCCAACTCATTTTGTCATTTTGCATCTTTTTCACTGATATAATTGGTTATTATGTATATTTTAATTTTTGAGTTTTTTTGTTAAAATGTTAATGAGGGGAGTTTTAAATAGTAACGTTCCCACAAAGCAAATTACATAACAATTACAGTATGCCATCGATCCCAGCTTATTGTATACGAAAGGAAAGGGCAGGTTTTATGAACATCAAAGATATAGCAGCTTTAGCCGGAGTCTCCAAATCTACTGTATCGCGGGTTATCAACCATGCAGATAATGTTGATGAGAAAACAAGACAGCAGGTTTTAAAGGTTGTGGAGGAGTACGACTTTCTTCCCTCCGCAATGGCAAGAGGCCTGTCCAGCAAAGGAAACAATGTCATCGGTTTGATTCTCCCAGACGTAGACAACGCTTTTTTCGGGCAGGTAACCCAGGGAATAAACGAGGTGCTTCTGGATTCCCAGTATACCATGATATTGTGCTGCACAGGCAACAATCCCGATTATGAGCTGAGAGCGCTGCAAACCCTCCGGCAGCAGCGTGTAAAGGGGATACTGGCAACCACATCTGCAGGATTCTGCAATGTAAAGGAGGCAGCCAAAATCAAACAGGCGATCGAAAATATATCCGTTCCTGTTGTATTGATTGACCGCGCAGTCAAAGGCACCACATGGAACGGCGTTTATTCCGACAATACCAACGGAGCCTACGCTGCAACCTCCGCACTGATTGAAGCCGGTTTCAGGGAGATTGGGGCATTTATCAGCGACATGCCCCTCTCCTTGGGCCAGGAGCGGTACAGCGGTTTTCTCCAGGCTATAAAGGACTACAGGCTGGAACCTAAGCCGGAATTGATACATTTGTACGACAGTCCTGCATCCTCACAGGTAATCTACAAGGAAACATGCCGCCTGATTGAAGCAAACAGCCTGCCCGAAGCGGTCTTTCTGGGCAACAACATCATTACCAACGGCTTTTACAAAGCAATTCTGGAAAAAGGAATCGCGCCGGGAAAGGATATTCATTGTATTGGATTTGATTATTCCGAAATTCTGGATATTATTCATATACCATTCAGCTATCTGGAGCGCAACTGTAAGCTGATGGGGCAGACAGCAATGAAATTACTGTTAAAATCCTTTGAGGAACCGTCAGCCGTCAGGGAGGAATGCATCATTCCGGCAGCCCTCCGTCTGGACGGCAGTCTGACAAGAGGGCCCGCCAGGTCATAGCCGCCTGTTCTATTCCTTGTAAGCCTGTATAAAACAATCCCTGCATCACAGGTCCATGGCCGCCTGATACAGGGATTGTTTTATGTTCTTTCAGCAATTTTTAAGTAAAATGTTTTTAAAATACCGAGGAAAATTCCTTAAAAAATTCTTCTTTATTTATCTCATATGCCACCTCATGGCGTCCCTCCGGATCCTCCTCAAAATATGTAAAGCCGCGGAGAAGAGGGCTGTCCACCTCAATCTTTACATTTCCTCTCGCAAATTTGCAAATATTGTCGTTGAACAGCGTTGTCACTCCAACAGGATCGTGGTAAGTAAGGACGTAGCGGTCAAAATCTTTGCCTGCGATTTTGAGCCATGCATCCGACATATCGGTTAGTATATCCGGCAGCTTCTTGGAGAGGGTCCCGTCAAACTCCTCCCGGGTCAGACTGACGTTGTGGTGATTTCAGCTCCCACTGAACGCAGGAAATTGTACTTCTGGTCAAAGACGATTGCGCTGGCAATTCCATCTATGCAGATATTCCACTCCATCAAATTGCCGCAGGTAGCCTGGCTGAGAAGATTGTCGTCATTTTTCCTGGTCCAGGTGCGAAAATCATACTGCTGATATTTTCCGCCTTGTATAAATATCCCCTTCAGCAGAGAAGGAAGCTCCGGATCCATCTGAAACAAAATGCCGGCATTACTCAGGGGCCCGATGCATATGAGAATCACCTCCCCGGGATTTTCCCGGATGGTTTTCTGCATAAAGCCCAGAGCCGCCCGTTCCGGAAATTTTTCCTGGTGGGGCCAGCGTTTTAAAAGATCCTTCTGGGGGCATTCATACTGGTACTGCCTGCGCAGTATACAAGTCTGCAGCCCCGGAAACACAGGGATATCCGGCTGGCCCATGGACATGCAGATGGCGCTGACCAGCTGAGCCCGTTCAAGAGCCTCCCCGGTAACAGTGGTAACCCCCATCAGCTCAACATCCGGGCGGGCCAGCAGATATGCGATGGCACAGGCGTCATCCATGTCAGTTCCGATATCCGTATCCAATAATATTTTATATTTTCCCATAATGATTAACCTCTTTCTGTTATTTTTATTTTACATTCCACTTTTACATTACAATTTCCGTGATCCCTCACCTGTTCTTGTGGGCAACCATATCAAACCACACGGCCAGAATCAAAACCAACCCTTTGACAACATACTGGTAGTAGGTGGAATAATTCAGCAGGCTCATTCCATTGGTAAGAATTGAGATAATAAGAATTCCCACAACTGCGCCGCTTATGCTTCCTTTGCCTCCTGACAGACTGGCTCCGCCGATCACACAGGCCGATATGGCGTCTGTCTCATACTGCTGTCCTGCCGTTCCTACGGCCCCGTCCAGACGTGACGCCAGCAACACGCCTCCCACAGCGCACAGCACGCCGGATATGACGAAGAGCTGCATTGCAATCTTCTGTGTATTGATTCCCGACAGTTTCGCAGCCTCCAGGTTTCCTCCCACCGCAAAGACCCGCCTTCCGAATCTTGTTTTCTCACAAATCATCACAAAAATTACCACTGAAATGATAAAAAGCAATACCGGAACCGGAATACCGTTGTAGCTGATCATTTCGTATATGACAAAGGCAAATAGACCGGCTGCCAGAAGCAATTTCAGGGCAAATTTGGACGCGGACGCAGCCTGAAGCCATATTTTTTCTGGCTCCTGCGGGTAATGAGATTGGAGAAGCAGAATAGCGCGAAAACAGCGGCTCCCAACAGTATGCTGGCTGTATTGTTAAGGTAGCTGGTGCTCAACCGGGAAAAAGCTCCATTCAGCGGTCCCACGGTTTTTCCTGGGTGATTATGAGATACAGGCCGCGGAACATCAATTGATTTGCCAGAGTACACACAAATGCAGGTACGCCTCTGTATGCAACCCAGAATCCCTGCCACAGGCCGATGACAACGCCCATTCCCAGAGCCGCCAAAACCGCAGCGAACGTGCTTGCACCGTACCACACATGTAAAATCGCTGCCAGTCCTCCGCATATCGCCACAGAGGATCCGACTGCAAGATCAATGTTTCCGGATATAATGAGGAGCAGCATACCCATAGACACAATGCCGGTGATTGAAAAAGAGCGGATTAAATTCGAGAAATTTCTCGGTGATAAAAATGTTCCCTGGGTGAGGAACTCAAACAGCACAACCAGACAAATGAGCACCAAAATCATGGCATATGTTTTCAGCGCGTCATTCAGGTTGTCTTTTAATATAAGTGTTTTGGCTTTCATCAGTATTCCTTTCTAAGTCAGACCAGGCCTTTCATTATATCTACCTGAGTGGCGCTGTTCCCGTCGTGTTCGCAGACCATGCGTCCTTCACGCATGACCATAATACGGTCGCTCATACCCAGAATTTCCGTTAATTCCGACGATACCATAATGATGCCTACGCCGATAGCCTTCAATGAATTCATCAACTCGTAAATATCGTATTTGGCTCCCACATCAATCCCCCGTGTGGGCTCGTCAAAAATCAATACCCGCGGCTGGGCCAGCAGCCATTTTGAGATAACTACCTTCTGCTGGTTGCCGCCACTGAGGGTTTTCACCTTGGAATCCAGGCTGGGAGTCTTAACTGTAGTTTTTCAACAATGGTTTTAATGCTGTGATAAGCCTGTTCCTTCTGGACAAATCCATGTTTTGTAAAACTATCGATATTAACCGTCAAAATGTTATCTGCAACTGAACCGTCCAGAATCAGCCCCGTTGTCTTTCTGTCCTCGGTGCACAATCCGATACCCTTGCAGATGGCGTCGGAGGGATGCTTGAAATTCACCTTCTCCCCTGCCACCCGTATTTCTCCCGATATCATCCTTCCCTTAAAATCTCCGAAAAGGCTGTTTACCAATTCCGTACGCCCTGCGCCTACCAGCCCCGCAATTCCCAGGATCTCTCCCTTCCTGACGTAAAAACTAATATCCTCAAATACTTTGCGCTCCGGATTATTAAAACAGACCGCCGTAAAATTTTTCACTTCCAGCACATGTTCCTTTGATGTAACCGGAATCTTTTCAGGGAAGCGGCCTGTCATGGCCCGCCCCACCATCCACTCCACGATCTGTTCCTCATCCTGAACCTCCCGGCGTGACAGGGTCTTAATCAGCTTTCCGTCCCGGAGCACGCTGATTGTATCGCTGATATCCAGAACCTCGTCCAGTTTGTGGGAAATATAGATACAGGATATCCCATTTCCGCGCAGGGTGCGGAGAAGATCAAGCAGAACCTTGATATCTGTTCCGGACAAAGCCGAGGTAGGCTCGTCCAGTATCAGTATCCTGGCATTGAGGGTCAGGGCTTTCGCGATCTCAACCATCTGCTGTTTGCCTACGCCCAGATTTTTCACCGGCATTTCAGGCCTTTTCATTCAGCTTTACCATATCCATATATTTTTTTGCAAAGGCATTGATCTGCGCTCTGCTGGTAAAGGTCCCCATAACAGGGAGAGCAATATTCTCGGCAATGGACAGTTCCGGGAACAGGGATAGTTCCTGATGGATAAAGGCCAGCCCGGCTTTGATGGAATCCTGGGCCGACTGGAACCGGCACTCCCGGCCGTCCATATATAAGGCTCCTTCGTAAGTGCCATGGGGATATATTCCCCCGAGTATCTTCATCAGAGTGGACTTTCCTGCACCGTTCTCTCCCACCAGTCCCAGGATGGAATCCCTGCCTATGGTCAGATCCACGCGGTCCAGGGCGACTACGCTGGGGAATGTCTTTGTAACTTGTTTAATTTGCAGTAATGCATTGGCGCTTTCTTGCATAGAACCACCTTTTATCTTTGGATTTCCTCCACCCGGCTAATGCGGCTGCCCGTTAGTTGAGTTCCCCCCGCTCCGGGCAGCCTCACAGTTTTCAGTATCTGATATTTTATTGAACGGGCCATTGGTCCTTCGGAACATCTGCATAAACCTCTTCCAGGGACGCATATCCCGGCACTATAATCTTTTCATACAGATTATCCCGTGTTATAACCTCAGGTTCAACCAAAACCGCAGGAACCTCCCCTGCATTGTTGTCGAAGGAGCCGTTGACCGCTATATCCCCTTCTTTTCCTGAAGCAACCTTTAAAGCCGTGTCAATGGCTGCTGCCGCAAAATCGAAATCGCGCATGCTGATAGTCATGGACTGGGTGCCTTCGGCGATTCTCTTAAGCACAATAGCCTCAGCGTCAAGCCCCGTAATCGCCACTTTCCCCAGCAGTCCCCGCTCGGCCATAGCCTGCGCCGCCCCCGTAGCAATAGAATCACTCACTGCAAGGATAACGTCTACATCGTCATTGCATGCAGTCAGGAAATTTTCCGTAAGCTTCATTGCTATCTCAGTGCTGGCCGCCTCCACCTGGCTGTCGCCTACAATATTGATGGAACCGTTATCTATGTATGGCTGGATATCTTCAAACCAGTCGTCGTACCATATGGAGCAGTTGGAATCCGTAAAGGGCCCTGCAAGAATAATCCAGTTCTGGGGGTTCTCCGGCTCAGGCTTCATCAAATCCAGCAGATATTGGGATTCCATATGTCCAATCATGGTATTGTCGGACCCAACCATATAGCTGACAGGCACGTCATATATCAGCCGTCCATAACAGATCACAGGAATGCCTTCTGCATTACAGTCTTTCACAAGATTGTTGATGGCTTCGTAGTTTACAGCCATAATCATCATTACATCCACGCCCTTGGAAAGAAGGTTTTCTCCCTGCTGCATCTGCGCTGTCTCATCCATCTGGGCATCCTGAACCAGGAGCGTAAATCCAAGTTCATCGGCAAGTTCCTGCATCTTGTCCCTCTGCCTGATTCTGGCTTCCACAGAACAGTTGTCAAAAAGCATACCTATTTTGATGTTTGAGACATCGCCGTAGTCATAACCGCCGGCCGGCTCCGTCTTTTCATCCGCCCCGGCAGAACTGCCGGCAGTTTCATCAGTCTTTTCTTTTTCTGCTCCGGTTTCCTGGGCCTTTTCAGTCCGGGCCGTACCCGAAGGAGCATCGGAAGGCCCGCTGTTACAACCTGCAAAGCACAGTACCGACATAGCGACGCTCAGTAATAAAACCATCTTCCTCTTCATATTATCCTCCTTTGTTAATGAATAGATTGTTCCATGGGAGCGGCAAAGCATTTCTTTTTAAAACAAATGGGCAATTCAGATGGGGTGTACATAAGGGAATATTTTTTATAAGATTCATAAGGCCGGCGTCTAAGGCAGTAACTCCTGAAGCGCTCAATTCCTCATGGTTTATTGTCCGGTATCATTTTGTGAAACCGTTCCCATAAAAATATATTAAACTATTATTGCAAAAAGTTCAACTGTCAAATCTCATAATTATAACATCTTATATTTGTGTATATATTACAAAGTCAATCCTTATTTTTTCTTATTTTTAAACTATTTTTATATATTCTCAAAATGGTCATCCGAGAAATCGTTCCCACAAAACCAATTCAAAAAACGGAATATAGGCTTCGGCGAATCATTTCAACTGCGAGCGGATTTCAATTCTTCCATATTTCCCCTTGTCATCTAGTATTGAATACTATATAATAGATATAGCGATGTGATAGCAAGATTGAGGTGACTGATATATGAAAACAAATGAAGAACGCCTTGGGGATCTTATGGCCTACCTGAGGAATCTGTCTCATGTGAAAGCGGAAGAAATTCCCGATATTGACTTATATATGGATCAGGTTACAACCTTTATGGAATGTCATTTAAAGGAAACCAGACGCCATCCGGAGGACAAGGTGCTGACCAAGACCATGATTAACAATTACGCCAAAAACAACCTTCTTCCCCCTCCTGTGAAAAAGAAATATTCCAAGGACCACATGCTGATGCTGGTATTTATCTACTATTTCAAAAGCCTTTTGTCCTTTAACGATATTGAAGCTTTGTTTAAGCCTATAACAGATAAGCATTTCTCCGGGCACTCCTCCGGGCTTTCACTGGAGGATATCTATAATGAGGTATTTACTTTGGAAAAAAAGGAGATGGAGCACCTGAAGGAAGATGTCGCGGCCAAGTTCTCCAGGGCTCAGGATACCTTTGAAGATGCTCCTGTGGAGGAGGAGGATAAGGATTATCTGAAGCTCTTTGCTTTTATCTGTGAACTGTCCTTCGACGTCTACCTGAAAACCCAGATGATCGAAATGCTGGCGGACCAGCTCAGGGAGGAGTCTCATGTTCCCCAGAAAAAGAAATAAAAAGGACTGCCGGCCCCAAAGGCGCAGCAGTCTGTGACAATAACCCAAAAACGGATATCATCGGTTTCTCCCGTCTGATATCCGTTTATTCCTGTATTTCTCCGGCGCCGACTATCCAGGCCGCCTTCGTCCCTGTATTATATCTTCCCCTTTCCTGCTCTATAATCTACTTTGCAGGGGGGCCCTCCACCTTCAGCCTGGAAAATACCATGTCATATCCGTCGCTGCCGTAATTGAGGGAACGGTTTACTCTGCTTATGGTGGCTGTGGAGGCGCCTGTTTTCTCAGCGATCTCCAGGTAGGTCTTGCCTTCTCTCAGCATCTTCGCCACCTCGTAGCGCTGTGACAGGGACAGCAGTTCATTGATGGTGCATACATCCTCAAAAAACTTATAACATTCTTCCGGATTGTTCAGCGTCAGTATGGCATCAAATAAATGGTCTACCGCTTCAGTTTTAATCTTTTTATTCATGTCCTGGTCTCTCTCCTTATATTTCACACGGCTTCCCCAACCGCATGTGTTTTGTAAAAATGATTACAGGTCATTAAAACCCCATACGCCATCATTTTAACATATTAAAGTCTGAAAGTCCAGACATGGCCGGCTATTTTGCATTTGAAAGTCGTAAAATATTTTTAAACCGGGAAACCAGTCTCAGGACAGCATGAATTTTTCCACCACAAGTCCCACGCCGTCCTCGTTGTTGGAGGCGGTAATGTAATCGGCCGCTTTTCTCACAGGCAGAACGGCATTTTCCATGGCCACGCCCAGGCCTGCATAATTTATCATAGTCAAGTCGTTGTATCCGTCTCCGCAGGCGATCATCTCCTCCCTGGCAAGCCCGATGGTCTGCAGAAGGCGCTCCAGGGACCGGGCCTTGTCAATACCCTTTGGCATTACCTCCAGAAAGTAGGGTTCGGAGCGGTATACGCTGAAATCGCGCCCCATGGCCGCTTTCACCTTCGGTTCCACAGTAACCAGATAATCCCCGTCGTCCAGCATCAAAAATTTGGGAACCTGAAAGTCCACATATTCAGCCATATCCTCCACCTGGCGCAGGGCAGATGATTAATTTCAGACTCCTTCACCGCATAGGGACATTCCCCGTTATTTGTAATAATTTCTTTTCCCTGGTAGGTGAGAATATCCACACGGTGCTCCCTGGACAATTCTATGATTTTCCGGTTGGATTCCAGGGGCAGCAATGCAGAAAACACAATTTCCCCTGTCCTGCAGTTTGTAATCATTCCCCCGTTATAAGAGAGGATATAGCTTCCAAACCGGGAAAGTTCCAGCTCTTCCGCCAAAGGCTCCACCCCCGCAGTGGGCCGGCCTGACGCCAGCACGACGATCTTCCCTGCCTCCTGGGCCTTCATCAGCGCATCCCTGGTCCTGGGTGTAATTAGCTTATGCCGGTTGGTAAGCGTTCCGTCCAGATCCAGCACGATTATCCTGTATTCCATTTTATCCCCTCCGTCTATGTAACTCATTTCATGCTTTTATCTTATCATAAAACAGGGGTTGATACAACCTTAACCAGATTGTGGAAATCCCTTTCGTTTGCCGCAGAAACCGGAGACGCTCTTCATTCTTCAGAAAATGGCTGCACCGTCACATATCCCTTGCAGGGATTCCCCAAGGCCACATGCATTTCCAGCTTATTTAAGTCACAAACCGTGGAAGTCAAAGTTGCAAAATCATCGGCATGCTGGCAGATGGATGTGGGATAATTGGCTTTGTGATCCGATAGAATCTCCATCAGATCCTCTGCAGTGACTGCATTTCCTGCAAGTCCTTCTGTGAGGCACTCCAGCCGATAAGCCCTCAGCTCATCCCTGGGAAACCGGTCAATCTCCCGGTAAGGAGCCCTGGGCAGCTTTGGATGGCGGTAGCTGTTGGCATGGCAGATAACGCCGTTTTTCATATAAAGCATTCCGTAGCCTCTGTACTCCATCTCCAGATTCACCATCTCACCCTCCGGGCCGCATATCATAAAATTGATATTGCTGGCCACCCGGCTGCTCACGGCTGCCGCTACGGCATCTGGAAATGTGGACTGGTCCATAATATACCGATAGGCAAATTGCAGAGGCAGCCCCTCAAAATCAATGGGCGCATCTGTGAAGAGGGAGTTTCCACCCAGTCCGATTCCGGCTGAATTCATGCCTGACATACGGCACAGCAGTCCGGCTTCACCGATCCAGGCTATATCCGGTCTGTCCTTCTGTACCGCAATGACAAAGACGAGGGTGGGCGTCTGGGCATGGGGCGCGTCCCAGTTCTGCCCATATATGGTGGTTTTCCCGGCCGTCCGGGTATGGTTCACCCCCACCACGGAGCAGCCCCCTGCCAGGCGCAGGGCGGCTTCCACATTTGTTCCAAGACGGTGGCTGAACTGCTGTCCCAGTTCCGTCCGGCAGTTCAGTGTAAATATATCCTCGAAGGAAAAACCGCCTCCGTCCGCGATTCCTTTTATCTCCTCCAGATACTGTGGAACCATGCTCTTACGGCCGGAAGAAAGGCTGCGGCCAGCCCTGTGCATGCTTCCCACTGATGGCCTGTGGTTCTCTTTACGCCTGCCTTTAAATTTGCAAGTGTAATCTCGATCTGTTTTTCCCGTATTTCCCATGAGCAAATCCGATTTCATAGTTTGTGCCTGACGCCCGGATTACAGGCACCTGCTTTGCTATTTCTTTTAAAGACATAAAAAGCTCTTCCTCCACATCTGTGTTATTGGCCTGCATAAATCCGGGGACGGCGGTCCTTCCATGGTTTTGCCCGCTCTAATTGGGCTGCAAGGCCCAGTACCAGGGCGTCGTTTCCCACCGGACCGTCGATCTCTATGCCGATGGGCAGTCCGCTTCTGCTGGTCTCAAGGGGCACTGTGATGGAGGGCTGGCCTGTTACATTGCACATAGCCGTGTTGCCGGACCAGCGTCTGCGTTCCAGAACCCACTCCTCTACCGTCATCTCCGGCCTGGTGAAGGGATTGTAGACCCCTGCTTTCAGAGGCAGGATACCCATGGTCGGACTTACGATGAGATCATAATCCTTCATAAAGGCTCCTACCGCCTCATGACTCCGTTAAGCTCGCTCCAGGCGGCGCAGTATTGGCGGGCCGTCACATTTTTTGCTTCCAGGTAAGCTTTGTAGACCAGGGGTTCCAGATAATCCCCGGTTACGGGAAGCCCCGACTCTGCAGCCACGCTCTCGATCCAGTTGTTGGTTCCCACAGACTGAATCAGTATCCTTGGCTCATGATAATGAATATCCAGAGGCGGATATGCCTCCACACATTCATGTCCCAGGTCCTCTAAAAGCTTCACCGCCGACTTTATTGCCTGAAGGCATTCTTCATTTTCATAGGGTTCCCCGTAGGGCGCGTGAAGCATATAGCGATTCTCAATTTCCCCGGATCTCTTTGTATCACTTCCCTGTAAGGTACGGAGGGCGCAGGGCCGCCCCGTAGCTCCCGGCGTCAGGCCCCTCCACCGCATCCAGCATAATCGCCGTATCCCGTACGGAGCGGGACATCATAAATTCCACGGCCTGACCGGGATCTCCCCCTTCGGGCCCTGTGGGGATGCGGAAACGGGTGGGCTTTAAGCCTACCAGCCCGCAAGCGGAAGCCGGCATGCGGATGGAACCGCCGCCGTCGCTTCCATGGCCTATGGGCACAGCCCCGGCTGCCACGAGAGCCGCCGTCCCTCCGCTGGAGCCCCCGGGAGTCAGTTCCGTATCCCAGGGATTTCTGGTTATCCCGTTTAAAATAGTTTCTGTGGCATTGTTCCAGCAGAATTCCGGGCAGGCGGCGGTGGCTGTCACAATAACGCCTGCTTTTTTAAACCGCCTTCCCAGTTCGCTGTCACATTTTGGATAGATTCCTTTTCCTGCAATTCTGGAACCTACCGTACCTCTGATTCCCTTCAGCAAATCCCCCTGATCTTTTACTACAAAGGGCACGCCGCAGAAAGGCGCCTCATAATCAATACCTGCATCAATCTGTGCTTTGGCATATTCAAAGGTTTCATCCACCACCCCATTGACGGCAGGGTTTACCTGGCGGATGGCCTCGATGGCAGTATCCAGGACTTCCAAGGGCGACACCTCTTTCTTCCTGACTAATTCAGCAAGAGCGGTTGCATCCAAGGCCGAATATTCTGAGACTTTCATAGTCCTCACTCCCTTCTCTGTTTATACAGTCCGGCCCGTATCCGGGTCCGTTTTAATACACATATTCTATTTTCACCCTACATATACAGGCGGTATCTTTCCTATCCACGGTCTGGCGCGCTCCAGCTGGGCCGCCAGCGAGAGAACCGTCTGGTCATTGTCAATGGCGCCGTCCAGCTCAATTCCCAGAGGCATGTTGTCCTCCATCATATACAGCGGAAGGGAGATAGAGGGGAGTCCTGCAATATTGGCCAAAGGGTTATACATGCATATTCCCTGCGAAGAACGGCCCACCCGGAAGCGGACAGTTCCGGATGAACCGCCCCGTTCAGCGTTCCCAGCCTCCGCCTCACCTTGCCTACGGCAGGGCTGACAATTATATCATAGCGCTCAAAAAATGTTCCAACCCTTCTGGCAGCCAGCCCCCAGCTCCGCCCTGGCCCGGAACACGTCCATTCCCGGCCGCTTTGCAGATTCCAGATAGGTTTTATACACCAATGGCTCCAGCGTGGTTTCGTCAACAGGCAGGCCTGTCTGTGCAGCCAGCTCTTCAATACTCACCGCTATCTCGTCGCACATGCTGGCAATGCGGGCCTCCTGATAGCTCTCACGGATCTCCGGGTAATCCTCCACGCACACATGGCCCAGAGAGCGCAGCAGCTCCACTGTCTCCAACACAGCCCCGGCGCATTCCGGGTCGGCAAATTCCTTCCCATAGGGGGTGCGCAGCATGTATGCAATCTTCAATTTTCCCGGCTCTCTCTCCACTGCTTCCCTGTAAGCCAAATCGTGGCTTGCAGACGTCCCGTAATATCCTGAATCGGGCCCCTCCACCGCATCCAGCATAGCAGCCGAGTCCCTCACAGAGCGGGTTAAAACAAAGCTCACAGAACCGCCCGGGTTCCATCCAAAAGGCCCTGTGGGCACACGGAACCGGGAGGGTTTAAATCCCACGATTCCACACATGGAGGCAGGGATCCGTATGGATCCGCCTCCGTCGCTTCCATGAGCCATCGGTACGGCCCCGGCCGCAACCAGGGCTGCGGAACCGCCGCTGGACTCCGGGAGAGAATTCCGTATTCCACGGATTTCTGGTGGGGCCGTTTCGGATCGTTTCAGTTGAGGAGTCGATACACAGCTCGGAGGTGGCAGCCGTAGCGGCTACAATAACGCCCGCCTTTTTCATCCTCTTAAACAGAGTGGAATCCTCCCCTGCATAGACTCCCTTTCCCGTAAGCCTGGTTCCCATAGTAGCCCGGATTCCGGCCGCCTCGCCGCCGCAGTCCTTAAGCACAAAGGGAACTCCGCAGAAGGGAGCTTCATAGTCAATTCCCTTGTCAATCTGCTTTAATCCGTAATCATATGTATAATCCACCACAGCATTTAGTCTGCCGTTGACCTGCCGGAGGGCTTCCAGGGCTGTATCCAGAGCCTCTTTTGGCGAGATTTCCTTCTGCCGTATCAGGGCGGCCAGGGCTGTGGCGTCTAATTTTGAGTATTCACTCAGCTTCATATTTTTTCTCCTGATTTAGTAACCGTTCAGACGGCGCATCTTCCTGGCCGGAAAACCGGTCAAGAAACATCGGATGTCCATCCGGTGTGAAACGTTACCCTGATTATTCGTTCTGGTCAAATCCAACCATATCCGCTGTAAGCATTTTTTCTCTGGATACATCTGCAAAATGGCAGGCCACACAGTGCCCCGGCCCGATTTCACGCAATTGCGGCTCTTTCTCAAAGCAAATGGGCTGGCTCATCCAGCATCTGGACGCAAAACGGCAGACCGGCTTAGGGTCGATTGGGCTGGGAACATCGCCCTTCAGTACGATTCTTCTGACCTTTCTGTTTACATCCACCTTAGGAATGGCGGACAGAAGGGCAATCGAATAGGGGTGGCGGGTGTCTGCGAACAGTTCCTCTTTATCTGCAATCTCCACAATCTTTCCCAGATACATAACAGCAACCCTGTGGGAAATGTGCTTCACCACACTGAGGTCGTGGGAAATGAACAGAAAGGACAGATCCATCTTCTTCTGCAGATCCATGAGAAGATTAATAATCTTTGCCTGAACCGATACATCCAGAGCCGACACCGGCTCGTCGCAGACAATAAAATCAGGATTCAGGCTGAGGGCTCTTGCAATTCCCACCACCTGGCGTTTTCCCCCGTCCAGCTCATGGGGATACTGCATCAGCATATCTTTTGCTATGCCGGTTACGTCGCATAGGGCATCGATTGTGCCATCCAGCATTTCCTTGGTGCAGGTTTTATGTATCTTGTAGGCTTCCGCCAGAATATCCTTAACTCTTTTTTTGGGATTCAGGGAAGAATAGGGGTCCTGGAATATAATCTGCATTTTTCTTCTCAGTTCCAGATCTTCCGCCCTGTTCTTTACTGCGAAAATATTCTTTCCGTTTACCAGGACCTGGCCGCTGGTGGCATTCTGCAGGCGCATGAGGACCGTACCTACAGTGCTTTTTCCGCAGCCGCTTTCTCCTACCAGTCCCAGGGTTTCTCCTTTTTTACGGTAAATTCACACCGTCAACTGCATGAAGCATTCCTTTTCCGGAAACCTTGAAGTGCTTTTTTAAATCTCTCACCTCAACCAGCGTATCTTTTTCCTCCATCTCTGACGGCTTTTTAATATCATTATCCAACATTTAGTCCTCCTCGCTATGAGCACTTGGGGCGGGCGCAGTTTGGCCGCTTACGTGCGATGCATGTCACTGGCGCTTGGCGGGCCCAGTCCGGCCTCTTAGTGCAGTGACCCGCTATGGCTCCAGCAGGCAACGAAGTGATTGTCGTCTATCTTTACCAGCTGCGGTATTGACTTGCTGCATTCTTCTGTGCACCCTTCACATCTGGGGCCAAAGCTGCATCCCTTGGGAAGCTTGTAGGGGTCTGCAACCGCTCCTGGAATGGCAGTCAGGCGTTCTTTGTCGTCATCCAGCGTGGGAATCGCGCCCAAGAGCCCCTTTGTATAAGGATGCAGCGGATGGCTGAATACCTCCTTCACGGAGCCGTACTCTATGATGGTTCCCGCGTACATGACTGCTACGTTTTTACAAAGTTCCGATATGATGCCCAGATTGTGGGTGATCATAAGAAGAGAGGTGGAAAACTTCTGTTCCAGGACCTTAATCAGCTCCAATATCTGAGCCTGGATGGTCACATCCAGTGCAGTCGTGGGCTCATCCGCTATGAGAAGCTCCGGATTGCAGGCAAGGGCTGCAGCGATACCGATTCTCTGCCGCATGCCGCCGCTGAACTGATGGGGATAATCCTTAATGCGGTCCGCCCGTATTCCCACCATCTCCATCAGCTTTCCCGCCTCCTTAAATGCCTCGGCGTTTTTCATTCCCTGATGCTTGCGGAGCACAAGCGCAAGCTGTTCCCCCACTGTGAACACAGGGTTCAGGGAGGTCAGGGGGTTCTGGAAAATCATAGATATCTTATCTCCCCGAATGCTCTGCATCTGGCGTTCAGAATACTCCGCCAGATTTTTTCCTTTATAAGTGATAACGCCGGACTTTATGTCTGCCGCAGTGGGAGAAAGCAGCCGTAATATGGACAGCGCGGTTGTGGTCTTGCCTGCCCCCGCCTCCCCCACCAGGCCCAGGGCTTCCCCTTTATGTATGGTCAGATTCAGATGGTTGATGGCCTGCTTTATACCCATCTCCGTCTTGAATTCAACGGTCAAATCCTCTATTTTCAGAAGGACGTCCTTCTGTTCTTCTTTATCAGAAACAGCCTCAACTGATATTTTATTCTCATTCATATGCTTTCCCCCGCTATCTCGTTTGTCTCGGATCCAGAACATCCCGCAAGCCGTCTCCCAGGAAATTAAATCCCATAACAGCAATCATCAGGCCACGCCGGGAACAATCACCGTCCAGGCGCGATTGCCAGGAAGTCTTTTCCTGCCGCTATCATATTGCCCCAGGATGCAGTTGGAAGCTGGACGCCAGATACAGGTAACTGAGGCAGGATTCCACCAGAATCACGCTGCCGAAACAGTTGCTGCACACAATCAGAAGCGATGTGGTTACATTTGGAAGTATCTGCGTAAACATAATGTGGGTATTGGTTGCCCCCAAAGCCCTGGAGGCCTGGATAAACTCTCTGTCTCGGATGGACACCACCTCATTGCGGCAGACTCTGGCGAAGCTCATCCAGAAGCTGATGACCATTACCAGCAGCAGGTTAAAAATACTGGTTCCAAAGATAGCCATAACCACAACGCCCAGCGTCATAGTGGGAACGCACATACTCACCTCTGTAAACCGCATGATAATCACATCCAGCCACCCGCCTCTGTAGCCTGCGATGATACCCAGAACCACGCCCGATACCAGCGACAGCATCGTTCCCAGCACAGCCACCTGCATGGAGGACTTTGCGCCTACAATCATTCTGGAGAGGATATCTCTTCCCATGGAATCCGTACCCAGGATATACCCTTTCATGCCGTTGGAAAAGCCCTGGGGAGGCACCAGCCGGTCCGCAGTATGGTATTCATTGGGATCAAGAGGAGCAAGCTGGTCTGCAAAAACCGCTATAAAAACCAGCAACAACACAAGGGCAAGTCCAAACATAAACTGCTTGCTGTGCAAAAATCGTCGAAGTAATATTTTCTTCTGCATCATTTCCTCCTTACACTTCTTTGATACGCGGGTCAATAAATGTGATGGCGATATCAACCAGAAGATTTACGATAGAGAACATGGCGGCGGTTACCACCAGAGAGGACTGCACCAGGGATAGTCGCGGTTGTTCACTGCGGTTACAAGCATGGTTCCGATACCGGGAATGGTAAATACCTGCTCGATGATTACCGCTCCGGCCAGCATGGTAGCCACTTCCAGGCCATAGATGGTTACTACGGGAATCAGGGAATTCTTAAGGGCATATTTGGAATATACCTCCCACTTGGAAAGGCCCCTTGCATAGCGCAGGTGATGTAGTCCTCATTCAGAACGTCAATCATGCTGGAACGGGACATTCTGGCCAGTTGTGCGCAGAGCCGGTAACTCATGGCAATTACGGGCATGACCAGATAGGCCGGCTTGCTCAGGCCGTAATATCCCATGGAGGGCAGACATTTCAACCACACGGAAAATATCAGAAGCAGCAGTACACAGACCCAAACCACCGACATAGACTGCAGAATTACCACAAAAAAGATCATCGAGAAGTCCAGACCGCTTCCTTTTGACACGCCTGCGGAGATTCCCATAGGAACGCTGATGATAAACACGATCACAGCCGAGATAATAGATACGCACAGCGTGGTGGGAAGCCTGTTCATGATAATCTGGGCGCAGGGTTCATTGTACAGCGTGGAATGTCCAAGATTCCCGGTGACAAGTCCCTTAAAATAAATCCAGTACTGTACCAGATAGGGCTTATCAAGTCCCAGTTCTGCTCTCAGAGCGGCCCTCTGAATATCGGTGGCCGTATCAGGAAGCATCGTAACAGTGGGGTCTCCGGGAGCGCATCGCATGAGCACGAAGGCCATCACCGAAACCACCCATATAACTATCAGCATATAACCGATACGCTTCAGAATGGATTTTAACATTTGTTCTCCTCTTTTCTATAAGATGAGCGCCCACATTCATCGAATACAGGCGCTCTCACTACAGCTCACTGCCGGAAAGAGTCCGGCCTGCTAATCTCCTATTTTTCCCATACGCTCTCGTCTACACGAATATGGCGGAAGTAGGGGCCTGCACATTTGGTTGCATTGACGCCCTCCAGGCCTTCGCGGATTATACAGTATTCATTGGGCGTGTATACTGCCAGAACGGGACCGCACTCCTCGTAGACCGTCTTGGCTACGGACTTGAGCATTTCCTCTCTCGCTGCGGCGTCTGTGGTCTTGTAGGAATCGGTAATCAGATTGTTCAATTCCTCGTTCACATAGTAGCTGTGATGGCAGTCGTCTACAATACGCGGAATGATGTACAGGCTGTATGGATCGCCGTCGAATCCTCCCAGGGTAACAAAGAACAAATCATAGGCCGTAGGCTCCTGGCGGATAGCAACAAATTCCGCACTGTCACAGAGCTTTGTTGTAATATTAAATCCAACTGCCTTCAGGTTCTCCACAAATACCGCCATCACATCGTCGATGGAAGCCAAGTCGTTGCGTGTATAGATGGTAAGTTCTTCCCCGTTATAAGCAGTTTTAGACAGATATTCTTTTGCCTTCTCAGGGTTATACTCATAGCCTGGGATCGTCTCGTCAAATCCGGCCAGGATCGTAAGAACATACAGTTCATGGCTTCGCCGCCCCCTACCAGATCCAGCATCGTATCCCGGTCAAGGGCATGGGCCACAGCCTTTCTGGCATTAATGTCATTAAAAATGGAATCCTCCGCACAGTCAAACTGAAGGTAATGCATAACATCCGCCACATACTCAATCACTTCAATGCCCTTCTGGCCTTCCACCATAGGAAGCATATCCGGGCGCAGGGTGGAGGCAAAATCAATCTCCCCTGAGATCATGCCGGAAACTTTTGCATTTTCCTGGGAAATGTACCAAACATAGAGCGTGTCTATATTGGAAACATTCTCCTTGTCCCAGTAATTCTCGTTGCGGCTGACCTTCAGGTACTGTCCGTCCACCCACTCCTCGTATTTCCATGGGCCGCTGCCGTTAATAATCTTCTCGGCAGACTGGAAATCATCCCCATATTTTTCAATATCCTCATCCGAGAGTATCCAGGTGTAGGACAGAGCCGTCTCAAATGTTGCAAAATACTGGGTGAGATGGAGCTTCACCGTATTGTCGTCCACATACTCCGCTCCCTCCAGATAAGGCCATACGGCGGATACCAGAGCCAGAGTGTCCATATTCCGTTTCATAAACTCAAAGGTTGCCACTACGTCTTTTGCATTCAAATCTGTTCCGTCGTGGAACTTGACGCCCTCCACCAGATGGAGAATGGCTTCCGTCCCCTCCTCGTTCAGCTCGTAGGAGGTACAGATACAGGGAGTGTTGTTGCCTTCCCTGTCTCCGTAATACAGCGGATCAAAGACAAGATCCGAATAGAGGAACTCACAGCTGTTGTTGTTCGCATACACTTCCAGGTTAATCAAGGTTATTACGTCACTTACATTGACCACCCGGCCTTCCTCGGTCTTGGCGCTTTTAGCGGCGTCCGACGAGCCGTCTGCAGGCGCGCTTCCGGTTCCCGAAGTCCCTCCTGAGCCACAGCCAACCAGCGCAAGCGCCGTCAGCATACATACCAGTTTCTTAGACATTTTCTTCATGTATCCTTCCACCCTTCTTTTATATAGTAACCGGCCTCAGCGGTCCAGCTACAAGCGCACAAAACTATTCTGATTTTTAAAATGCCAACCCCATTCAGGCATCATAAAAAATTTGAATCCCCCCAAGCTCATCCTATTTTTTATTGCTATTTGCACAATTAAATATGTGGTTTCTTGGATAGTTTTATCACTTTTACTATAGTATAATATATACACGGGCTTCCGTCCAATGAATTAAAGTCAATATTCTATAACCAAATTCAATATTATACCGGGGGGTGGATATAAAATGCAGTACAAATCGCTTGAATACATGATTGCCCTTCAGGAGGAAGGCTTTCTCAGTTTAGCGGCCAAACGGCTGCATATCTCCCAGTCAACCCTGAGCCTCTACCTTCTGCGGCTGGAAGAAAGCTTTGGCACTTCCTTTTACGACAGGAAACTGCACCGCATGACTGAGGCGGGGGAATTTTATTGCGAGGGCGCAAGAAAAATACTCCTTCTGCATGAAAAGGCGGTGGAGGATATGAAAACCCATGCAGACCGTAAATCCATTCATTTTGGGGTGGATATCTGTATCAGCGAGATTGCTCCCCTGCTTATCAGCCTTCTGCTGGAGGAAATGGCCGGGGCTATCCTCAAATTACGCTCCAGATATCCTTTCTCATGGAGACAAGGCTGAGAGATATGATTCAGCAGAAAAAGCTGGATTTGGCCTTCTCCTATTTTCAGCGAAGCGGAATTGACAACCTGGAACGCAGGGAAATCATGGCGGAACCCTTCCTGCTGGCTGCGCCGGAGGGCTTTCGCTTTCCTGCGGACAGGCCCTTTACCGCCTTTAACAAGCTTAAGTATATCGCCATGTTTAAGGATACCAGTATCCGCTGGGCCTGTGATGCGATTTTGTTTGCCCAGGGGATTAAACCTTATATCCAGGTGGAATCCGGGTCCTATACATTTACCCGGTCTCTGATGGAAACCGGACTCTATCTCACCATCATACCTGCCGGAGCGGCGGATCTCTTCTCCCGTTTTCAGCTCCTTCCCCTGGAACCTTCGGTGCAGGCGGTCAGCGGTTTTTATATGCTGAGGGAGGAGCGGGGGCTGCCCCATTATGAATTTCTAATGGAACATTTTGAGCGTCTGCTCTCCCAACTGTATAGCGGGAATTCCCCCATCTGCTTCCCGGGAGGTGAAAAGGGTGAATCTTAATAAGCTGGAGTATCTCATCGCAATATCAGAGGAGGGAAACCTGTCCAGGGCTGCAAAGAAGCTATATGTTTCCCAGCCCGCCCTCAGCAAAGCGCTGGCTTCTCTGGAACAGGAGCTGGGGATTGCTCTCATGGAACGGCGGTATGCCAGCCTGGTTCCTACACCGGAAGGGAGAATTTATATAGAGGCTGCAAGGAAAATGCTTGCCGTCAGAAATGAAGTGAACGAGAAGATTGCGCAGTTCGCACAGAATAAAGTCTATCCTCCCGTAAGTTGGAATTAACAATTCCACTGCCATCGCAGAGATGATGCTTTTCATGGTGAATCAAATGCAGATAGAAATGCCCGTTTTCTTTGATGTGGACTCCGTGGAATGCACCAAGATGCTGCAGAAGGGGCAGCTGGATATTGCAAGTCTGAGCCTGCCTGCAGGGCTGCCGGACGATCTGGAATGTATCATGACGGAGCCGGATTCTCTGGTCATCGTAGTGCCCAATACTCCTGAGTTTGATTATATCAATCTGAAATATACGGATACCATCCCCATCACCGCCCTCAACGGGGTAAAGGCCATTCAGTGCAGGCCTGAAAGCGGACTGGGAATCATGACCTCCAGATATCTGGCAGAAAATGAAGTGCAGTTTCACTATGTGTGTTCTATCAGCGTGCTCAGCGCCATTATGCTGGCCATTGAAAGCGGGGCGGGCATTACGCTGATGCACAGGACCATTGCAAGAGAGAACGCCGCCTACAAGGTTTATACACCGGAGCCTGCAATGTATTACGTACATTACCTCTGTATACGGAAGGGGGTTGAGATTACGCCTAAGATGAGAAGAGTTTTGAAGGTTTTGTGGGGTTTGGAGATCTGATACGCCATTTTTCCCATTTTCATTCACCCCCTCCTGTCCCCCTAATAAACTACATTATAACCAAACCCTCACAAGGAGCAGGATTCAATGAAAAGACTTATAAGCCTCATCCTGGCAGGAGCTATGACCGCCGCTGCCCTGACCGGCTGCAAAAAAGCATCCGGCACACCGGATTCCGAACTAACGCCTCTGGTACTTAACGAGGTTGCCCACTCTATCTTCTATGCCCCCAGTACGCAGCCATTGAACTGGGTTACTTTAAAGACGAAGGCATCGATCTGACTCTGGTAAACGGCGCCGGAGCCGACAAAGTAATGACAGCCCTTATCTCCGGGGACGCGCAGATCGGATTTATGGGATCCGAAGCCAGTATCTACGTATATCAGGAAGGTTCCCAGGACTATGCCGTAAACTTTGCGCAGCTGACCCAGCGGGCCGGAAATTTCCTGGTGGGCCGCCAGCAGGAAGACAACTTTAAATGGGAAGAATTAAAGGGAAAAAAGGTATTGGGAGGACGCGCTGGCGGCATGCCTCAGATGGTATTTGAGTATGTTCTTAAAAAACACGGCCTTGACCCCAAGACAGACCTGACGATTGACCAGAGCATTAACTTCGGCCTTACAGCCGCCGCATTACCAGCGATGACGCCGACTACACAGTGGAGTTTGAGCCCTTTGCGACTACCCTTGAAAGCGAAGGAAGCGGATATGTAGTGGCTTCTCTCGGCACAGAATCCGGGTATGTTCCCTATACTGCTTACAGCGCAAAGAAAAGCTATATAGAAAAAATCCGGAACTGATCCAGAAATTCACCAATGCGATCCAGATGGCATTGAACGAAGGAGCCTAAAACGGCGCCGGCAAATCTGCCGGCGCCGCCGTCTTTATACATACAACGGATTTCACGTATACCGGATTCTGTCACAACGGGACAGGCCCGGAGTTCATGTCATTCAGAACCCGATCCAGCTCACGGAACAGCAGCTCCACATCAATGGGCTTTGCAACAAATCCGTTCATTCCCGCTTCCCCGGCCGCCTGCATATCTTCCCGGAAGGTGTTGGCTGTCATTGCAATAATGGGGATCGTCCCGGCGTCCCGGCGGGGTAAAGCCGGATACGACGGGCGGCTTCCAGCCCATCCATTTCCGGCATGCGGATGTCCATGAGGATTGCCTGGAAGGTTCCCGGCGCATTGCGCTCCATGGCCTCCAGAGCCTCCTTTCCATTTGTCACACGGACGGCCTCTGCTCCTCTTGTTTTCAGCAGCTCAACGGCTATTTCCGCATTCAGGTCGTTATCCTCCGCCAGCAGGATGCGGACTCCGCCAAGTTTTCCTGCCCCGATCTCCTCTTTCTTATCAGGAAACGCAGAAACCGGGCTGCCCAGGGGAAGGGGAGATGGTAAAAAAGAACTCGCTTCCCTCACCGGGGCTGCTTTTCAGTTGTATATCCCCGCCCATGAGACGGACAATGCGGCTGCTGATGGCAAGCCCGAGGCCTGTGCCCTGGCTTTTGGAGCTGCTGGAGCCCAGCTGCTCAAAGCTTTCAAAGATACGCTTCTGATCATCCTGCGCAATCCCCAAGCCGGTATCAGCAACCCCGAAGGTAATGCGCGCTTCCCCCTCCGAGCCGGGGACTTCCACAATCCGCAGGGTTACGGAGCCCCCGGCGGGCGTGAATTTAAGGGCATTGGACAGCAGATTCAGAATGACCTGACGCAGCCGGATGGAATCACCCAGCACCGTTTCACACTGAAGGGTCTGTTTAACCAATAAGCGGATGTCCTTGCGCTCCGCCTCCGGTTTCATCATGTCCTGAATCTCTGCTGCCATGGATTTGATCTGAAAAGGCTCCCGGGCAATTTCCATTTTACCGTTCTCAATGCGGCTCATATCCAAAATATCATTGATCAGGCTCAGGAGATATTGGGACGAGGACTTAACCTTCTTCATGTTTTCCTGCGCTTTTTCCGGAAGTCCCTCTATATGTTCCGTCAATTCCGTAAGCCCTACAATGGCGTTCATCGGAGTGCGGATTTCATGGCTCATGCGGGAGAGGAATTCGCTTTTAGCCCGGTTTCCGGCTTCCGCTTTCTCCAGTTCATTGCGCATTGTCACTGCGTGAAGCCGTGATCTCACCATAATGAGCACAACGCCGAAAACCAAAAGAAAGATCAGCGTTACCACGGCTATGGCCAGTCCGGGATTAGCGTAAACGATGCTGGACAGCGTCATTCTGGACTCTCCGATGGACACCATATTCCGGCTGTTGATAATGTTCTTCTCTTCGCTTGTAAGGTTGTTAATCGCCTTGTTTAAGATTGACAGCAATTCCGGCCGGACCGGGTTTTTCAGTGCAAAATTCACATCCTGGTTCTCGTTGACCAGATTCACCTGCACCAGATTCATAAAGTTGTTCTGCTGAATGATCCTCTCCAGTCGCGATGAAGTGCCATAAACAAAGTCCAGCTTCCCCTTGTTTACGTCTGAAAGCGCATCCGTGATGTCGGAATAGTAAATCACCTTTTCCGCCGCCACGCTGTCCGGTATGTGAATCCCCTCCACAACTCCGCCTGTGAGCCTTCGGAGGGATAGCTGATTTCCTTATTCCGCACCAGGATGAAATTCAGTTCCACATAGGGCAGCGACAGCGCCATCCTCTGGTCCAGAGCAACCTCGTCCGTATCCAGGTAAAACCCCAGCATATCGGCTTCCTCATTCAGCACTGCAGCGACGGAGTCCGCATAGCTGTCGCAATACACATATTCAAATTCCAGACCGGAATATTGGGAAACCTTCTGCAGAAGATCCGGCACAAAACCGTTGTGGCCGTCCGCATTATTGAGGCAGAACAGGGGATGCCAGTCTTTCGGGATGGCAACAGTCACCCTTTTCTTCTCCTTCACGTAGGCCTGTTCCTTCCCGTTTAAGATGGGGTTCACAGTAACGGTGTTTGGAAAGTTGGCCTCATACACCTTCTGGGAAAAATTAGGGTCCGCCTCATAGATCAATTCCAGCGCCGTGTTCAGGGCCTCCAGCGTTTCCAGGTCGTCGGGCTGGGTCACGATATAATGGGGCTGTGAGTCAAAGGACGCGGCAACGTAAAAGCTGTCTCCTGCGTCCGCACTGTTTCCCAGCAGCAGATCCACCTCGCCGCTCTCAAGAAATTGATTCAAATCACCTGTCTCATGCATCTGCTCATAGTCGTAATATTTCAAGGTACAGTCCAGCTGATTGAGTTCCAGATAGATCTGCAGGCGGCGGATATTCTCCTTCGCCCGTTCATAGACGCCGATGGTTTTGCCGTTAAATGTATTGAGATCATAGCCCTTAATCGTTTCATCATTTCTTCGGGCCAGCAGAATCAGCTTGCTGTAACCGCAGTTATAGCGGGGATAGCCGAAAAGCTCCTCAAGCCCCTCCATATAATATTGTCCGCCCATCAGGTCGAAGGCCCCTGCCTCGAACTCCTCCATGATCGCATCATTTTCCACCGGAACATATTCATAGGACCAGCCGGTATACTGGGCAATTTCATTGAGGACGTCCACCACCAGACCTGCCGGTTTTCCGTCCTCTCTGGTTGCGGTATACCCGGCCAGCTGGGGAAAGGCCACCCGAAGGGCTCTCTGCTCCTCCTCCCCATAAGCTGCACAGGCGCTGCCGCCGTCAAAAATACCGTCAGGGAAAAGAGAAACACAGCCGCCCTCCCCGATTTTTTGAATTTCACACCCTTCATCAATACACCTCTTATCCGATTCTAATCTACATAACGAGCAGAAAACTGCTGTTCTTCACAGGCCATCAACTTCGCCCAATTTTCTGAAAACGCCAGGATATTTCCTTCCGTCAGACAGCTTGCAGCCTCCAGCACAAATCCGTCATATTCCAAATGCAGGTTTTGGTCCTTCCGCTTCTGCAATGCAAAGGGATATCCCCAGGCCAGAAGCTCCAGAATCCGGCCGTAGCATTCCCGGATCAGGGCAGAGGGGCATTCCGACCGTATAAAAACCAGATAATTTTCAAAACACAGATAGCTTTTTCCCTCCTCGTGGAGTTGGGAAAATAATCCGGCAAGGGCTTTTCTTTTCCTGTCCGGAATGGATTCCATGGTGTACCGGGATACCGGCCCGATAGTCAGAGTCAGCAGCCCCAGGCTTTCTTTGTACAAATGCATCCCCTCCTGAATATCTCTCCCGGAATAATCAAGACGGTCCGCATCAACGGAGACTTTAATGCCCTTCCCGTGAAACGGCTGCACAATTCCAAGGCAGTCCAGTATATGAAGGGTGCGGCGGATCGTGCTCAGCGCAGCCCCATACTGTTTAACCATCTGTGAAAGGGAGGGCAGATAGCTTCCTGCCGGATAGCTGCCGCACATAATTTCACGGATAATCCGCGATACCAGGGTATATCGAATCTGGGGACGCTGCCGGTAGATGGTCCACTGAAAGGGAACCTGCCCTGTCTCAGGATATCCGCTCCGCACTTCATCCATAAAGCTGACTACCTGACGGGCCGCCTGTGCGTCCATCTGGACAAAAAGCCGGTTTAATACCGAGATCACGTTCTCCACAGAGTCCCCTTTTATATTCTGGAGCATTATTTTCTCATGGTCGTGATTTTCCAGATAGGGAAACATCAGGTATTGGATGGTATCCCAGTACAGGTTCATAATAAGCCCGTTCTCTAAGCCGGAGAGGGCCAGCATATAAAATTTGATAGGCATGGGCACCATGCCCTGCGCAGGGTTAGCCAGGGCTGCACGAAGCTGTCCCAGGGTGCCTTCCTTCCACCGGTGCATGCCCATCTCCCACAGGTTTCCAAATAAATGCCGGCCGGTGCGGATAATATCCCTGATCCCTTCCTCCCTCTGCAGTAAATAGACAGCGGCATTCCTGCGGATTTCTTCCGGCAGCGCATGGTAAGTGACTTTGGCCGCTTTTCTGGCGTCTACCCGGATATACCTTTTTTCTCCAGCTGAGTCAGGCTGAGCGGACGGTTGCCGGCGCATATCAAACATGGAACAGATTTTTGTAATGGAGGGGAGGGTTTCCCCACAGGAATAGTAGCCAAATAAAATCCTGGCCTCAAAAAAATCATATACGAGTCTGTTGATTCCGGCGCTCTCTACCATTATATTACCCCAATCACTTTTTAATTTACCCCATATTCACTAACAGTATCATCTTTCATCCGCCCCCAAAAACCGGCGCAGAACCTTATTCAGATTATCAATGTCAACCGGTTTTGCCAGATGGAAATCCATCCCTGCCCCGCGGGCCTCCCGCACGTCCTCCTCAAAGGCGTTGGCGGTCATGGCCACAATCGGAATATCTGCCGTGTCTTTCCTGCCCAGGGACCGGATTGCCTTTGCCGCCTCATATCCGTCCATAACCGGCATCCGAATGTCCATGAATATCATGTCATAATACCCTTTTGCCGCGCTCTCTACCTTCTGGACCGCTTCCTCTCCATTGCGGGCCGTTTCCACCAGGACGCCCATTTCTTCAATTAACGTCTGCGCAATTTCCAGGTTGATTTCATTATCCTCCACCAACAGGACCCGCTTTCCGGGGAAATTGCAGGAATCCGCGGTGTTCCATGAAGCGGCCTTTGTCTCCCCGCTAAGCTCCCTGAGAAGACAGCACATTTTGGACCGGTAGAAGGGCTTGGACAGGAATGCGGTAACGCCCGCCTCCCTGGCTTCGCTTTCAATCTCCGACCAGTCATAGGCCGTCAGGACAATTACCGGAACGTCCGGTCCCACCTCTGCCCGTATATTCCGGGCAGCCGATACGCCGTCCAGATCAGGCATTTTCCAATCCAGTATCACAAGCGCAAAGGGATCCCCGGTATCTCTTGCCTCCACTACCCCGGGAAACCGCTTCCCGTCCCCCAGTGACAAACCTGCGCGAAGCCCCATCTCCTCCAAAAGCTCTTTTGTACTTTCACAGACCTGCAGATCGTCGTCGGCAATGAGGCTGTGAACGCCCACCCATTCCTCCGGAACCTCCTCATACTCCATATCCTGCAGCTTTAACGGAAGCGTCACCGTAAAGACAGAGCCCTTTCCCGGTTCGCTCTCC
Organism: Clostridia bacterium UC5.1-1D2; assembly: GCA_001304855.1. Taxonomy (GTDB): domain Bacteria; phylum Bacillota; class Clostridia; order Lachnospirales; family Lachnospiraceae; genus Enterocloster. Next base: position 86,946 of record BBZN01000009.1, read on the forward strand.
ACACGGATGTCTCCGTTCATCAAATCCACCAGATTTTTCGTAATGGCCATTCCCAGGCCTGTGCCCAGCACCTTGCTGTTGGTGGAGTCCTGAACCCGCTCAAAGGGCTGGAACAGCTTATGTAAAAAGGCCTCGCTCATGCCAACTCCCGTATCGGAGCAGCAAAACACGTAGTTATAATACCCTCTGTGGGCAGTCTTTTCCTGGCGTACTTCCACATGGATTTGTCCGCCTTCCGGCGTATATTTCACCGCATTACTCAAAATATTGATGAAAACCTGCCGAATCCTCAGGGAATCACCGTAGACCTCCTCATTTTTCAGCCCCGCCAGCTGTACCTTCAGCAAAAGCCGGCCGGCCTCGGTCTGGGCCCGTGTCAGATTCACCGTATCCGATACCAGCTCAGCAAAATTGAAGGGTTCTTCCCGCAACGTCAGCTTCCCATTCTCAATCTTTGACATATCCAGCACATCGTTTATAAGGCTCAGCAGATGCTTGCTGGAAATACTGATTTTTTCAAACAGTCCAGGACCGTCCCGGTTCGCCGGGATGTGCGGCGGCAATAGCCGTCATGCCGATAATGGCATTCATGGGCGTGCGGATGTCGTGGGACATATTGGATAAGAACTGGCTCTTCGCCACATTGGCCGCCTTGGCGCTCTCCAGAGCGCTTTCCAGAGCCTGCCTCTGCTGTTCCTCCTCGTAACGCTGTTCGTCAATCCGGCGGGATATAAGGATGGCCAGCTTGTCCTCCGAATAGGGATTGTCCACTGCGATGATCTGCGTGGAGGTCCAGTGATACTGATCATCCGTCAGCATCTGACGGCACTCCACGAAAACCTCGTTCCGTTCATTTCCCAATGTGTGCAGAAGGTAATCCGGGGCGAAACGGCTGCTGAATTCGTTCAGGTTGTCGGGATGGACGGTTGGAAGCATCTCGCTGTAGAGCTGGCTGTAAGAGCTCTGCCCTCCCACGGAAAGCATCAGGCCCGGCCTGACATAAATAAAATTCAGAGTATCCCGGGACAGATTCAGGCTGACAATCACCGGGTATGCATTGGAAACCGCTCCTACCAAGGTTAAACGCTCCTGTAAATCTCTGCGCTTCTCATCTTCTTCCGCCAGCTTTTCCTTTGTAATGTCATGGACTGCCGCAATAAGGACAGGGACGCCGTCTTCATCCAGGGTCCTTTCAACAATTCCGTCCGCCCAGAAATAAGTATCATCCTTTTTTGATCCGTATCTCAAAATATTTTTATTTCCGGTTTCCGCAGCGGCCCGGAACAGGCCGGCCGTTTTTTCATAGTCCTCCCGGTGCACTATATTCTGAAGGATTTGCCCTGCAATGGCGTCATTTGAGGAGCTTCCGGATATCCCATAAGGCGCAGGCCCTCTTCATTAAGCTGCAGGAAGCGGTACGGCTCTTCAACGGTCATCAGGGCGATCCCCTCCGGCACTGCGTTATACAGATGCCTGGTATAGTCCACCTGGTTGCGGAGCCTGCGGTTAGTCCGGTTCACATAATGGAAGTAAAGCAGCACCAGCAGAGCAATCCCCAGGATAATTCCTCCGATTAAAATCAGGGTGCGAAGGAGGATCTGCTGAGTCTGTGCATTGACTACGGCGGCCGGAATAATGGAAACCAAATACCAGTCCGTCTGCAGCTTCAGAGGTACAAAGCAGAAAACAGTCTCTTCCTCCTGATAAATAAAGGTAGCCCATCCCGTCTTGCCTGTCTGCAGCGCTTCGGTGAACTGTTCCAGATGAGCCGGATTATTTTTGGTATCCGGCAGCATGTCAAAAAGGTTCTGAACCGTCTTATTGCTGCCCGGATGGGGCGGCCGGATGAGCACATTGCCGTTTTTATCCACTACATAAGAAAATCCTGCGTCCTGGTAAAAGGAAACCGTAAACGTATCCACAATTTGATTCACCTCATATTCCTTCACAAGGTATCCTATGATTCCGTCCCGGAAGGTCACCCGGACAAACACATCAAACACATTCACTCCGGTAGCGCTGCTGATATGCGGCGCAATAATCCCGTTTCTTTCCTCCTCCTTTTCCAACTGACCGGCTGCGTTCTCGTCAATGCCGGCATTGACCGGATAGCTGCGTCCGTTTTTCAGATACAGCCTGACGCCTGTGTCGACGGCGCTGTAGCCCCCAATGAATTCATCCAGCTCCCCCTCCTGTACTTGCAAAGTCTTTTAAATACAAGGTAACAGTACCCATGGATTCATATTCCTTCCGCAGCTGTATCTGGAGGGTATCGCGTCCCTGCCGGGTGCTCTCCACAATGGCGCTGACAGACTGCTGCCACAGCTGGCCCCGGACTGCGTTTATAAACAGAATCGTCATGGCGCTGAGCGATGCGCCCACGAGAAGGGCCGCCGCCGCAATGATCCGTTTTGAATTATCCGTTCTTTTTCTCTTCCTGTTTTTCACCGCAGCCTGTCCTCCTCCGCCTGCTGATCCAGACGTTCCATAACCATATCCAGCGGTTCACCCGCCAGCAGTTTTTCCGACGCCTCTGCAGTCAGATTCCAAATTGGCAGACGCAGTAACGTATCTGTGCCGATGACCGTCCGGCCGCCTGCATAATCAGAAATAAGAGGCCTCACTTCCTTCACTGAGGAGGGATTTCCGCCTTGCAGCGGGCTGAAGGAGGACTGCTGATCCGCGAACTTCTGAATGTTTTCTTCTTTTGTAAAATATTCCACAAATTTCATAGCTGCCTCCAAATGCGGGCTGTGGGCATTCACACACAGCTTCGTATCGGGATTGATGACCAAAAGCGTCCCGTCTTCCAGTGCAGGAAGGGGCGCCACCTCAAATTCAAAGTCCGGTTCCATAGCCTTTACGCGCCCGGCCGCCCATGCGCCTGTCAGCATAAACGGCGATTCCCCTTTGATAAATTCCTGAAGATCTTCTGAGGTTTTCTCTGTGCCCAGCGCTTTTTCGCCGTCAATATAGCCCTTATGAATAAAGGCTTCCCCAAGAGAAAATCCGGAACGCAGGTAGCTGCTGAGCTCCATTTCTCCGCTGTTGAGCTGCCGGAAAACTTCCGCCTGCCGGTTCTCCTGATAAATAGAGTAAAAACCGCGGCCGATGGCCAGGGTTTTCAGGGAGGTATCATTATTGGCAATGATAGGGGTAATTCCCTCCCCCACAAAGTAATCGCAGACGGCCTCCCACTCCCCCAGATTTCCCGGCACCTCCCGGCCATGCTCTTTCAGCAGATCCAGGTTGCAGTACAGCCCAAATACGGATACGGTTGTGGGCACCCAGTAAATTTTTCCCTCCTCCATCTGGCTGCGCATCTGCGCGGTATAATTGCCAATGGCGCTCAGTCCGGAAAGATCCGCCACCTTCCCCTGCTGCTCCAGCTCCAGCAGAACATCGTGGTTAGCCAAAAAGACGTCGTTTCCCTTGCCGGAAGCCATCCGCTTCCTTAAGGCGTCATGATACCCGTTTCCCTTTATGCTTTCGTAAGAGATGCGGATATCCGGGTTTTCCGCCATAAATTCAGAGAGGATTTCTTCGATGACCGTCACATTCTCCGGCTCATACTTGTATCCAAAAAAAGTGATGGTGGTGATTTCCTTATCCAGATCATCAAGAATTACCAAATCCCTGTTTCCGCTGCATCCTATGCTGACGGATAAAACAAATGTAAGCAGGCACATAAGGCGGCTGTCCTTTTTTTCATAATGATTCCTCCAGACTTTGCTGAATAACGCCTGCGCATGTTCCTTTGTAATACTGCAGCTTCCAACTCTGTTCAAGTATAGTTCAGTCCAATTATAACAGTAATAGGATGATTTTTCAATAGGAACAGGCCAAGCCCTCACATGCACTTTAACCATTGTGTGGCAGTTCAGACATAGATATTAACCGCCAGGTCTTCCCACTTATGTTTCAGAACCCGCTTACCGCTCATGGCCCGGTAGATAACCGCGTCGTCGTAGGTCAGCCGCAGGGATTTCAGCTTTGTACATTTTACCTTTTCCTCTCTCTCAGGATTTGTACGTTCAAATACCTTATACCGGATAATCCTCTCCTCAGAGCCCCCTTCGCCAAAGCCTTCCTTTCCCATGCTTAAATAGAGGTCAAACTCGTTGTCTGAACTATGTACAAGTCTCCACACAAAGCCGTCCACGAGCTCCCGGTTCAGCTTTGGCCGGGACAAATCGAGGATCCTATCCAGCGCCTCTTTGATTTGGTTCAACTTTTTATGATAATCAGCAGAGTCGCTCCGGCTTCTTTGGGCTTCTTCCACAGAGAGATTCCATCTATGAATCTCCCTGTCACATTGGCCTTTCTTTGCAGCATACTCTTCCCTGGTTATCTCACCATCGGCCCTCATATCCAGCAGGCCCTGTTTCCGCTTTTCCAGCTTGCTTATCTTGTCCTGTATGACTTTGATTTCCGGCAGACTGAATGTACATTCCTCCTTATAACATTCTTCAATTATCTTTAGAGCCTGAGCCATATCCCTTCTGCTGCTTCCCCACAGGTCATTGATTACATAGTAGGCGATCATGTCAAGCTTCCATTCCAGTATTGTCCTTAATGAACAGCCATCCTCCCCGCCCCGCCTTTTGTTATTTGTCCTGATGCCGTTCACATGCTGATTATGGCAGATAAAAATGTACTCATCCCCTCCGGCTATTCTCCGCACTGTTCCGCATCCGCATCCACAGAGATATTTTCCGCACCAGACGCTCCTGCTCTCCTTCTTTCCCCTGCTGTTTATCTTACTATAACGCTGCTCTCTGATGCGCTGGACTTCCCGAAACGCCTCTTCCGAGATAATCGGCTCATAATCTCCCTGAATGTATTCTATCTGGTCCGGGCTGTTCTTAACCCGGTTTTGAGTCAGATAGCCATCGGAAATCTTCCCCATCTGACGCTGCCTGCCTGTATAAAAGGGGTTTCTCAGAATATCGTCGATGACCTGGAACTGCCAGCGGCTTTTACCTGTAGCGGTCTTATAGCCATGCTCCTCCAGCCTTCCTTTGATGGTCCTGATTCCGTCTCCGCTTAAATACCACTTATAAATATTTTTTACAATGACAGCCTGTTCCATATCAAGCTCATACCGGTTTCTTCCCGCGCGCCGGTAGCCCAGAATATTGCCGGTTCCCCTGAGCACGCCCTTCTGCCGGGAAATCCGCTGTCCCGCCCGCACATTTTCAGACGTCTTTCTGCTTTCCTCCTGGGCGATGGTTGCCATAATACTGAGGCGCAGTTCCCCGTCGTTATCCGATATCGTCCAAATCCCGTCATTAACAAAATAGACCTCGATTTCATGCTGCTTCAGAAGCCGGACATAGGACAGGGCGTCAACGGTATTTCTGGCAAACCGTTTTGTCTCCCTGGTGACAATCAGATCGTATTTATGTAATTTGATCCCGTCGTCCAGCATCTGCTGGAACCCCTTTCTCTTACGGACACTGGTACCCGTCACTCCGGCGTCTTCATATTCCCCCACAACCGTCCACTCCGGATGAAGGGCCAAAAGCTGTTTGTACCAGACCATCTGATTGTCAAAAGCAGACAGCTGTTCATCGCTTTGGGTGCTTACCCTGCCATAAAAAACGACTTTCCTTTTTCTCACGGCACATCCCCTTAAAAAATGCCCTTATATTTTTGTTTTATTGCACAGTAGGTCTCAAAATTTATCAGCCCGCTTTTGTAAGCGGTTGTAATCACCAATGCTACGCCGCTGCTTACCTGCATAACTGTTACCGCCTGTATCGCCTCTCTCTAAAAGTATATGGGCTGATATTTTGTCCTATCCCCACTTTCATATTGCTTATCTCTTAATTTCCGGCGCGTCATGGTGACAGGGAGCCCGGGGGAATGGTTATCCTTCCAAAAGCTCCATGAGATGGCGTAGTTTGTTCAATCCCATCCAGAAAGGTATGGATTACGTAAACTCCCACTCCCCAGAGGAGATCGCAAAAACTATATCCCCCCAGTTCAAGGAAACTCCCGTAGATAAAATCGCCACCATCGTACAGCGCTACAAAGAGCAGGACACCTGGAAGGGCGACACCGTATTCACCAGGGACAGCTTTGAACTCCTGGAAAACATTCTGGAGGAAGCCGGCGAGCTCAATGAGCGCGTTCCCTATGAGAATCTTGTGACTACCCAGTTCTCAGAAAATGCGGCGAAATAAACTATTTTCCAACTAAAAAGACAGGGTGATTTTACAGCTTCACCCTGCCTTTTTCTCATATTACTTCCATAAACCTGTTCAAAATGCCGGTATTTTATGTCTTAAAAAATCCGGCCCCGAAATACCAGCGCCGCCAAAGCCAGAAGAATGCAGAGGCCTGTCCCAATGAGAAGAATTCCTCCGGGCGCCCCTCTTTTTGTTCCGGCGCCGGTATCCTCCTCCGGCTGGGCCAGCGCCCCCCACGGACAGTTTGTCAGCATCATCTGCAAAAGGGCGTTGCCGTCCTGTCCCATGGAAACTAAAAATTTTCTCCAGTCCCTGTCCAGAAGCTCTGCGCCGTAGAGCAGTTCACTCTGCCGGTCCTTATCTCCCAGGGCGTCCAGGAAAAACCTGCGTTCCTGTCATACCGCTTCAGGACGCTGTATTCTTCCTCCTCCTTCTTCCCCAAAAAGATCTCCCATGCATACTGAAGCCCTTTCCACACGCCTTTTTCCGGCGTCTTCATGCACTGAATCAACTCCAGCGCCCGGTAATACATCTGTTGGATGCTTCTGCTGTCCGGCGCCTTCCTGCCTCCTGCTCCCTCCCGGGCCGCCTGTGTTTTAACTGCCTGCTCCAGGCAATGCCTGAAAAAACGCTCCATCATATCCTGGATATCCGACGCCATTCCCTTTCCCACACCGGAATACTCCGTAAAAATCCGGACTTTTGCCATGTTGAGAGCCATGAGAAAGCCTAAGAGCTCCTCATTCAAAGCGGTTATGCCGGGATGGCTGTATAAGTTTCCCTCCCCCTTCATATACCGTAGAAACTGCTCCCCAAGTTCTATATCCCCATGGAGTACATCTTTCCGCCCAGAGACAGGCGTCCCGCATCCGGTATTCCGGCTTTCCCGTCCCCTTTAAGGTGGAGCTGCTCCTGCGCCTGTACCTTTTCCCTGTACCTCTCGTTGGCGCCTATCTGGTTCCCCCTCCCCCTGCGGTATAAAATTCCCCGTTCCGGCCCCAGAGCTCCAAGGCTGCCGCCCTTCTTTTCTTTGGCGCCGCTTTCCTGCCTCTCCGCCATTTCCTTGCGCGCCCTGGCTGCTCCCACCTCCTGGGGCGATACGGTTCTCCCTGTGACCTTCCCAAAGACGGAGGCTATCAGCAGATCCTCCTCCCCCTTCTTCCCGTATTGGCTCAGAAGCTCCAGAAGGCCGGGAACCGTTCATGGCTCATCTTCTGAATAATTTCCAACAGAAGCGTATTGATTCTGTCGGTCTGCGTCCCCGCCTGCGCCTGGGTGTAAAGCCTCAGAATCTCCTGGAGCAGCTTCTGGTAGGCGGCATTCAGCTGGGAAAGCTCCTGCTCCAGGCCAAGTCCCGGCTGGGGCTGCCACTCCTCGAAAAGTTTCCACAGATTTGAGAGAAGGCGCTCCAGCTCCCTCTGCCTGTCCGCTTCCTCCTCAGCCTGCGGTTGTAGGCCAGGCTTTCATTGGACAGTTCTGCCGAATCGGCCTTCTCCTTATCCTCTGTCTCCCGGCTCCTTTTTCCTTAACCGGCGTCTCCTCCAGAATCTTCATCAGCGCCTCGCCGGCCTCTATTCTGGCCGCCTCTATTATCCCTCTGGCAGCCGCCTCCCGGGCCAGAGCCTCTATCTCCTTCTGGACGGCCTCCTCTGGAAGGCTGCCCGGATCCTCTGGGGATCCGCCCTGTATATTCAAGTTTTTTCCGTTTACTTCCACTCCTGTGTCCCCCTTCAAATGGTAGGGTAAAAAAAGGATCCGCCAGGCCTTCTGCTCAGTGACAGGCTCACCTCCTGGGAATCCTTCTTTTCTGTTATTTTATACATCGTCCAGATTGTGGAATATCATAAGGCTCCTGTTGCAAAAACACCGGAGCAATTTTCAAATACGCCTTACAGCTGCCAGGCATTGATCAGCTTTTTAAGATAATCCATATATCCTGCTTCTCTCACCGTTCCGTCTGTTACAATATCCACCTGGCCCAGAGGCGATCCGTTGAGCGTGTATTCCAGCACGCCGGCCTTCTGTCCCGGCTCTACAGGAGCCGCCACAGACTCAGGCAGCACAAGCTTCCGCTCAATGGCTGAGAAGTCTTCCCCCTTTAAGCTGAGATACGAAAATGTTCCCTGATACTTGAGGCTACCTCATCCTCCACTCCGCCCGACACAGGCATCACAGGCAGGGGCAGCTGCTCCTTATCCTCATAAAGGCGGCAGTTGGCATAGCCGTAGTTTAAAAGAGTCTGGGCGTCGCCGAATCGGGCTTTGTAATCCGGAGCCGCCATTATGGAGGCAATGAGCCGCACCCCGTCCTTCTCCGCAGTTGCAGACAGGCAATATTTTGCAATGGATGTGGAACCTGTCTTAAGGCCCGTAACGTTAAAGTTTGTGGCCATTTTTAACAGTTTGTTGGTGTTGGACAGGCCGAATTCCTTGGTTCCCTGCTTGGTTACATGGGTAATATTCTCCATCCAGATGGTGGAGTAATTATGTATCTGCGGATACCGGTTGATCAACTCCCGGCTCATAACAGCAATATCCCTGGCAGTGGTCAGATGCTCCGGAGACTCCGTAAGGCCGCAGCAGTCTACAAAGTGGGTGTTGTTCATTCCAAGGCCCAGGGCCCTCTCATTCATCATACGTACAAATTCCTCCTCGCTTCCTGCAATATACTCAGCCATTGCAACCGAAGCGTCATTTCCGGAGGCGATGACAATACATTTGATGAGCGTCTCCACAGTCTGAACCTCCCCCTCCTCCAGAAATACCTGAGAACCCCCCATGGATTTGGCGTGAGCGCTGGTAACCACCTCGTCCGTCAGATTAATTTTACCGGACTCCAGAGCGTCAAATATAAGAATCAGGGTCATAACCTTTGTAACGCTGGCGGGGCTTCTCTTCTCATCGGCCCCTTTCTCATAGATAACCTGGCCCGTTGAGGCTTCCATAAGCACTGCAGAGGGGGCTGTAATCTGTACTGCAGGATCCGCATCCGCTGCAGCCGCACCTATGCCGCCATCCCCCTGGGCTGCCGCTTCGCTCTCCTCCCGGCTTTGGTCCCCCTTGTGTTCCTCTGGGTTTTCGCTCTCCCCCGGGGCCGCGCTCTGCGCCTCTTCCGGCGCGCCATTTACAGTCCTGGCGTCATTTTCCCCCTGTTCCAGCTCCACGGCCCGGACCAGGCCCCTGCCGGTATGGCAATCTCCGGTTCCTGTCCTAATGCTGCAGCCGCCGGATGGAGCAGCAGGACTGTGATGGTTAAACATATGGCTGCAATCCGTTTCATAGTTTCCTCCGAAATCATCTTCTGCTACTAATTGTATGGAGGCGGACAGCCTGCATATTCCCATTCTTTGTTCAATGTGAGAGAAAAGATTTCTTTGGCGGAGATTCCGGGCGCGCAAACAGGCAGAGCCTCCGCTGTTTTGGAGCCCCTGCCTGTTGGGTTTTCAGGAAACCCTGTCCTTTTTATTCAAATAAAACGATTGCCTTGGGCTGTTTGATCCGCAGCGCCGCCGTTTCCATAATTCGGAAATAGTGATTGAAATCCTTCTGCTCCAGATATCCCACGGAAAGATCCAGTCCCACAGCCAAATCCATATACTGAGCTCTGCACACACCAGCGCCGCCTTGCCAGCCCCGTAAGCCCCTGCTGCATAAACTCTGCCGTTAACCAGCTTTGCAATGCGATCCAGCTCCAGGAGGCCTACATTCGGCTGAAGACGCTCCAGTTCCAGATAAATCTCAGGACTGAGAACCAGCGCGTAGCGGCCCAGCATGCTGTTACTGGACAAGTAGGATATGCCGTGAGCTACATCCTTATAAGCATCCTCCTGTTGACCAGTCGCCTCTCTTGATTTTGAAGGCGCCTTCGGCATTCAGAAGTCCTTCTGTTCCCAATTCACGGCTGCCGAAAAGGATAAGATCATCCTCCTGCTTGGCGCTGCGCTGCGCAGCCGCTGCGGCGACAGACAGATCCAGCGGATATCCCTGCTTCTGACTGTCCTCAATATCCCGCCACAGAAGTGCGAAATCCTGATAAAACTGAGGCAGCTCCAGTATGCGGCGGCCTGTAATACGTCCCACGCCGTCCTTAAGCTCCTCCTCCTTGGAAGGCTGTCCACAACCACCGTGGAAGCGCCTGCTCCCAGAGGGCCGTACAGACTTAAAAATCTGCGGCAAACCATATGCTTCTTTGCATTATCAATAACAGCAGCGTCGATCTTCTCCCACATTTCGGAAGAAATCGGAGCTCCCTCTCTGGCTAAATAATCCATATATTACTCCTCTCCTGCGCATGTTCCCTCAAAGCGCATAAAATCAATTGTCTAATGTAAACCCCGCCTGCAAACCGGCTCCTGTCACTCCTCCAAAAGGCTGCCTACCGTGGGGCCCGAAGCGGGGGCTGGTCCTGTCTCTCCGTTCTTTGAGATGCCCAGAGTTTCCATCATCTCATTGACCTCCTCCTCGCCCTCCAGGAACAGGGATGCTTCCTTGGGATCCAGATGGCGCATCAGGGTAATCAGTTCTCCCACATGAACCTTCTCCTCATCCCGGATATCCGCCAGCACCGCCTTGGCTATAGGATCGTCCGTAGCCTGGTAATGGGCGTCATAGAGGAAAATAGCCTCCAGTTCGCCTGCAATATCCAGACGGAGGGCCTGCATCAGTTCTGCATTAGAAAGCTTGCGGTCTACGTTTCCCTGGAAGGGATTTGCAAAATTAGGCATAATACATTCTCCTTTCATTTCTTAAATATATGCTAATAAAACTATACCATAATTTATCTGAAAAGTCAATAAATAATAATGATTACTATTATTCTTTTCTTTGTCCGGTTTACTCCGCAAAAAAGCTGCTGCAAGATGTAATATTTCCTAAAAGCCCTCTCCTCCGGCCAAAGAGGCGTGGAACGCTCCTCAGGAAATACTGCATTTTGCAGCAGCCTTCTGTGAATCTGCCGTTTTGTAAAGTTCTTTAAAGGGCCTGTCTTAAAGCCTCCGCCATCTCCTCATACTCTGCGTCTGTAAGGATTGTACGTCCGCTGTTCATCTCAAAAGTACCGCCCCACTCCTCGCCGTCCTTATATTTGGGAACAATATGAAAGTGGAGATGGCAGCCTGTGTCGCCGTAGGCGCCATAGTTAACCTTATCCGGTTTATACACCTTGTGTACGGCCCTTGCTATCTGAGCTATCTCGGCAAAGAAATCATTTCTCTCCTCATCGGTCAGTTCAATCAGCTCGCTGACGTGCCTGTTATGGGCAAATACCACCCGCCCCTTCTTGCTCTGCTCTTTAAATACATAGAGAAAGCCTGTCTTCATCCGGCATACTGGATAGGCGAACTTTGCCGCTAATTCTCCCTGCATGCAATAGGCGCAATTGGAATCCTTTACCATTTCTCCCATGAATTAAATCTCCTTTATGTTTATTTTCTCACCACTAAAGATACCACCATTCCCCTTTAATTTCAATGGTAACAATTCAGACATCCGATGGAGATTTTCCAGTATTTGTTTCCCTTTCTGTATACCAACTTTCAGAAATGTGTGCTATACTGTTAGGCGAATGTATGAACTACATAAGGAAAAAGAGTTGTTGAGGAGCAGAAGGTTATGGACAAAAATGATTACAGATACCGCAGGCGCGGAGACGGAGAAGAAAACTGGCCCGGTTGAAGCGGCATCTTCCCACATTTATAGTGTTGTTTGTTATTACGGCAGCTTTAGGAAGCGGCGTGTTGGCTTTCTCCCACTTCGTATTAAAAAAGCAGCCTGGAAATAAGAGCGACAGCTCCGTCGAGGCAGCCGCCTCCGCCGGCAGCGAGACGCCCCCTCCGCCGGCAGCAGAGGCGCCAGAGGAGCCGCAGCCTGACGAGACGGAGCTCCTCATAGCGCAAGCGGACCGGCTGGCTTTGGGGTACGACTATGACAAAGCCATTGAACTGCTGAATACGGCTCCCGACGCCGGCGACCAGCGGATCCTCCAGGCGGCGGCCAGGTATGAGGAGGCAAAAGCGGCCCTTGTGCCGGCGGACACCACTACAATTCCCCATGTGTTTTTCCACACGCTGATTATGGATACCTCCAAGGCTTTTGACGGAGACGCAGACAGCCCGGGATATAATTCGGTTATGACCACCAGGGAAGAGTTTCTGAAAATGCTGGAATCCATGTATGAGAAGGGGTATGTGCTGGTAAAGATTCACGATATCGCTTACGAGAGCACAGGCGAGGACGGAACGCCCCAGTTTGTCAAGGGAAAGATAATGCTGCCTGAGGGCAAAAAGCCTCTGGTAATGTCCCAGGATGATGTATGCTATTATTCCTATATGGACGGGGACGGTTTTGCAAACGGATTGTTATCGGTGAGGACGGCAAGCCCACCTGTGAAATGGTGATGGATGACGGGAGTATTTCCACAGGGTCCTACGATTTGGTTCCCCTTTTGGAAGATTTCATACAGGAGCATCCTGACTTTTCCTACCGGGGCGCAAGGGCAATCATTGCGTTTACAGGCTACGAGGGAATTCTTGGATACCGTACGGCCGGCTCCGACGCCGCTGACAATCCCAATTACCAGCAGGACAGGGAGCAGGCAGCCAAGGTGGCTCAGTGTCTGCGGGACAACGGCTGGGAGCTGGCAAGCCACAGCTGGGGACATCTGAAACTGGGGTGTGGATTCGGATCCGGAGAAGGAATTTGCCATCAAGGACGAACGTTTTCAGGCCGATACGGATAAGTGGGAGGCGGAGGTGGAATCCCTCATCGGTCCTACGGACATTATTCTTTATCCCTTTGGCAATGATATTGCAGACTGGCGCCCTTACAAGCAGGATAATCCAAGATTTAAGTACCTGGAAGCCAAAGGCTTCCGCTACTTCTGCAATGTGGACGCCAGCGCTCCCTACTGGATGCAGATGGGAACCAATTACTTCCGCATGGCGAGAATAAATCTGGACGGATACCGTCTGTACCAGGATATGATTCAGACAGACCCGTCCAAGAAGCGTCTTTCCCAGTTCTTTGACGCAGCGGAAATCTTTGACTCCGCAAGGCCCACCCCTGTAGAGTGGAGTTATTAAGAAATAAGTTTGTACATGAACTGTTTGACTCCTGATTCATATAATAAACCAAGGAATTGATTTATTATTGAAAGGAGTTTTTCATGATTCCCAAACTGGAAGTAAGCGGGGTCAGCTATTCCTACCACTCTCTGGATGGTGAGACGCTGGCCCTTTCTGATATATCCTTTAATGTATCTTCAGGGGAATTTGTTGCCATCGTAGGGCCTTCCGGCTGCGGTAAGTCCACATTGCTGTCCATGCTCAGCGGCCTGACAAGGCCTGAGAAGGGTTCTGTCTCCATCGACGGCAGGCCTCTGGAAAAGTCCCCCACTGCCATCGGCTATATGCTGCAAAAGGATCACCTTTTTGAATGGCGGAATGTTTTATCCAATGTTTCCCTTGGCCTTGAAATTCAAAAACGATTGGACGAACCTGCCAGGCTTGAACTGTTGGATATGATGTCCGCCTACGGGCTGGCAGGATTTGAATATGCAAAACCATCGGAGCTGTCCGGCGGCATGCGCCAGAGGGCGGCCCTCATAAGAACCTTGGCCTTAAAGCCCGATATTCTCCTGCTGGATGAGCCTTTTTCCGCACTCGATTACCAGACAAGGCTGTCTGTCTGCGACGATATCAGCTCTATCATCCGCAAAACCCACAAAACCGCCATCCTGGTGACCCACGATTTGTCTGAGGCTATCAGTGTGGCCGACCGCATCGTGGTTCTGACTCCAAGGCCGGGGCGGGTCAAGAAGATACTGTCCATCGAATTCCCCCAGGCTGCACCCGCTCACTGGACCGGCGCAATTGCCCGGAATTCTCCAACTATTTTAATACGGTGTGGAAGGAGCTGAAAATTTATGATTAAAAATACAGTCCGCAGCCGCCGGCCCAACCGGCGCGCCGCTAATCAGGACGCCTGTTCCACCTGTGAAATGTCCGTAGCACAGCAGGCCTTCGTTATCGGAGAGCTGCGCCGCCACCGTCAGGTCACCATCTGCCGCATCATGCTGCTGGTACTCCTTCTGGCCTGTGGGAACTGGCTGCCGACATGCACTGGATAGACAGCTTTATCTTCAGCTCCCCCACCATGATCGCCAAATGTCTGGTGACGATGACAAGGGACGGAAGCCTTTTCCTTCACACGGGAGTTACACTTTTAGAAACCCTTGTGAGCTTTGCCCTCTGCACTGTTTTTGGCCTGGCCTGCGCCCTTTTGCTGTGGTCCAGCAAAAGTATGGCCAGATTCTGGAACCCTTCCTCGTCCTCCTCAACAGCCTTCCAAGTCCGCCCTGGCCCCGCTTCTCATCGTGTGGCTGGGCAATAATATGAAAACGATTATCGTTGCTGCAGTGTCTGTGGCTGTATTCGGCTCCATTCTAACCCTGTATACCGGATTTACACAGATGGACACAGAGAAAATAAAGCTGATTTATTCCCTGGGCGGCGCAGGAAGGATGTGCTTATAAAGGTGCTCCTCCCCGGATCGCTGCCTATGCTTATCAGCAATATGAAGGTGAATATCGGTTTGTGTCTGGTGGGCGTCATAATCGGTGGTGGCGTCAAGCCAGGTGTGAATTTTCGTAGTTACCCCTGAATGTATGGGTCCTTGTATTTGTATTGGATTTTAATTCTGTTTTTGTCATAAATATAAATTTTATCAACGAATTCCCTTGCTGCATCTCTTGCCAGTTCATCTAAATCCTTATACCTCTCTGTTACATTTATAAGTTCCGCTTTTTCTTCTCAGCCTCCGTATTACCTTTATCACCCTTCTCCTTTTTTCCAAATGCTCCCTCCCGCAGTTGATTTCCTGTTTCCG
Source organism: Clostridia bacterium UC5.1-1D2 (assembly GCA_001304855.1). GTDB lineage: Bacteria > Bacillota > Clostridia > Lachnospirales > Lachnospiraceae > Enterocloster. Next base: position 102,022 of record BBZN01000009.1, read on the forward strand.
TCTCATATAAGCTTCCAAAGGGAGCTTTCCCGCCCTGTATGCTTCATACAATGCTTTTTTCTTTTGCCGAAGGCCCTCCCTCCCCTGGGGAACGGCAGAATCTCCCTCTCCGGCCGGTCTTTTTACCCCTGAAGCCGCCGCCGCTTTTATACAGTCCCTTACCTCAGCCAAACCCAGCTGTATTTTCACTGCCTTTAACAGGATCTCCTCCAAGTCTGCCAGAAGGATTTGTTCCCGATTACACACATATTTTTGAGGATTCACCCGATGGCTGTCACAATAACAATACCTCCCCCCGGCCCTCGTTCTAACAGACATCGCCTTTGTGCAATGTCCGCAGAACAGCAGGCCCGACAGCAGCCTGTCCGATTTTACAAATCCGCCGTTAAATGGTCTGAATCCCTCCTGAACCAGCTGAAAATCGCTTTCACCAATAATGGCGGGGTGCGCCTTTTCAATGACGACCCAGTCTTGCCTGGGCGCCTTTTTTACATACCCTTTCCCCATCTGGGGCCTGTAATGCCGGCCCAAAACGGCAGTGCCTATATACGCCTTATTTTTAAGGATATTTGTTACCGCCGCGGCGCTCCAATCGGCCTTTCTCTCAAAGGGAAGAGCTTGGCTTTTTTGGCTTTTTTTATAGTCTCCGGGCGTCAATACTCCCTCCAGATTTAAGATCCTGGCTATCTCCATTCTCCCCGCGTTCTCCAGGGTCAGCCGGAATATCCTCTGCACTACAGCCGCCGCCTCCTCATCCACAAACAGCTTATTGCCATACCCCCTGATCTTTTTATAGCCGTAGGGCGCGCCTGCTCCAACATGTTCTCCGGTGCGCCTTTGCTGATAAATGGACTTTTTTACTTTATAAGACTGTTCCCGGCTCATATAGCTGTTCATGATGTTCTTCACCGCTATCTCCATGGCCGGAACCTCCTCCCTGTAGTCATCTGTATCAAAACTATCATTGACAGCGATAAACCGCACTCCCAATACAGGAAAAATATGTTCCAGATAGTCCCCCACCTCTATGTAATTCCTGCCGAACCTGGAAAGATCTTTCACTATTATGCAATATACATTCCCGCTCTCTGCCAATTCCAATACCTTACGCATGCCGGGCCTGTCAAAGCTGGTTCCGCTGTGACCGTCATCCACGAATTCCAGTTTGGGGCGCCTTTTAAGCTGTTCATTGTTTTTTACAAAATCTTCCAGAACTCTTCTCTGGTTTGTTATGCTGTTGCTCTCAATCCCTCTTTCTTCATCCTCCCGGGACAATCTTAAATAACAGATAAGATACTTCTCTTTCAAAATCCCCCACCTCCTATTCCTTCCCCGGGGCGCAGTAAGGCAGGAGGGCATCTCTAAAGGTAAATTCTATCTTAAGCTTCGATGAACCGGCGACCGTGATCTTCCTAATGAAAATTTCAATTAATTCCCTCGTCAGCCGTCCTTCTTCTGAATCCCTATTTATCCCCGGGCCTTCCATCAAGGTATCTCCAAGGTGCGGTTTTTCCAAAAAAAGCTGATTATACTTGCCTAAAAGTTCCCTAATAATCCTTCCCAGCTTATCCTCATTGATATAACAGCTTTTACATGGGGTTGCCGTACTTTTATATTTATATCCTTCACAGCACTGATAAAAGGTTCTTTTCCCCTTCCTGTTTTTAAAATAATCTCTTCTCAAAGGCCTGTTACAGCAGCCGCACCGCATTTTTCCCGCGTATAGATTGGCAGGCCTGCCCTCAGGGGCCGGGCCTGCTCCCGGACTCCGTCTTTTCCTGTCCTCCAGCATGTTTTGGACCTCCTCATATTCTTCTTTTGAAATCAGTTTTTCATGTGTGTGATATACGAATTTCCATTCTTCCTTTGGAATTTTATGGTTGGGAATTCCTCTGTACAAAGAACAGCTGTGCTTTTTACTGCCAGACAGCCGCAGTACGCCGGATTTTCCAGAATGAGCCTTACAGTGGACCTGTACCATTGTGTTTCTTTTTCGTGGCATTTTGACTTGTACAATCCCAAATCACTAAAATGCCGCATGGGCGGCGCAATGTGACAATCGTTTAAGCGCTTTGTAATTGCATGGAAGCTTTCACCCTTTAAAAAACGGGAGAAAATCATTTTTACTATATCCGCAGCCTCCTCATCGATAACCAAATGCCTCCTTCCTGAATCGCCGCTGCAGATCAAATAACCATATGGAGGAACGGGCCCATGGCAGATTCCCTCCTCCCCCATTTCGTCAAAGGCCTGCCCTACATTCTGCGATACCTGTTTCGCATATAAGTCATTAGTCAAATTTTTTAACCGCATCTCCAGCAGCTTCTCATGAAAATCCTCAGAGATTGTATCAATCCCGTCATTGACAGCGATAAAACGCACCCCTAAAAACGGAAAAACTTTGGTGATATAGTCTTCCGTATCTATGTAATTGCGTCCGAAGCGGGATAAATCTTTTACAACAATACAGTTGATATGGCCCGCCGTAATTTCTTTCATCATGCGGACGAAACCTTCCCTTGAAAAGGTTGTTCCGCTTTTACCGTCGTCAATAAATTCACCGGCATAGACCAAATCCGGGCGCTGATTCATATAAGCCTGTTGAGATTTCTCTGGTTTTCAATTGAATTGCTGATTCGTCCTGAGGGGTCTTCATCTGACAGCCGGCAGTAGGAGCAGCAGCGCCATATCACCTTGGCTGACTGCTGGACATCCGGCCGCTGACCTTTTCTACTCTTTCTCGCCAATTGTCTTTACCTCCCAGTGAAGCTCCTTCATTGTTTTTCAAATTCATCCCGGTGATAAAATCTGATCTTCAGTGAATGGTCTTTTTGTATTTCTATATGATGGACCAGCAAAACTAAAATCCCGCGGTCTAAGGAATTGATTCCTTTGCATTGTTTAAACCGATCCATCCACTCCGAATTTTTCCTTCCACCGGCTTCACAATGCTTCCGCTTTTCTTCTAAACGGTCTAATTTTTCCTTTATCCCCTCTTCCTCCTCATGGTACATTTCCCGAAATTCCTCATACTCCTCCCTGTCTAAAATTCCCTCTTTATAGTCCTCATACAGGGAAAGCTTTGCCCGGTTCACTTTGTTTACCTGACTATGGAGCATCTCAGACTCCTGTCTGATTATTTCTTTCCGGTAATTGCCTGCCGGCTCACAGTCCGGTTCCGGGAGGGCCTTCTTTCGGTCTGTCAGTACCTGCATATAAATCTGCAAGGTTTTCAGCACTCTTTCATACAGCTTCCTCTCATTAATGCGGTGGCTGCTGCATTGACCGCTCTTTTTCCAGCCGGAACACAGATAATAGATATATTCCTTTGAGCCGTGTTTCTCCCTCTTCCTCACCAACGGCATATTGCAGTCTCCACAGTATAGCAAACCGGAAAACAGATGCAGCTCTTCATTTCCGGGAGCCAGTCTGGTGTCAATTTCCAGCAGATGCTGGACTATGTCAAAGATAAATTTGTCAACAACCGGCTGATGACTGTGGGGATGCCGAATCCATTCGCTCATTGGAACACATTTTCTGGCGTGTGTTTTATAATTTACCTTTCTAATCTTTCCCTGTTCCAGCACTCCTGTGTAAATCCGGTTTGACAGTATCCGCAAAACCATATTTTCACTCCACTGCAGGCTGTTTTTCCGTTTAAAGGCCGTCTTATATCTGCTGCCCGTAGATTCCTTGTAGGCAAGAGGCGTAAGGACGCTTCCCGGTTCAGGTATTTTGCAATGCTTTTCTGGCTCATTCCTCTTACTTTCATATAAAATATGTGGGAAACCACTTTCGATGCGTATGGATCAGGAATCAGTAAATTGGGATTTTCTTCATCCTTTCTATAACCATACACCGCAAAGGGCGCAATGAAATCCCCCGCCTCCCACTTTACAGCCATGTGGCTTCGTATTTTTACAGATGCGTCTCTGGAATAATTTTCATTGATGAGATTTTTAAATGGGATAATAATATTGTCTGATTGTGTCCGCTCTGCCGAACTGTCATAATTATCATTAATTGAAATAAACCGGATTCCCATTTCAGGAAATATGCGCTCAATATAGCGGCAGTTCTCTAAATAATCCCGCCCCAATCTGGAAAAGTCTTTTACTATAATGCAATTTATCCTTTCCTCCGGAATCCGGCTCAGCATGTTCTGAAAACCAGGGCGCTCATAATCAAGTCCGGTAAAGCCGTCGTCCGCAAACTCATTTACAAGCACAATTTCCTCCTTTGAATTCAGGAATCTGTGAACCAATCTCCTTTGGTTGGTTATGCTATTGCTTTCATCTTTGATTTTCTTTGCAGATATCCCATGACGGAGATAAAAATCGTCCTCTTTAGAAAGACGATAGTAGGCAAATGCCCGCCAGTTCACCTTGCACATAAAAAACACTCCCTGTCCCTGCTCAAATTTCCGGACATTTTATTCCATTTTATTTTTCAGGTATTGGACCAGAGCGTCCTGAAAGGTATAATCCGTATCGGAAAACTGAACAGACACAACGGTGTCTCCGCATTTAAAACAATATGGATTTTTGATTTTCTCAATAAAGTCCAGAATTCTTTCATTTTTCGGTTTTGATTCGTCCACTGTCACAGAGGATATATCCACCAGGCTGTCCCTGTGGACGCTCATAATATCTATATGTTTCATTTCCTCGATATCCATCTTCCATCCCTTATATACCCTGTTTTTGCATTATATGAACCGTGGTAATTGTCCTATCACACCCTGAAAAGGAATTTAAGCCGGATTAACCTCCCAAAGCGTGTCTGAACATTGCTTTCTGACAACTGTGCGCAACACTTCCCGTATAGTTGGCCCCTGTGAGGGAGGCGCGGTAGACTGCGCTGACTGAATTGGGGCCAACTATACCGGGGCGTGCAGATGGCGGGAATGGATGTTCAGACACGTTCTAAGGCAGTCCCTGTTATGGAACTGAAAGCTGTGGACGTATAAAAACGCCATGTAAGCGCCGGTGTTATCCGGCCTCCCATGGCGTGAATATTATAAAAATACGGTGATTGCCTCACTATAAGGAGTGATTTGCAAAGCTTTCCGTCAGTCTAACCCATAGCGGATGCGCTCCCTATGAAGCTCTGTTTTAATCTGCCCCATCATTTTCCGGGAAAGCGTCTGCACAGGCCGGGGCCCGGAACCATGTTCCTGCTGCATACGCTTATTATCATCTGCGTATTGTGACAAAAGATCCTCCAGCTGCCCTGTCCTGCGCCGCTCCTCTTCCAAGGTATATTCTTGTTTGGTAATCCTCGTCTCCAGCCTCTCCAGAAGCTGCTGCGTCCGCTCTGTATGCTCCGGGCCGGTTTCTTTCTGGAAATCCACATTGGGCTGCCTGTATACCACAGAGAGGCCTGGCTGTGGGAAAGGGAAGGGTTCAGAAGATGGCCGGCTGCGGCTCCGCAGCTGATCCCCATCTGCAAATTGGAGGATTCCGACATAGGGCCGGAAATATCTGCGCGCCGCCCGGCCAATGAGACCCGGCGGACGCCCGGCAGGCGCATAGGCAAAGATACCCCCCTGGTCTGAACCAGTGTCAACCCACCTGGAGACGCCCCCTTCCTCCCCTGGCGCCCTGTGGATTTGCTCATAAGCCGGTTCTTGAAGAAAAGGCTTCTGCTGTAAAGGTAAATTGCTGCTGCCCGGAAGGGAGCTGTTCCGGCTTAATACATGTTTCTCCTGGCCGGCGGCAATCCTCTTAAGAATGCCGGGGACATCGCCGGACGTTCCGGCCTGCTTCGCAGTCCGGGTCAGAACATGGAGATACGTTACATTTCTCTCCGGCCGCGTTCCTTCCGGGCCATAACCGGATATACCGCCCCGGCCCAAGGTCCGGCCCCCGGCCAAGGTGTGGATTATGGAAGGAGGGAATGCTCCTCCGAGGCTGTTCGTCCGGGCGTCCAGGCCGGCAATTTTTTGAAGCAGGTTTCCCGGAGAAACAGACGGCTGCCCTGCCCCGAAGGCCGCCCCCTTCTCCGGCTGCTGATGCCGGTTCCACATATAGGTAAGTCCGGCTTCCCCCGGTATTTCCCCATAAAAGCTGCGGTAAACGGGCCAGTCATAGAGGCCTGATATCTCCCCTGACAGACTCCAGCCCCTGGCCGGAAACCCGGGACCGTAAGACATGCCTTCAGAAAAGGCCCGGCTCTCAGACTCCGTGGCCATATTTGACGTCAAAGACGGGGAAAAAAGCTTTTGCAGCGCTCCCAATATCCTTCTTTCCAGAAACATTGTAAATTGGCTTCCGTCTCCGGCAGTGTCCCCTGCCGCATTACCGGCCCTCTTCCAGGCTGCTGCCCCGTCGCTTTTTCCGTCCGCAACTCCGGCTTCATTTCCGGTTTTTCTCCCGGCTCCATCCTTTGTCCCTGTCCCGGATATTTTCCAGACTATATCCCGGTCTGCGGCCCAGGGCGCGCCATCGATTATGTCTGCGGGCGCACTGCCGGTTATGTCTGAAAACAGTATTCCGGGCATGTTCCCGGCTATTTCTGCCGGCATACTCCCGGCTATTTTTTGGCCCATTCTCCGGCTGATTCTGCCGCCGCGCCGGTTATTCCCCCTGCGTTTCGCTTTGCGTTTTCTCCGGCTGCTTCTTCCGCCGCTCTCCTAACGATTTCTCCAGCCGTTTCTCCGGCTGCTTCTGCTGCCACTCTCCCAGCGATTTCTCCAGCCGTTTTTCCGGCGGCTTCCACTGCCGCGCCGGTTATTTCCCCTGCCTTCGCTTTGCTATCTCTCCGGCTGCTCTCCCGGCTGCTTCTTCCGCCGCTCTCCTGACGATTTCTCCAGCCGTTTCTCCGGCTGCTTCCACTGCCGCGCCGGTTATTTCCCCTGCCCTTCGCCTTGCTATCTCTCCTGCCGCTTTCCCGGCCGCTTCTTCCGCCGCTCTCCTGAGTATTTCTCCCGCTCCACCTCCGGCCCCGCTCCAGGCAAGCTTTCTTAAAATGCTCTCTGCCCCGCCATAGGTAAAACTCTCTGCCGTCAGGCTGCTCCCTCCGTCTCCCTGGCCGGATTCGGTTTTTCGGACAGGCTCCCCGGCTGTCCCCAAGGGGGACAAAACGCTCAATGGGCTTCCCTGTAACCTCCTGCCATCCCTCCATAGCTGAAAGCCGTCCATATCCATTGCCAGGCTCCGTACCAGGCTTTCCCTGCCTCTTTCTGTAAGAAAACCGGTTTCTTCCCCGGCTTGCGTCCCATGGCGCTGGACAGCCTGGGGCCTGGTCCGTGGGAAGGGGCCTCCTCCCCCTCTCAGGCGCCTGGCCAAACCGGAGCTGCTCCACTGCCTGTCTGGCCATAGTCTCATAAGCGTCAAACTCCGCGTGGCGGACCAGCCCTTCCACACCCATGCTGCCAAAATACCGGCTCAGCTTCTGCCCTTCCGCCTCGTCCAGGCTCCGTCCAAGGAGACGGGAAATCTCCTGCTTCGTCTGCCTCATGGCCTGATTTCTCAGCGCCTCGGTATAGAAAATCCGCTGCTGCCGGATACCTGCCTGTTGAAAACGCTCCTTCCCGTTCATCATGCGGCCATGGGCAAAAACCGTTTTCAACATCCGCTGTGAAACTTTAAAAGACATCTGCGGCCGCAATCCCGCAAAAGGAGCATGTTTCCCCCCGTCTTTACGGTGGGGAAAATCCTTTTTAAGCCAGTTTTTTTCAAGCCTTTTCAAAGGATTTCTCAAGAACTTTCTCAGACAGTCCCCTCCCCTCCAGGTACAGACTGCCAAGCTGCCTGAAAGCCCTGTCATCCTCCATGCGGATCCGTTCCAGGTAATGGTCGATGATGCGCTCTATATTTGCCTGAAACACAAGGGAATTGCCCGCCGCCCCCGGCAGGACGCCCTTTGAATTAAAATACACCTTCAGCAGGTTCAGGGTAATCTGTATGGTTTCCCACAGCGGCCTCTTGTCCTCCCCCTCTTCTCCCCCAGAGGGGAACAGGTAAGCCATGACAGCCGGCCCCCAGTCATAGCTTCCAAATACTGAATATTGCTCCCAAATCCTGCGGGAAAACTGCAAAAACCCCATCCCCTGGCCCAGCCATGGACCGGCCGGAAGAAAAGGCCTGAGAACCTTTTTCTCTTTCTTATCCAACGTCTGTCACCTCCCTGATTGCCGCCATGCCGCGGTTCCCCTCAAATGTAAGACAGGATTTAAGGAAGGGGAACATCGGAAATCCCGCTGTGGGCCAGCTCCAGGCGTTCAATCAGCAGGGTGCTGGAATTGGCGTCCAGCTCCGTATATTTTTTTGACACAATCAGTCCCTCATCAATGCTGAAAATCCGCACAATCTTACCGTTGAGCCGGACAAAAATCAGGATATTGGTGATTTTCATTCCCTGGCGCAGCAAAGTAAAGAAGTCCGTTCCCGCGTCCTCCGTGAGTCCCTTTTCAAAAATAATGGTTTCCCGGCGCTGGCGCGGCTTCTGGCGGATTACCGGCGTCATGTTGCTGCCCCCCTCCACAAAGGTTTCCGTCTCAATCTCGCCCCCTAAGTTGATAATCTTATGAAACGAAATCTTAATCAGGTCAATCCTGACTTCAAACTCATAGCCCTTTACATATTTCTTGGTGGAATCCTTGTTGTTTGAATCGGACTGGGAACCGCCCTTTATATAACGCTTCACAGGCGCGGGGGGCGTATTGTCCTCAACCGGAACATAGCGTTTCTTCTCCGCCGCAGGCTTGGGCGCAGCTTCCGGAATATAACGTTTCTTTCCATTGATAATCGGCATGTCTTTCTCTCGCTTTCCCCAGGCTTTCTAAAGCTTGAATACATTCTCCGGTTCCTGGTTTAATTTGCTGTTAATCTTGGATATTTCCTTACACCATCTCAGCCGGTCCCTATGGCTTAATCTCATGATTTCATTATGGCTCCAGTGCATATAATAGCCGATGAAGGCAGCCTCTTCGTAAATCTTATCTTCAGGATACGTGCTTATAGACCGGCTTCCATAAAATTTACAGGAACCTCAATTTCCTCGCCGCAGTGCGGACAGATGGTCCTGTAGACCGGCATTTCCATTGTATTGACCCGCTGGTACAGATCCTGCAGGTATGCCAAATCCATGGTGTACAGCCGTTCAATCACATTGGTGTCCACTGTGGGAAGGGTCCCAAGCTTTGTGATGACCCGGGCCAAGAGGATGACGGTCAGGTATGCCGGGTTCTGCTGTACTCTCGGATCTCTTAAGGGCAGGATCTCATCCCCCGCGTTGGCCAGCCTCATGACGCCCTCCCGGTGAATGGCGCCGTTTTTGTCTACAAATCCTTTGGGCAGCGTAAAGCTGAATTCAGTCTCAAATTCTTCCACTGTAAACCTCCTGGTATTTTTATTTTGCCTGGAGCGGACGCATTAAAACCTGCCTCCCATTCCAAACATGATTTATGGCGTCCGCCGCCGTATTAACAGTTAAGACCGGCACAAAAGGCCGTCTATGCAAATAACCCGGCCCGGGATTTGTCCTCCCAAGCCAGGTATTAAGATACAGATGAATTTTACGGCGGGTTTTTGTCAGGATACCCGCACCATTCCTTCATGGGCGATTTCCAGGGACTCGATGGCCACCTCTGATGATGTGGCGTTAAAGTCCGGCGCAGTGTACTTGACCGGCCAGGCGTTGATTACCTGCCAGGATGCGGCCGGGGCCTCCTCCTCGTCCAACAGGGTGATGGTTATGGTCTTGCGGTCAACCGCTCCGTCTACGCCGGTGATAATCCAGTCATAGAGTACCATAGAGTCCGCCAGGCCCTGTTTCAGGGTGATATTGCTGTATTTTTTCAGTCCCGGTATCTTCATGGGAGTCTGGACCATGTCGCCCTCCCTGTATTCCATAACGTCAATGGATACATCAAAACCACTCACTTCTGAGAAGCCGCCTGCATCCAGACCGTCAATCTCAACTTTATATCTAAATCTACCGTGTGGATAAGCCATCTGAATATTCTCCTTTCATATTATTCTGCCGACTCATTGGTTTTCTGAGTGATTCTGAAGATTACGAACTCAGCCGGTTTCACAGGCGCCACGCCAATGACGCAGATGAGCCTGCCGTTGTCAATATCATCCTGCTCATGGTATTTCTGCCTATATTCACAAAGAACGCTTCGTCTGTAGAGCTTCCCGCCAGGGAGCCGTTCCTCCAGAGATTGGTCAGGAAAACAGTGATGGTCCGCTGTACCCGCACCCACAGCACTTCGTCGTTGGGTTCAAATACCGCCCAGTTAGTGTTGGCCTTGATGGACTCTTCAATGAAAATGAAGAGACGGCGGATATTAATATATTTCCAGCTTCCATGCTGGACGCGGTTCTGGCGCCCCATACCCGGATGCCCTGTCCCGGGAAAATGCGAATCAGGTTTACGCCCTTGGGATTGAGGATGTCCTGTTCTCCCTTGTTAAACTGGCAGTCCAGCCCCACGCAGGAGCGCACCACTTCATTGGCGGGCGCCTTATGTACGCCTCTGGTATTGTCGCTTCTGGCGTAGATACCCGCTACGGAGCCGGAGGGCGGAAGGGCGATGTTCTTCTTATCCAGGGGGTCAAACACCTCCAGCCACGGATGGTACAGGGCCGCGTAGGTGCTGTCAAAAATCTCCCTGTGGGCGGTCACATCCTGTATCTTGCGGTATTCCCTGGGAATATCCAGAATCGCAAAACGGCTTCCGAGATTCTCACAGTGGGCAACCAGGGTCAGCTGGACATTGGGATCCGTGATCCCGGGAACCGCCATGATGGACACTACATCGTTGTCCACAAATGCCTGGATGCCCGTTCTTCTTCCCGCCCCGTTATCTGTTCCGATAAAATCAGCCGCGCTTATATTGCCCACAGAGCCATTGCTTCCTCCTGCCAGGCTGATGACCGGGGAAACGCCGCCGGTGAACTCCTCAAAGGGAGGAACCGGGGCCTTGGAAGGCGTCCCCACATAGGAGGCGAATACCAAATCGGACCTGGAGAGCTTTTTGTCAATATAGTTAGGCGAGGTGACATTAAAGGATACGTTCTCATAGCTCTCTGTCTGATCCTCGTACCGGATTTCCAGGTTCAGCTCGCAGGTGGAGATTGTCCTCACAGGAGCCAGGTCCGTGTCAACCACATCGGAGGGGAACTCCTCCGCAAAGGTAATCTGGTTGTCCTGGTTGGAAACCACGCGGTTATATACCACCTCATCCTCATTCTTTACAGAAAAGGCAACCACGTCTCCGGGCTGGAATCCGGCGCCGTTCTTGACACGGTATTTTTTCTCCCCGCCGGCCTCAATCACTTCCAGAACCTGGGTTTTCGCCTTGGAGGACGGCGCGGCAGTCACCGTAATCTTGTCCCCCCAGATGCCGGGGTTGCGGGCAATGAATTCAACCGCCGGGCTTTCCGGGGAAGGAGCATTGCCTGCGGACTGCTTTGCATCGGAGGGGGCAACCCTGGCGATAAAGCAGCGGGAGCCTCCGTTTATAAAGAAATGCTCAACCGCGTAGGCCAGAAAGCGGTACGCGCCGAACTCATTCTCCGACAAGTATCCCCCATAGATCCTCTTAAAATCCGCAAAGTTGGTCACCAGCTGCGGAACCCCTACGACGGGCCCCTTTTCCGCCAGACCGATAAATCCCGCGGTGCTGGTGCCCACCCCTTCCATCGGTTTGGCTCCAGAATCAAATTCTTCAACATATACGCCGGGTGATAAATATTCTGCCATATTGTCCCTGGTTTCCGCACATCCCTCCGGGCATGCCCTGTGATGGGGGAAACCAGTTCCCTCCTTTCCCTGTGTGATTCCTCCCCAGGGTTTCTCGAGCCCTCTCATGTTGAGGCGCTCCCCGTCCCCGGGAGTTCTTTTGTTTAACTTGCTGCTTTTAATTATAACCCTCTATTATCTACATTTTTATAAACATTTCAATCTACAACACGATTTTTTCTAACACTTGAGGGCGGCACCCCGCGGGCCGTTCTCTGACGTCCCCGGCCTAAGGCAACACGCTCCCCGCCTCCCGGCCTAAGGCAACACGCCCTCCGCCTCCCCATCCTCCGGCAGGACGCCTTCCGGCGCGTCCGTCTCATCCTCCCCCGGCGGCCTGCCGGGCTGGATTGGGATCCCGTCCTTTAAAAGCGCCCTGGCAAAGGCCGTCTGCAGGGGAAGGGCTCCCTGGTCAAAGTCTTCCGCCTCCCTGGCCTCCCTCATGGCCTGGACCAGCTTCAGGTTAAAGCGATTTTCCATCTGCCTTTTCCCGGTGAGAAGGCGCTCTTCCTCCTCCTGTCTGCGAGCCAGGAGCCGGGCTCCCGGCCGGTCCCCCTTCTCGACCGCTTCCCGCCTGGCCGGTTCCAGAAGGCGGCGTCTCTCCATGTCCTCCCTGGTGGTCATGAAGGACATCATCTGCTCCAGAGTGGTCTGGTTGTGGGAGGAAAGATACTGCTTCATCCGTTCCATCATCTCAAAGCGGGACACTCCCGGGTGATACTGGAAGGCAAAGGCGCCTTCCTCCCGCCCTCCGGGATTGTAAATGGTCCTGCCCCGCCCCATGGGACGCTCCGTCTGCCGGCTCTGAAAGAGCTGCTTTTCCTTCTCCCCAATGTTCCCGCTGTTGTGGCGGCGTTTTTCACTGACCAGGATGGTGAGCTGTTTTTTCCGGTCTCTTCCAAAGGAAATATTGCCGTAGGAATTTTCAAACCGCAGGGCCTCATCAATCCGACGGGAAGAGTCCACGGTCCGGTAGCCAGTGAGGCTTTTTTTATGCTCCGCCCCAAGGAGGATTTAACAGAAAATATTCCCTCGGACCTGGTAAAGGGCAGCGCATTCCTTCTCTTGTTCTTAAGCATTTCAAACATGGGCCTCACCTCCAGGCAAAAACATGTAGTATTCCCCCGCGTCCTCCTTTGTGAGAATCTTCCCGCTCTTGGAAAACTCATTCTTCAGCGCCAGAAGCATCTCCCTCATGGTAATCCTCCCCTCTCCCGAGGCGGCCAGAAAAGCGGCGTGGAGAACCACATTGCGGATATTGCTGCCGGACAGTTCAAAACGGGAGGCCAGATATTCGTAATCCAGCTCCCCCGCCGGAGCCTGGGAGGGAAGGGCCCTCTGCCACAGTTCCTGCGCTGGGCTGCGTTGGGGAAGGGGAAATCAATGACAAACTTCACGCGGCGCTTAAAGGCCTCGTCAAAATTCTGAATCAGGTTGGTGGCCAGGATGGTGATTCCCTCGTAGGACTCCATTTTCTGCAGGAGAAAGGCCGCCTCCATATTGCTGTACTTGTCATTGGCGTCCTTGACCTCGGTGCGCTTGGAAAACAGCACATCCGCCTCGTCAAAGAGCAGCACAATCTGGCTCTCCCTGGCCTGCTCAAATATCTCATTCAGGTTTTTCTCCGTCTCCCCCACATATTTGCTCACCACAGCGGTCAGGTCAATCTTATAAAGCTCAATTCCCAGTTCCAGGGCCACCACCTGGGCCGCCATGGTTTTTCCGGTTCCCGGAGGGCCGGAGAAAATCATGCTGACGCCTTTTCCGTAAGGCATTTTTCGCTGGAATCCCCAGGACTCGTATATCTGGTGCTTGTGTTTTACCTGGCCGCAGGCTGACAGAAGGGCTCCTTTCTGGGACTGGGGCAGCACCAGATCGTCCCAGCCATAGACCAGGGGAATCCGCGCCGCCCTGCTGGTCATGGAATTGCCCAGCAGGCTGTAGCAGCCATACCGGAGGGATTCCCTGCCGATTGCCTCCTTCCCCTGGCTTCTGGCATGACAGTCCGCCTGGCTGAAAGCCCGCTTTATATTGCCCCAGGTAAAGAGAAACAGGTTTGCCATCTCCTCCGGCCTCACCCCTTCCTCCAGACGGTAGGGACGGCTCTCCCAAAGCCAGATCCGGCGTTTCTCATTGAGGCTCAAGTCCCGGACCTCCAGGGCCAGACGCTCCCCGGACAGGCTGTCGGGACAGCCGGAAATCCTTCCCGTGGCCACAATAAAAACCAGCCCGCACACAGGCCGCAGCGCCTCGGCCATCTCCCAGACCCGCTCCGGCCATCCCCGTCCCCGGCCCCGGCCGCCCTCCCGGCCAGAACCCAGGCGGTTTGGAACCACCAGCACCGGAATGGCCTGGAAAATCAGAAACTCCAGCCTCAGCTCCCCAAGGATTTCCTCCCACTCCTTCTCCCCCCATTGGGCCAGCCGCTCCAGATGGATTTCGTAAGCCGTGAGCCCCAACTGCCCGCAGCACCGCCGGATGCAGAACCTTCGTCCGCTCCCCTCCGGCCCCCAGACCTCGGCCACACAGGGCCTGTCCTTTAAAATGGAGGCGATGTCCGGCTGTCCCTCCTGCAGCGGGGGCAGCTCCCTTTGGGGCGGATGCCCGGTGAGAAAAGGCCGCAGCCTGGGGCTTTCCCTCAAATCCCAGAGGAAGAAGGAGAGAACCCGCTCCCTCAGCCCCATGGGGCGGCCCATATAAGGGGAATCCTGGGGTTTTGAGGTAAAAAAGAGTTCCATCAGGCGGGAATCCTCCCGGAAAGCCTGGTAATACTCCAGGGATGACAGAGTCCCGGGCCAGGTCTTAAAAAGAAGGGAGGGGGTGAGAGGCAGCTCTTTTTCTCCCCCCGTCCCATCATCCAGCTCCCACGCCAACGCCATAAGGACGCTGTGGCGCTCAAAGTCCGTACACCCTGTGATGCGGCACAGGTACTCCATGGGAATCAGCTCCCCCTCCTCCTGCCTGGCGCCCCAGCCGGACCAAAACCCTTCCTCCCGCCCTTTAAGCTCCAGGGCTTCCCCCGGTTCCCCCTTCCCCTCAAGAGCAAACTTAAGGCAGCGGGCTGCAAGCTCCCTTACCTGTTCCAGGTAACCGTCCATAATGGCCTTTGTCATGAAGATTCATCCTCCCCTTTCACACACCCCAGGGCCTGCTGGTAGATTTCCCACAGCTTCCTGTCCGGCCCAAGCCCCAAATCCTCTTTCAGCAGGGCGGCGAACCGTTGGTACTCTGCCTTCACCTGCTTCAAATTGCCCATGGCGCCGTAGCACATCAGCAGTTTTCCCACCGCCTCCTGAGAATAGCTGTTGATGAGCAGGGCGTTCTTTAAAAATACGGCTGTTTCCTCATAGTCCCCGCGGTTCATGGCGTCCCCGGCCAGAAGCATGCAGCCGTCATAAAAGCGCATATCGTAGTATTCCCTGAGCTGGGAAATCCAGCCGCTGTCCATATTCTCCAGATAATGTCCCCAAAAGCGCCGGAAATCCTCCCTGCACTTTAACAGCTCAGGAAGCTTCTTCTTCTCAACCAGGCCGCAAATCCGCCGGATACGCGGAAGATCCGTCTCCAGCTCCTCCATGGAGATGCTGTACATCTTATCCTTATACTGAATCAGCCCTGCCATATTGTAGGCGGACAGCTCCTTTCGGATATTGTAAAACATATTGTGGAGCATGGTGATGGCATTGTCGGGCAACTGGTCCTCCCACAGCTTCTGGAGCAGCTGCCTGCGCCCCACCGCCTGGCCGTCAAGCTCAATCAGACAGGCAAAAAGCTCTCCCCCCTTGCGGGTCCGCCAGGATAGCAGCCTGTGGTCCTCCAGCGCTTCCACGGAGAACTCCCCAAACATAGAAACCCTCAGCCTCCTTCCCCTGGTTTCCTTCCCGGAACGCTCCAGCCCCCTTAAGATTTCCAGCTCTCTCTCCTTCAGATAGGGCAGGGGACAGCCATTTTCCTCCAGAAAGAAGCGGGCGTTGTGAATCTGCCTGGTATATTTGTCCGGATCCTCCTTAAATTTAAGCAGCCCTTTATAAAGCCCCCGGTACATACCGTACTTATTCTCTTTTCCAAAGGCGCTGTCCGCCTGATTGAGACAGGCTTCCATCTGCCCGGGCCGGCCGGTCTTATAGTAAAATTGAGCCGCGATTCCCAGGACCTCCGTCATAAGGGCGGGATTCTGCTCCGCCGTCATCTGGACGCCGGGCAGGCCCCCATCCTCCAGGTAACAGATACATGCCTCCAGGCCGCTGCCGTCGCCGTCCTTAAGCATCTCGTCCCCAAAGCGCTTCAATGTTTTAAGAACCAGCTCCCTGTTGCAAAGCTCCAGGGCCAGACGGGCCGCCTCAGGGTAATCCACCTTCTCCAGGTAATATTCCGCCACTTTACAGGCTGTTATCTTCCAGTCATCGCCGGCCCTCCCTTTAAAGAACAGGCGGATTGCTCCGGCCCACGCCGCCGTCTCCCCTGAGGATGGCAGCGCAGCGCCTGCTTTACCAGCAGGCCGTCCATGATATGGCGGGAATTATCAATCCCCAGGACCTTGTCGCAGACTCCCTCCTCCAGCCGGTCCATTCCGCAGGTCCGGGTCAGGAAATCCTCCTCCTCCCGGGTCAGGCTCCCGGCCAGCTCCCAGGACAAAAAGCTGTTCATCATGGACGTCTCCATCAGGAGCGGCCAGTTAAGGCCGTAAGACTCCCACCGGCTCTTTTTCAGCTCCAGCAGGCTAGGGCCAGGAGGGAGGGCCACCCCGCCAACGTGTCATGGCATTCCCTCACCATCTCCTGCCGGCAGGCGTCATTCTGCCCAGAATCTTCTCCGCCAGCCTGCCTGTCTCTTCCCGTGTGAAGGCCAGATCCTCCTGATCCCAAATCCGGCACTGCCCGTTCATCCGAAAGCGGGAGAGGAACTCCGGGCAATAGCCCCGGGTCAGGAGCAGAAGCTTCCCGCCCTCAGGCAGGGAAGCCGCCAGACGGTAAAGCTTCTCACAGAGCCGGCCGCCGGCCCCTTGCTCCAGACAGTCAAACACCAGAAGACAGGGGTTCTTTTCCCCCTCCTCCATCTCCTTTGCCAGCCGGTCCATACCTGCCCCCAGGCTGTCCTCCAGGCCGCGGCGCCCGTCTAAGGCCGTCCAAACCACCCGGCCCTCCCACTGTTCACAGAACTGCCTGGCAAGCTGGGTCTTCCCAAACCCGGCCAATGCCCGGAAAATCAGGACGGTTTCCTCTGTGCGGCGGATTTCTTCCAGAAGGCCGGTCCGCTCCAGGGCAAACCGGCATTTTGCCGGGAGAGACGCTTCATATATCTCCTTCATCCATAGCCTCCCGCTGTCAAAAACGTATGTACCAGAGCGTGTCTGAACATTCATTCCCGCTATCTGCACCCTCTAAGGCGTGGGCGTCGGGTTAGGGTCAGGGGCCTCATCCTTGGTAAACATGCCGGCCCCTGACCCGGCGGCCCCGGCAAGACCGGATATGATGCCAAGAATACCCGAACCCGTATCCAGCTTCCCTGTATCCGCATTTGGATTCTGGGCCTGTTTAACCCCGGAAATCGCACCCAGGATGCCTCCGCCCGCCCCGGCAAGGCTCCCTAAAAAGCCAAGCCGCCGCTCCACATGCCTGCTTTATCCCCCTTTTTTTGGCGTCGAAATCCCTTGCCGCCGCTGATCATCCCCATGATTCCCCCCAGGGCTCCTGAGATTCCCGAGGCGGCCCCCATGGCGGCCGCTCCTGATTTGTTGCCGCTGGCCGCCATCCCGCCTCCAATCATGTCAAACAGCCCTCCCAGGCTCCGCTTGCTCCTCCAATCCCCCCTATGACGCCGTCAAACTTATTTCCGCCTTTATAATCAGCGATACCGGCCCCCAGGCCCTGGAGTCCGGACAGAGCGCCGATGGCTCCCGTTATGGCAGTGGACTTCCCCTTCTGCTCATCCGTGAGATCGGACGACAATGATACTGCCGAATTGGCCGCTCCGGCCAGGGAACCGGCTATTCCCGAGGCTCCGTTTGCATATTTGTTGCTCAACGCTCCTAAAATACTGTCCCAAATACCTCCTGGCATGACTGTCCCTCCTTATCTTGAATGACGCTTCAACAGGTTTTCCTCCACCGTCTGCTCAAATGTCTTGTTTCCGCTCCAGATTTCCTTTAACCCCGGATAGGCGGCCACCATCACCTCCAGAATCAGCTCATAGTCCGTCAGGGCGTCCCGGGCGCATTCCTCAGCCCCCAGCCCCGTATCCAGCCGGAAGCAGTCCCTCAGATAGAGATGCCCGTCTGTGGGATAAATCCCCAGACACCCCACGGAAGGTAGGCATTCAGCTCGTCAACCGCCTTCTGCACCTCCGGCACAGCAGCCTCCGGCACCTCGGGCGTCAGCATCACATACAATTCCAGCAGCAGCACGTCCGCCCTGGCCGGATAGGTCACGGCCTGCACCGGCACAAACTCCTCCTTCTCCGGTGAAGTGGCAAAGGCTGTCTTTAAGAACCACTCCCCGGTGGCCTCATTCTGCTGGAGCAGATTGTCATTGGTATACTCCTCCAGCTTCCCCGACAGCGCTTCAAAAAATTTTGTTTTCCATTCCTGTGTCATATCCTTTTCCTCTTTTCTCTATTATTGGCCCAAATACCCGAAATCCCCGGCTGTGAGGATTTTCCCGTACTTGGCAAAATTCAGCTTCACCGCCTCCACCAAATCGGCGTTCAGCAGCCCCCTGTGGCTGGCCGCGGCAATGTAGGCCGCATTGGTGAGGACCTCCTTGATATTGCTTCCCGACAGCTCAAAATTCCTGGCAAAAAACTCGAAGTCAATCTCCTCCTCACAGGGAACCTTCTTAGGAAGGATGGAGGTCCAGAGCTTGTAACGCACCTGCTCCGGCGGGAACACAAAGTGGACCATGAACTTGATTCTCCGCTTAAAAGCATCGTCAATGTTATTCACATAGTTGGTGGCCAGAATCGTAATCCCGCTGTAATCCTCCAGCTTCTGCAGCAGGTGGGCCGTCTCGGCGTTGGCATTGCGGTCATTGGAATCCTTTACCTCCGAGCGCTTTGCAAACATGGAATCCGCCTCGTCAAAAAACAGCAGGGCGTTGATGTTGCGGGCCTTCCTGAACAGGGAGGAAATGTTCTTCTCTGTCTCTCCAATGTATTTGCTCACCATCTGGGACAGGTCAATCCGGTACAAATCCAGCCCCAGCTCATTGGCCATCACCTGAACCGCCATGGTCTTGCCGGTTCCCGGGGAGCCGTAAAACATGGCGCAGATTCCCTGGCCGTAGGGAGTTTTCCTGTGAAAGCCCCACTCCTCTCCCACCACGCTGCGGTAGCGGACCTGGTTGCAAATCATCTGCATCTGCCGCTTCTGTTCCTCATCAATAATCAAATCCTCCCAGGTAAACACCGCGTTGATAAGGGTGGCGTAGCGGCCCAACTGGTTCACGGACTGCTGCTTCACCGCCGCCATCAAATCCTCCCGCCGGATAAAGGGAGCGTTCCTCCCGGCCCGCAGTATCTCGCCCCTGCCCAGCACATCCCGGATTCCCTTGGCAGTGAGTATATACTGATTGGCGTAAAGAAGCAGATCGGCGCCCTCCTCCAGCCGGAAGGTCCTGGCATACTCCTGCCACAGTACAATCCGCTCTCCCACAGTGAGCATGGGACTTTCAACCGCCGCAAACTCCAGGGGATAACGGGTCAGGTAGCCGGCCCGCTCTTTGGTCAGCCAGAAAAAGAACCCGCACCTTTCAGACAGCAGTTCCAGGAGAAGGCCCAGGGCCGGGGGGAAGGGCTTAAACGCCAGGCTTTCCTCCTCATCCTCCTCCCTGTATTCATTTTCCAGGAAGCACAGAAGGGAGTGGGTGAGAATGGACTCCCGAATCAGGGCCTTCACCGCCCCGGCCGTCTCCGCCATGGTTGTGTCAATGAGCCTGGACACCTCCACAAACAGCACATTCCAGCCCTTCTTCTTCGCCCCATGCTTTACCAGGAAGCGCCGCCCGTTTCCCGGTTCGCCCCACAGGTTCACCACCCGGCACCCCTCCCCTTTTCCCACGGCGCAGGCCTGAATCAGACGTTCCATCTGCTCCGCTGTTTCCCGGCGGATTAACACAGGTTCCAGGGGCTCTTTGTTCAGGTACAGGGAGGCGATTCCCTCCAATGCGGGAGTCTCTGGGGCCTGCCCCAGGAGAAAGCCGTAAACCCGGCCGGAAATCACGAACATCCGGCTGGCCTGGTGGCCTGGTGGACAGAGTCCACAGACAGCAGATAGTCGAACAGGGGGCCCCTGCCCTCCAGTACCCCTTCCCGATCCTCCATGGAGACGGCGGAGGTGAGTTCATAGAGGGAAAGGGCCAGACGTATAGTGGGGCAGCTTTTTCCCTCCCCCTGGAGATACGAAAAAATGGTTTCATACTTGGCGTCATAATAAACCGCCATGGATAGTATCAGCAGAAACTCCCCCAGTTTATTCAGGCCAAAGGCGGCGCTTAAGTTCCTGAGCCCCAGCCTTGTCCCTGAACGGGAAGTTGCCACCAGCCGGTCCATCACATGGGCCTGGGCCCGTACAAGCTCCCGGCGCACCTGGCCCCGTCCCCCCGCGCTCCCGGCGGGGCGTTTCAAGCCCCAGCAGCTCCAGCGCCTCCTGTCTGTCCGTAACCAGCCCGGCCACAACGGATTCCTTCAGGGAAAGCGCTCCTTTTTCTTCCGGCGGCCGGAGCCGGTAGGCGCAGAGTACGGACAGCTCCATGTCCAGCCGGGCGTAGAGGTCGCCCCAGTATTCCTGCTCGGTTCCATAGGCTTCTTCCTCAGGCGCCGTCAAAGTACATCTCATATAATCCCATAACCGCCTCCTGTGCCTATGACCCGAAATACCGGAAAATCAGCATGGTGCTGTCCTTCTCCTGGGCCCGGGAATTCCTGAACCGCTTCAAATCCCCGTCCATGGCCTGGGTGATGCCCTCCAGGCCCACCTCCTGCCTGGATATCTCGTTAAGACGCTCCGCCACATAGGTATCCGAATAAATATTGCCCCTGTCGTCCCTGCCTCGGAAACACCGGGCGTGTAGAGAAAGAGCATATCTCCCTGGACCAGGTTCAGGGAATTGAGGAAATAGGGCACATGCTCCATAAGTCCTAACTGGATGCTCTTTTTGGCCTCCAGGGCCTCAAAGGGCCGGCCCGGCAGCTTAATAAGAGCCCCCATGTCCCCCGCGGTCACATAGTCCATCCTCCCGCTTGTCAAATCAATGACAGCCAGAAAAACCGCCGCCGTCAGCTCCGCCTGGTTGTTGCCGCTTATCTGGTTATTGGTTTCCGCCATGATTCTGGCCGGGCCGTAGCCCAACTGGCCGAAATTCTTCATCAGCGTGGTGATGATGGCCGCGAACATGGTGGTGGGGATTCCTGAACCGGATACGGTTCCTGCCATCAGGCACAGGTGGGTTCCGTCTGTGAGGAAAAAATTGTAAAAATCTCCCCCTGCCTGCGCCGCCATCCTCATTAAGGCATAGATGTCAAACTCACTGCGCTCCGGAAAGGCAGGAAACACACAGGGATACAGGTTTAGCTGAATCTGCTTGGCAACGTCCAGCTCCGCCGATATCCGCTCCTGGTCCGTGGACATGTTCTTCAGGTTCACCATATACCGGATTAACGCCTCCATGGTGTGGTTCAGGCTCTCCGCCAGCACCTGGATTTCATCCCTGGTGGTGGTGACAATGGGTTGGAAATGGAGCTGGGAGGGATCTGTCACAGACTCGCTCTGCCGGATGAAATCGTCCGAGCGGGCGGCAATCTGCTTGATGGGGCGCACCACATGGCGGTTGATTACCATGAGAAACAGGGTCAGGAACACCGCCACCACCAGAAAAGCCCCCAGCACAATCCCCATCTGGTAGGAACGCAGGTTGTTGTAAATCCGGGTCATGGATATGTCGGCGCAGATGACGCACACCGGCTCCCGGCCCTCGTCCCACACCGGCTGGTAGGCTGTCTTTACATACTCCGTAGACTCCGCGAACCCATGGGCCACGCTGGTCTGGTTGTTAAAATAATTCACCTCCGTCTCGCGCCGCTCCAGGCTTTCCCTGAGCTGCTCCCGGAAGGAACGGTCGAAATCCTCCTCTGAGGTCAAATCCCCCAGGTAGCTGATGGTATCCCGCTCGTATAAAAGCTCCTGGGCGGTATAGCCGTTCATCACATAGGCCACGGTGCCCTGAGCCACCCCCTCCGGGTAATAAATCATATACACATACTGGACATCGGAGTTTTCCTTGATGTGGTTTAACTCCTCCTGGAGTTCTTCAAAGGCCTGGTCCTCCTCCCCTGTCTCAATGGTATGCCTGAGGCTGGGAATGTCAATCTTGGCATAAATCAGATCCACCATGGTCTTGGCATAATTCTGGTAGCTCTCCTCAATGTTAATCTTGTACTGAAAATATCCCAAACCGCCGATGAGTACGCTCAGAATCACGGCAAACAGAGTACAAATCAGGATTGCTTTATTTCTTAGCTTACTTCTGTACGCAGTTTTCATCCTCTCTCCTCCTGTGAAAGGCCGGCCGCCTTCCCCGCCCTTCGGTTCGTCAGCGCGTAGATTGCGTTAAGTCCGCCCACGCATCCAATCAGTCCAAGGATGCCGTTTAAAAACCCAATGGAAATGATTCCTGCAAAAATCATGGAACCGGTGGACTCGCCCACATTGTCCACAAAATCGTAAGCGCCCATGGCATTTTCCTCCCCGTAGGCCGCTGATTCCTTCATGCCGATGAAGTAGGAAATCCTGGTGGCTGCGCCAAAGCTGTTTGCAACGCCGATGAGTACCAGGGCCACAATCAATGACGGCAGGCTCATGTTCAGGGCAAAGAACAAAAGCCCTGCAAAGGTAATCACGGTAGACAAATACATGGCCTTGTCCTTAAAGCGCCTGCTCAGGTAGTCGGTCGCGGAAACACTGAGGTACACGCTGCACAGGGAGCAGACAATGATCAGGAGACTGGAGATATTTTCTGTCAGCCCATGGCTGCTGCTGTAAATAGGCACATAATAGTAGGTAAAGCTGTTGATGACAATGTAAGGCACCTGGACGCAGAGGATGAACTTTAAAACACTGGGCGTGAAAATGAATCCGGTGAGGCCCCTCCGCCTGGTCCCCTCCTGAGTCTCCTGGGATTTCTTCATCACAAGGCGCCCCCCTACCACGATAAATACCAGGGCCACCACTGCCCAGGCCGCGGAGGACACAAAGTATACCCGGCTCTGGCCCATCCGCTCCGCCAGGGCGGAGCCAAGGAGCATGCCGCAGTTGACGCCTGAGAGGCTGGCTGCATTGAAAATCGAAAAGCCGCTGCTGTTCTCCTCCTGTCCCGACACGGAAGCGATGAAGATGTGGATGGAGTTGGTAATCAGCCCACTCCGATGCCGTTTAATACCAGCCCAGCCAGAATCATGCTGTAGTCAACGCTGCAGGCCATGAGAAGGTCCCCGCACAGCGCGATAAAGCTGCTCACCGCCGCCAGCCTGGCAAAGCCAAGGCGGTTGATGAGCTTGGGGCAGATAAGGGACGTCAAACCGATAAAGACCAGGTTCAGCGTCATGGGCAGGGAGTTGGCCAGGGCCGTTGGTATCCCCATATCCTCCCTCACAAACCGTATGATATAAACAGGGAGGAAGGAGGTGGCCATGTTAAAGGCCATAAAGGTGACAAACACCGCCAGCCTGACAATATGCATGGGGACAGGCGCCTGGCTGGTCCTCCGCCCGGCCCGGTAGCGGTCCCTTAAGTCGAAGAAGGAGAGAATCTCCCCAAAAAGGAACATAATGGCCAGGATAATCATAATCATGGCAATGATGATCTGGCCTGTCATGGCGCTGATTTTGCCGTTAATCACGCTGCTCAGGGTGCCCACCGACACCACCCCCGCCACCTCTCCCCCTTCTCCTATGATGGGGGTCATGACATAGATATAGGAGCCCGTCTCGCTCTGGATATCGCTCTGGAGGGTAACCCCTGTCTCATAGACCTCCTTTACAGCCTGAGTCTCATCCTCCGTAAGAGGGTAATAGGTGCCGATGGAATTGTCCAGGTAGAGAAGGGCGTATCCCCCGCTGTCCTGGCTGTAGCGCAGGATATTGCAGTACATATCCCCGCTGAACTCATAGTCCTTATCCAGGACCGTGTCAATGGCGGACCAAAGCTTCTGGTAGCTGTGGTTCATATAGTGCTGGGGCTGCTCCACGTCATCCAGGTAATCCTGCTCCATATTGTTGCTCACAATCTGGGCGGTCATGGACAGCTTAATCAACAGCTCGTTCCGGTAAATATCCCGGAACTGTCCCATGAGGCCGTACACGATGATCACCGAAACCACCAGCACTGTGGAAATCACCAGGGCTGAAATCTTCTGTGAATTGCTGTAGGAGGCGGTAAAAGCAGGGCCAGCAGCCGCGCCCCCAGAAGGAGGCAGCACACAAAAGCCGTGACCGCAAGGAAGTCAAAAATCCCTTTCCCCATTCCGTAAGCCGCGGATTTCCCATACTGGACCTCCATGCTCACCGGATTCCCCATGGTGTCTGCAATGGAGATGGCCCCGTCCGCCACATAATACAAAAGCTCCCTTCCATCCTCACTCCCGCCGCAGTACACGTTCCACATCTGGCTTCCCTCCAGGACGGTCTCCATCTCATAACCCGCCGCCTCCCTGAAAGCAAGGAGACGTTCTGAGGCAATGTCCGTAATGTATACGGTGCCGTCCCTGCCTATGGCGCCCCGGTACAGAGCGGTCTTGGAGTCCTCCCCGGGGGCGGATTCCGGAATCTGGTGCAGGATTTGGAGCCCGGCCTCCCCCCGGGATGCCCGAAGAAGGATGCCACGTTTGTCGATGACATAGACGTCCAGGTTCTCCGTGTCTATGACGAAATCCTGAACCAGGGTAATGGCGTCCTCCATCTTGTATGTGTCCAGGACCGACACCTGGTTGTCCAGGGTGTTCATCTCATTGAGGGAAAAGCCCTCTTCATCCGCATACACAAAGTAGAGGCTGTCCCCCCTGCTGTCCAGGCCGAAGATACAGTGCTTGTCACGGTAAACCCCATCATAGGATTGTTCATAGCAGACTCCCTGGGACCGCCCCTTTGAGTCATACTTAAGAATGCTCTCGCCGTCCAGGGAGAAGCCGGTGCCGCTCCAGGCGGTATCCTGTACATAGATATGGCCTGCCTCTGTGACGCATATGTTTTCCGCATAATAAAAGGTATCGCCGGAGGGGGCGCCTCCGTGGATGATGTGTTCCACAGCCCCATCCCTCACCTCAAGAATCCTGGCTTTTTCAGTATCCACCACATATAAGGCGCCATGGCCGTCCCCTTTCACCATCCAGGGAGATTCCACGGCAATCCGGCTCTCCACGGCCAGGTCGTATTCATAATAATGCTTGTACACATAGACCAGACTCACAACCGCCAGAATCAGCAGCAGCACGTCGTACGCCTTTAGCTGCTTCTTTGTCAAAAACCCCATATCCTCTTTATTCTCCCCGCCATTGCGCCCCTCCTTGCATATTCTTCGTCCCGGATTATATCCCGTCCTGTAAAGTCATATATTCCTTGTCCTCAAATCTGGCGTTATAAATCGTATGCTTCTTGTCCCTGCTCAAAAACTCCGGATACAGAAGCGAATGGAGACAAAACGCATCCCCATGGATTTTCTGGCATTTCCGGCCGGAATCCGTTTCGTCCAGGCTGTCCAACTGGATTACATGGTTCACTCCATAAAGATAGTGGGGCAGGGCCAGCATGGTGATATAGTCAATCACCGCGTCCATCCTCCCCTCCCGGCTGGTCAGCTTGCGCATATAGGAAGAGTTCCGGATATAAGGCTCTCTCTTTTGGCAGAACAGGCTGCACAATTCCCTGTCACGCTCATGGAGAACCGTCACAAGGAGCCCCGGATAGGCCTTTTTCAGCCCTTCGATGCATTCCAGGAACAAATCCGTGATTTTGTAGCACTCCTGCCTGAACCTTTCCATGATTGGTTCCCGCCTTTTGGCGTCCAGGCCCCCCAGGCTGCCGGACAGGTTCTTCATGTAGGACAAATCCGGAAGGGGGACCACCACCCTGGCCTTAAGGAGCCAGGCCGCCTCAAACAAATACAGAAGGCTGATGTATTCCTGGCGCGTGACGCCTGTTTTCCTGTTCTGGATTTCCATCCCCTCAACCATGGCAAGGTTCTGCCTCATGTAATCCTCCAGGGAAAGCTCCCCTTCTGAGGAATCGGTGGAACAGCGCTTGTTGCAGCTCAAATCAAACCACTCCCCCGAGCCGTCAGAAAGCCTTACATGGATCAGCACCTCATCCTGGCCAAAGAGGCAGGGTCCCCCCACCATGCCCAGCGCCTCCCCCTGCTCCACCGCCCGGCGCAAATCCCCCAGGCAGGTGGTCAGCCACGGGAACTCCCACAGCTCCCCCAGGCGGCTCCCGCCCAGGGGCGGCACCATCCGGGCAATGTTGGCGTAGGAGGTAACCATGGCGCGGTTCTTATAGCGTAGAAAGGGCAGGTGGACCGGGGAATCCTCATAGCCCTTCATGGCTTCCCCATAGCTCTCCTCCAGGCGGCTGTGCATTTCATCGCGGAGAATCCTGCGTATTTCCTTCTGCTTATCCAGCAGCTCTTTTTTGCGCTCTTTGCGGATATATTTCTTGACCGCGGCTGATTCCGCGTGGTTCCTCTCAAGCATTTCCTCCAGCTCCACAACCCCCATGGCCTGCTTTTTCTCTTCAAAGTTCTGATAGAACTGATAAATATCATAATAATTCTTCCCGTATTCCAGGCCCCTTGCCAGCTCAAAAAATCCCCAATGGTCAGCGGAAAATCCAGAATCCCCTCCGGCTCATGGCGGTAAACGGTCTGGGGCGCCGTCAATTCAAACTTTGCAATCAGCTCTCTCAGTGTTGTCAGCATACTTGTACTTCCCTCATTCGTAGATTTTCAGTCATTATCAGTTATTCATAGGATTCGATGTATACATTGGTCCGGCGGCTGCCGTTTAACGCCTCATCGCATAAAAGAAGGTACTTTTTGGCGGCCAGATCCCCGCCGTCCATCTTCAGCACCTCAATAAAATGCTGCCGGGCCTCCAAGAGCTGCTGCTGGGAAAACAGCTTCACTCCCAGCTCAAAGACCCGCTTCGTCTTGCGCTTCCGATTGCGGGCCTCCACATAATCCCCGTCGAACACATCATAAATCCGTTCCATCCGGTCCTCCTGCTTCCTGTACACATAACCCAGGAACCGGTAATTAAAGGCCCTTAAATCCTCTATCTCCTCCAGGAAGCCCTCCGGCACAGTGATTTTGGAACCGTACTCCGTTCCCACCGTCCGCAGAAAGGAGGCAAATTCTTTGGCCTGGGACAATGTCAGAAGGGTCATCCTGCGCTCATGGCCCACCACCCCTATCATGACGGATCCAAAGGCCAGCCCCATGGAAACCCCCTCCAGGGCCGCCTCTGTTTCCATGGAGTAAATCGCCTCGCAGATGGAGATGGCCGCCTCCAGGGCCCGCTCCCGCCCGTCTCCAAACAGGGCGCACAATCCGCCGTTCTCAAAGCTCTCCGCAATCCCCTCACTGCCATAGACGATGGGAAGAATCCGGCTGAGTACCTGGTTGACAGAGGAAAAGACCTGGCCCGGGTCATGGCCGTGGACCATCCAGGAGGAGCTGGCCATGTTCAAATCCAGGATTACCGAAGAAAAATACTGCTGCTGTCCCACGGCAAGCTGTCCGTAGTCCTTTACTTTCAGCAGGGAAAGCATTTCCCGGGGAATGAGCTTCTCAAAAACAGAGGCTCCTCCTTCTTGGCCTCACGGCTGTCCTCCTGACCCACCTGGCCGGCAGCCGTCTCACGGACGCCTCCGTTCCTGTTTGATTTATTTGATTTGAAAAATGGAAATCCCAGCATTAGCAATCCTCCTTAAGGCACCTGTATTGTGGTTTGGGACGGAGATACAACCTGCACCACGCCGCCCCAGGCGCAGATGGCTTTGGATGTATTGTTTAAAGCCGGATAGCCTCCTATAAGCACAGTAGGGCTTCCGGGCGCCCAGGGGGCCGTAATCACAGGCACGCAGGGCATAGGGGTCAGCGCTCCCAAGGCCGCAGCCGTGGCGGCGGCCACCTGGGGGTTTGCCATGGAGCTGCACATGCCGAAAGCGGGGATATTCACCATAGGCTTATTGTCCATGACAGAGGCCACCGGCATGCTGCTGATCACCTTGGAGGCGGGCAGCACATTCAGGGTTCCCGGAGCCGCCCCAAAGGAACACTGGACCACAGAACCTCCGCATATACAAATTCCCATCTAGTTTTCCTCCTCCATAAGATTCATCTTGTTCAGGCGGCCGGCCTCAAAGACGGCCTCCCGCCTGACCCTGGCGTTTCCCACAGCCATGCAGGTATAGGGGCATGGGCCCTTCCCTGTGGGAAAGATGGGCAGGAAAAACTCCCCCTCTGGTCCGCCCGGGCCCCGTACACCGGATAAAGGGCCGTTCCAATCTTCTTATAGCTGTTGCAAAGGGGCTCCGGGAGGATATAGGTTCCCGCCTCCTGCCCGGCCTTGAGAATCCTGAAAAACTCCCCTGTCCCGCTTTTATGCTCTATATACAAAAGCCGGCCCTCCATATCCGCCTCCTCCGGGTGGTAAAGCTTTAGCTCCTGCGCCCCCTCCCCCCTGTGGCTGTAATCATACAAAAGCTTCATGGGATTCACATGCCGGGTGGTAAAAATCCGAATCTGGCTCCCCGGCTCCGCCCTGCCCTCCACACAGGTGGTTCCTGAGGGCAGAAGGTAGGAGCGGTTGGGAACCAGGCGCAGCTTAATTATCTGGCCAGGAGAATGAAGGCCGGCCAGGTCCATCTCCACCCTCTGGCTTTCATACATGGCGGATTCCACCAGCAGTTCAAACTGCCGCTGCCGGACATCGGTAAACACGTAATATCCCCCGCCTTTGGTATGGGAGGGCTTTTCATTGGGAATCCACACCCTGGCGCTGCTGCCGGATATTACCTTGTTATTAAAATCATCCAGCAGCATGATACGAACGATACACTGGTTTTCATGGCTGCTCCTTCTTTTCCCTGACTGTAAATCCATCTCTGCAACTCTGCGCACCGTCTTGGTGCGGGTGGACTCTATCTCCACCGGATAAACCTTGTAATAGAGCGAAAGCTTGTAGGGAAGGTTGGGGGTGGCGTTCCACATCTTTACCTTTTCTTCATTGTCAATGCGAATCATCTCAATCCGCAGGGGATACTGCATGTTCCGGTTCCCCTCGCCTAAAAACTCATCGGAAAGCACAATATTATCCGCCAGCACCTGGATTGTCTTCCCAAGTATGCGGTGTTCCTCGGAAGCCCTGTATTTAATGTCGCTGGCCGAGTAGGCCGTGACCATGTAATAGAGGGTCAGGAATGTGGAGGGATACTGCTGGGTCGCCTCGGAGACAGCCCGCATCCCCGGCCTTCCGGCAATCTCCTCGCTCTCCTTTACATCATACAAGTGGATTCCCAGGGACAAATCCCCCTTCTCCTCCGGGCTGCAAAGGCCGATGGCGTCTGAATTCAGAATGATTTCCGGGACCATCTCCCTGCGAAGAAGCTTCACGATTCCATTTCCCACATCCGATATAACTGAATAATTCGGCATTTCAACTCTCCGTTCTGTTTAAACATGCGTTTTCACTTGTGACCCGTCCCCTCTATCCCATCCTCCGGCGCCCCAGCTCCTGGCTCACCTCCGACAGCTCAAACCCGCTTCGGCTTTGGACTCCGGCGCCCCGGCCCCCGGCTCACCTCCGCCTGCTCAACCCGCTTCGGCTTTGGAC
>BBZN01000010.1 GCA_001304855.1 Clostridia bacterium UC5.1-1D2
GCCCAGTTTGTCAAGGGAACGCCCCAGAATGTAGTGAATAAATAACGGTTGTTTCCATCTCGGGGTTTATTTGGAGGCCTGTGAAGGGCAGCAATAAGCAGCGGTTAAAAAATGTTAACTTGTGCGCCTGGTTGTGGTATCGTATACTATAATCAGGTGCATTTTCCATATGGAGAAGATGTAAGTACACCAGAAGGAGCAGAGGCCAATGGTTAAGATACGCATGTTTATGCCATATTTAAATATGAAGAGCAGGTTTGAGGAGGCTGTTAAACGGGTGCCGGAATACGATGACATAGAGGTGGAGGTAATCCATGTGTTCGGAACTCCCGAATCTCTGTCACGCTATGGAGATGCGGAAATTCTGGTAGCCCGCGGCATGACCTATGACAGACTGAAGGCCTTGTTTCCGGAGAAGCATGTGGTGGAGCTGCAGCTTTCAAGCTTTGACATTTTGGAAGCCCTTCTCAGGGCCAGAAAGGAGTTCAATCCCTCCAGGATTGCCCTGTGCGTGCGCTATATGGACCGGGGAGCAGTGGCGGAGCTGGAAAGCCTGTGCCAGGTTACCATACGGTACTATGAGATTCACGATGAAACCTCCACCCTGGAAGCCATCTACAAGGCCAGGGAATGGGGGGCCGACGTCTATGTGGGAGCGGGAACCATGTGCGGGCTCTGTGATAAGGAGGGACTGAACCGTGTCCACATTCACACCAAGGACAGCGCCATCGACCAGGCCATGAGGCAGGCCCTGGATGCAGCCAGAACCATCAACATTGAGCGGGCCAGATCCAAGATGACCAGCACCATTTTAAACAGCAGCTCCGACGCTGTGATCGCCATCAACGCGGAGGGACGCATTCTGGCGTTGAACAACCAGGCTTACCGCACCTTTCAACTGTCGCCCCAGTCCGATGTGGAAGGCCGCTCTGTGGATAAGGTCTGTTCCGCCTTCAAATGGAGGGAGGTGGTGGAGACAGGCCAGGAGCGGGCGGAGGTGATTCAGTGGAAGGAACAGAAGCTTTACACCGAATATAAGCCTGTGTTAGTGGATAAAATGGGCAAAGGGGCGATCCTCATAGTCCGCTATATGGAACAGATAATGGAGGCGGAGACAAAGATCCGCCAAAGCCTTGCAAAACAAGGTCTTACTGCCAAATACTCCTTTGACGACATCATCGGAACCAGCCAGGCCATCCGTGAGAACATCCTCATAGCAAAGCGCTACAGCCGTGTGGATTCCAACGTGCTGATAATCGGAGAGACAGGCACCGGCAAGGAGCTCTTTGCCCACAGCATTCACAGGGAGAGCCGCCGCAGCCCGGAGCCCTTTGTTGCCCTTAACTGCGCCGCCCTTCCGGAAAACCTGCTGGAAAGCGAGCTTTTCGGATATGAGGCGGGGGCTTTCTCAGGCGCTTCCAAGAACGGAAAGGCGGGACTGTTTGAGCTGGCCCACAAGGGAACCATCTTTCTGGACGAAATCGGGGAAATTCCCATCACCCTCCAGGCCAAGCTTTTGCGGGTTCTCCAGGAGCGGGAGATCCGCAGAATCGGCAGCAACCGGGTACAGCCTGTGGATGTGCGGGTCATATCGGCCACCAATATCAATATGGAGGAAAAGATACAGGAAGGACAGTTCAGGGCAGATCTGTACTACCGGCTGAATCTTCTGGACATTGTCATACCGCCTCTGCGGGAGCGCAGCGGGGATATCCGGGAGATGGTGGACTACTATCTGACACGGTTTGCCTGTGAGATGGGCAAGCCTATCCCGCGGCTCTCCGCTCAGGCGGTGGAGCTGCTTACCAGCTACAACTGGCCCGGCAATGTGCGGGAACTGCGCAATATCTGCGAGCGTCTCATTGTGCTCTGCGACTCCACGGATATAGAGGTTGGGGATATCCGAATGCTGAAGATTTTCCGCAACCTGGACAGCCGGCCGGTTTTCTCCGGCAGGCAGCACAAAGCTTCGGCCCAGGAGCCTGACAATCTTTACGCCTCCTTAAAGCCAAGAAAGAAAAAGCAGGACATAGCCAGGGAACTGGGGGTCAGCAGAACCACGCTCTGGCGTCTGGAGAAGCTGGCGAAGCAGGAACGTCAGGAAAAAGATAAGGAATAAAAAATGCCTCAGGCTCCATGATTCCATGGCCTGAGGCATTTTCATACAGTTTTATGTACTTGGCTCCGCGGAGAAGTTCAGGCTGTTTTCGTATCCTGATCCTCCTCCGTCAAATTTTTTTTAGGTTTTTCTGGGCCGTGGAAAGCATCAGTTTTATCCGGTTCAATTGATTCACCTCACTGGCTCCCGGATCATAATCCACTGCAATGATATTGGACTGGGGATAATTCCTTCTCAGCTCCTTAATCACGCCTTTTCCCACAATATGATTGGGCAGGCATCCGAAGGGCTGCGCACAGATGATATTGTTGACGCCGCTGTGTATAAGCTCCATCATCTCACCTGTGAGGAACCATCCCTCGCCGGTCTGGTTGCCCAGGGATACGAAGCCCTTGGCCATGTCCGCCAGTTGCTGATGGCGGAAGGCGGTGTGAAATGCCTGCTTGCAATCAGTTCTTTTCTTGCTGTCTTGCGGAAGTATTCCAGAAGGGCGATGCCTGCGTTACACAGCCTGGCCGTGGACTTCTTGGTCCCCAGATGCTCGGCCTTAAAGTTGGTATTATAGAAGCTGTACAGGAGGAAGTCCATCAGGTCCGGCATCACTGCCTCGCTCCCTCAGCCTCCAGAAGCTCTACCACATGATTGTTGGCCAAAGGTGAAAATTTCACCAGAATCTCGCCGACCACTCCTACCTTGGGTTTTACCACATCCAGCCTGGGCAGGCGGTCAAAATCCTGTATAATACCCCTCAGGTTCCGGTTGAACTCCATCATAGCCCCGCTTTTTTGGACAGGGAGGAGATACAGCGCTTCTTCCACTTTTCATGGAGGGCATTGGCGCTGCCGGGCTCAGCCTCATAGGGGCGTGTGGCATAGAGAACGCGCATAAACACATCCCCGTAGACAATGGCCTGCATGGCTTTTGTTATCATGGGCACAGAAAAGCTGAAGCCCGGGTTGGTTTCCATGCCGTTAACATTCACAGAAACAACCGGCACCTGGGGCAGCCCCGCCTTTTCCAGGGCCCTGCGGATAAAGCCCACATAGTTGGAGGCCCGGCATCCGCCGCCTGTCTGTGACATAAGGACTGCTGTGTGGTTCAAGTCATATTTTCCTGACAGGAGGGCGTCCATAATCTGTCCGATGACAATGAGGGAGGGGTAGCAGGCGTCGTTGTTCACATACTGAAGGCCCACATCCACCGCATTGCGGTTATGATTCTGAAGCACCTCGATCTTGTAGCCGAAGGAACGGATGGCCGGTTCCAGAAGGTCGAAATGGATCGGCGACATCTGGGGGCAGAGAAGGGTGTAATCCTTCTTCATCTCCTTGGTGAACACAGCCCTGTTGTAAGCGCTGGACACGATCTCATGCCGGTAGTGCTTCTGGTCCCTGACCCTCAGGGCCGCGATGAGAGAACGGATGCGGATACGGGCGGCGCCCAGATTATTTACCTCGTCTATCTTGAGGACTGTGTAAATTTTACCGGACTGGGTCAGAATGTCGGCCACCTGGTCGGTGGTCACTGCGTCCAGCCCGCAGCCGAAGGAATTCAACTGAATCAGATCCAGATTTTCCTGGGTCTTTACAAAGGTAGCCGCCTCATAGAGCCTGGAATGGTACATCCACTGGTCGGTTACAACCAGGGGCCGTTCCACCCGGCCTAAGTGGGACACGCAGTCCTCGGTGAGGACCGCAAAGCCGTAGGAGGTGATCAGGTCCGGAATACCGTGGTGAATCTCGGAGTCCACGTGGTAAGGCCGTCCGGCCAGCACAATGCCCCGTCTGCCATGTTTCTTCATCCAGGCCAGAGTCTCTTCGCCTTTCCGCTTCATATCCTCACGGGAGGCAAGAAGCTCCTGCCATGCCGCATGGGCGGCTGTCCGGATCTCTGCGGCCGGAATTTTGGCTTCTTTGGAAAAAATCTTGATGAGTGCGTCTGTGAGAATCCGCTCGTTTGTAAATGCCATAAACGGATTCATGAAGGTTACGTGCTCTTCCTCCAGAGCCTCCACATTATTCTTGATATTCTCCGCATAGGAGGTGACCATAGGGCAGTTGTAGTGGTTCCCTGCATCCGGGCTTTCATTCCGCTCATATGGGATGCATGGTAGAAAATACGCTTTACGCCCTGTTTGATCAGCCATGAAATGTGACCGTGTACCAGCTTGGCGGGGTAACACTCCGACTCGCTGGGTATGGACTCTATGCCCAGCTCGTAAATCTGCCGGGTGGACTGGGGAGACAGCACTACATGGTAGCGGAGCTTCTCAAAGAACACCGCCCAGAAGGGAAAGTTCTCATACATATTCAGGACTCTGGGAATCCCCACAGTGCCCCGGTCCGCCTGATCCAGAGGAAGAGGCACATAGTCAAACATACGGTGATACTTGTAATCAAAGAGGTTGGGCACCTCCTTTATAGCCTTCTCCAGTCCAAGACCCCGCTCGCACCGGTTGCCGGACACAAAGCGGCGTCCGCTGCCAAACTGGTTGATGGTGAGAACACAGTTGTTGTTGCAGCCCTTGCAGCGGGTCATGGAGGTGCTGTATTTCAGGCTGATGATTTTGTCCAGGGAAAGCATGGACGTTTCAGCTTCCCCGTTCATATGGAAGCGTTCTCTTGCAATGAGGGCCGCTCCGAAGGCGCCCATGATGCCTGCTATGTCGGGACGGACTGCCTTGCAGCCCGATATTTTCTCAAAGCTTCTGAGAACCGCGTTGTTATAAAAGGTTCCTCCCTGGACTACCACGTGGCTGCCCAGATCAGAAGGGTTGGTCAGTTTAATTACCTTAAATAATGCATTTTTAATAACAGAGTAAGCCAGGCCTGCGGAGATATCGGCCACTGTGGCCCCTTCCTTCTGGGCCTGCTTTACGTTGGAGTTCATAAACACGGTGCAGCGCGTGCCCAGATCCGTGGGGTTTTTGGCAAAAAGGGCTTCCTTTGCGAAATCCTCCACGCTGTAGTTCAGGCTCTTTGCAAAGGTTTCAATGAAGGAACCGCAGCCTGAGGAGCAGGCTTCATTCAGCTGAACGCTGTCCACAGTGCCTTCTTTAATTTTAATGCACTTCATGTCCTGCCCGCCGATATCCAGGATACAGTCTACCTGGGGCTCAAAAAAAGCTGCGGCGTAGTAGTGGGAGATAGTTTCCACCTCCCCTTCGTCCAGCATCAGCGCCGCCTTTAACAGGGCCTCTCCGTAACCGGTGGAACAGGAGTAGGAGATATGTGCGTTCTCAGGAAGCTGTTCCTTTATCTCCTCCACGGCTCTTATGGCTGTGGCAAGAGGGCTTCCGTTGTTATTGTCGTAGAAACGGTACAGAAGGGTTCCGTCCTCGGCCACCACAGCCACTTTGGTGGTGGTGGAGCCTGCGTCGATGCCCAGGTAACAGTTTCCCTCATAGCCGGACAGCTCCCCGGATTTCACCCGGTTGCTGGCATGGCGGGAGGTGAATTCCTCAAAATCCGCCTCATCCTTAAAGAGAGGCTCCATGCGTTTTACTTCAAAATCCATCTGAATTCCGGAAGAGAGGGTTTCAATCATGTCCTCCAGGGCCACGGCTTCCTCATTCTCCTGAGGATTCATGGCAGCGCCCACAGCCGCAAAGAGATGGGAGTAATCCGGCGCTATAATCTGATCCGGACCCAGATGGAGCGTGCGTATAAATGCGGCCCGAAGTTCCGGCAAAAAGTGAAGAGGCCCTCCTAAGAAGGCGACGTTTCCGCGGATAGGCTTTCCGCAGGCCAGGCCGCTGATGGTCTGGTTTACCACTGCCTGAAAGATGGAGGCTGCAAGATCCTCCCTGGTGGCCCCCTCGTTGATCAGGGGCTGAATATCGGATTTGGCAAAAACGCCGCATCTGGCTGCGATTGGGTAGATCGCGCTGTAATGCTTTGCGTACTCATTAAGTCCGCTTGCGTCGGTTTGAAGCAGAGAGGCCATCTGGTCGATGAAGGAGCCTGTGCCTCCTGCACAGATTCCGTTCATCCTCTGGTCTATGCCTCCGGAAAAGTAGATGATCTTGGCGTCCTCGCCGCCCAGCTCGATGGCCACGTCGGTTTGAGGCGCATAGTCCTGAAGGGAGGAAGCCACCGCCACCACCTCCTGGACAAAGGGGGCTTTCAGATGCGATGACAAGGTAAGTCCTCCGGAACCGGTGACAACGGGGATCACTGACACCGGACCCGTCCGGGCAAGGGCTTTTTTCAAAAGTCCTGCCAGAGTTTCCTGAATATTGGCATAATGACGCTCATAATCGGAGAAAATAATAGTGTGATCGCTGTCTAACAGAGCGATTTTAACGGTAGTGGAACCAATATCGATTCCCAGTGTTAGGGTAGTATGTACATTCATATATGTGGGGTTGTACCCTGACCTCCTTTGTAACTTACAGACTGATTGGTCCGCCAAGTTATTTTTGTTCCATCATAGTACAGTTTTATGGGAAAAACTGTGATTTATGCAACATTTTCAATGTGACGGTACTGATACTCACCCAGAGTTTAGCATAAATTAGGAAGGAATACAATTGGTCCGGGGCGTTAAAAAATCGTAAAAATTTGTTAACTGCAGATACATATATGGTTTCCCCGCTCCGTCCCGCAATCAAAACAAAGCCATGTAAAATTTTTGTGCAGGGGAAGTAAAATATTCGTTTTATCGAAAATGCCGGCCTATTTTATTTGACAAACAGCTGGGCAGTCACTATAATTGACTAAGTATAAAATCAGAATGGGGGAGAGTTCGCATGATACGGATTTTCAAGACCGAAGACGGTGCGATGCACGAAAAAGAAGAGATGCAGCCTGGCTGCTGGATTGCGTTAACGAACCCTACGGCTTCGGAGATTATAGACATAGCAGACGCCTATAATATAGATGCGGATCATATAAAGGCGCCTCTGGATGAGGAGGAGCGATCCCGTATTGAGGTGGAGGAGGAGTACACGCTGGTTCTGGTGGATATCCCTTCTATTGAGGAGCGCAGCGGCAAGGACTGGTTCGTCACCATCCCTATGGCGATTATTATGACAAACGATGTTCTGATTACTGTCTGCCTGGAGGAGACGCCTGTTCTCACCTCATTTATGGACGGCCGGGTGAGAGATTTCCACACCTTTATGAAGACACGGTTTATTTTGCAGATTCTTTATAAGAATGCCACCCAGTATCTGCAGTACCTGCGGATTATCGATAAGAAAAGCGAGGTTATCGAGCGCAAGCTTCACCAGTCCCAGAAGAATGAGGAGCTGATTGAACTTTTGGAACTGGAGAAATCCCTGGTTTATTTTACCACCTCCCTGCGTTCAAATGAGGTGGTGCTGGAGAAGCTTTTGAGGACGGAGAAAATCAAGAAGTACCCGGAGGACACCGATCTGCTGGAGGATGTAATCATAGAGAACAAGCAGGCCATTGAGATGGCCAATATCTACAGCGGTATTTTAAGCGGCACTATGGATGCATTCGCCTCGGTTATCTCCAACAACCTGAACATTGTAATGAAGTTTCTGGCAACAGTGACCATCGTTATGTCCATTCCCACCATGGTGGCCAGCTTTTACGGTATGAATGTGAGTTCAAGGGGTATGCCCTTTGCCGACAGTCCCTACGGCTTTGCTATCGTGCTGGGTTTCGCTTTGGCCCTGTCCCTGTTTGTAGCCTATATTTTTAATAAGAAGGATTTGTTTTAGAACACAGTTCAATGATGCGATTGTAGTTTTGAAGGAGTATGCATGAATTTTTTGAAGAAACTTGAGAAAAAGCTGGGGCCTTACGCCATCAGCGGAATTATCAACTATGTGATTGGCCTGCAGATTTTGGGGATTGTGCTCTACCTGCTGGTGCCGGAGTTTGTGTTTAACTATCTGATATTGAATCCCATTGCCATTATGCAGGGACAGATATGGAGAATATTTACATTCTTCATATTTCCCCCCGCCTTTACCAGCGGCTCCCCTATGAGCTTCGTCCTCTTTAATGCGCTGGCTTTGTACTGCATCCGCATATTCGGAATGATTGTGGAGCAGGTCTGGGGGAAGTTCCGGTTTAACTGCTACATTATTTTGGGTGTGCTTCTGAATGTGGCTGTTTCTCTTATTGCCTGGAAGGTATTTGGATTGTTCCTATGGCTTACGCCCATTTATCTGGTGTATTCCTTTTTCTTTGTGTTTGCCCTGATGTTCCCGGAGTCCCAGGTCCTTCTTATGATGGTGCTTCCCATCAAGGCCAAGTGGCTGGCGGCAGGCGAGGCGGTTATCTACATCTACAGCTATGTAAGAGGCGGGCTCAACACCAGGGCCGAGATTCTTGTCTGCCTGATTCATATGATGATCTTTTTTGCATGGATGACGTTTGCGGGAGATACCGGCTATAAGCAGAAGAAACGCCAGAAGGAGTTCCAGAAGAAGATCAAGCCTATGGCTGCAGTAAAGACGGGACATAAGTGCGCGGTCTGCGGGCGCACCGACAAGGACAGCCCGGGCATGGAGTTCCGGTTTTGTTCAAATGTGAGGGCAGCTATGAATACTGCATGGATCATCTGTACACCCACACACACGTGAAAGGGCCGGATGCTGAGCGTAAATAGAGCTCCGGCGCTTTCTGTAAGTTTCACATGCTATTAAAACACCGGTTACACAGTATTAGTTTTATGGAGGAATAAAATGAAGAAAACAAAGATTATCTGCACTATGGGGCCTAACACCAGCGACAAGGAGATTCTCACGGGCCTGGCAAAGAACGGCATGGACGTGGCCCGCTTTAATTTTTCACACGGCGATTACGAGGAGCACCTGGGAAGACTGGAGCTTTTGAAGGAAGTAAGAAAAGAGCTGGATATCCCTGTTGCTGCGCTTCTGGATACAAAGGGACCGGAGATCCGCACCGGACAGCTGAAAGGAGGCAAGAAGGTTACCTTAAAAGAGGGACAGACGTATGTGCTCACCACCAGGGAGATTGTCGGGGACGATACCATCGGATATATCAACTACGACGGCCTCAATGAAGATGTTGCGGCGGGCAACAAGATTCTCATCGACGACGGCCTCATTGAGATGGATGTTGTGGAAGTCCGCGGGACGGAGATTGTCTGTACCGTTATCAACGGCGGCGAGCTGGGCGAGAAAAAGGGCGTGAACGTACCCAATGTAAAGATTAAGCTTCCGGCCCTCACAGACAAGGACAAGGAGGATATCCGCTTCGGCGTCAAACACGGCTTTGACTTTATCGCGGCCTCCTTTGTGCGCACTGCAGACTGTATAAGGGAGATCCGGTCTATGCTGGAGGAACAGGCTCCAGCATGAAGATCATTGCAAAGATTGAGAATGCGGAGGGGATCGAAAATCTGGACGCCATTATTGACGCGGCGGACGGCATTATGGTTGCCAGAGGCGATATGGGCGTGGAGATTCCGGCGGAGAAGGTTCCCCACATTCAGAAAAAGATCATCCGCAAATGCAACGAATCCTGCAAGACGGTTATCACTGCCACACAGATGCTGGACTCCATGATCCGCAACCCAAGACCCACCAGGGCGGAGGTTACGGACGTAGCAAATGCTATCTATGACGGTACGGACGCAGTTATGCTCTCGGGAGAGACGGCTATGGGCAAGTACCCCATTGATGCCCTCAAGATGATGGTTTCCATTGCGGAGGAGACAGAGTCCCATCTGGACTACGCGGCCTACCGTCAGAGGAAGGTAAGCGAACAGAATATGAAGAATATATCCAATGCCGTTTGCTTCGCCTCAGTCTCCACTTCCCATGATCTGGACGCGGACGTGGTGATTGCGCCGTCCATCACCGGCTTTACCACCCAGATGCTTTCCAAGTGGCGGCCCGGTGCGAGAATCATCGGCATGTCGCCCAGCATGGCTACGGTGCGCCAGATGCAGATTCAGTGGGGAGTTGTGCCTGTATGGTCACGGAGAGCCGAGTCTACCGACGAGCTGATTGAGAACTCGGTGGAGGAGTTAAAGCGGAGAGGCTTTGTGACGGTTGGGGAGCTGGCGGTTATTACTGCGGGGGTGGTTACCTACGCAAGGCGCCA
Source organism: Clostridia bacterium UC5.1-1D2 (assembly GCA_001304855.1). Taxonomy (GTDB): domain Bacteria; phylum Bacillota; class Clostridia; order Lachnospirales; family Lachnospiraceae; genus Enterocloster. Next base: position 10,171 of record BBZN01000010.1, read on the forward strand.
TGAGGCTGCCACACAGACCAACATTATGAGAGTCATCAACATTGAATAAGGCCGGGCCTGTATAAATTAAAAAATACTGGACAAAGAAGTCTGCCAGGGAGTACAATAATCCGCAAGGATGAACGGACTCCCCGACAGGCTTTTGTATCTTTAAAGGTAACTGCAACTTAAACAATGGAACGGTTAGTCCTAACTGGCTGTTAGGTATGTAACCACCGCAAAACCTATTATTAGGAGGAAAGAGAGTAGTGGATAAGAAGCCATTTACAACATTGGAGAAATTAAGAGAGATAGAAAACACATACCCAACACCCTTTCACCTTTATGATGAAAAGGGAATCCGGGAAAATGCCGCAAGGCTGAAGCAGGCGTTTGCCTGGAATAAAGGTTACAAGGAGTATTTCGCAGTTAAGGCTACGCCCAATCCCTTTTTGCTGAACATTTTAAAGGAGATGGGCTGCGGTACAGACTGCTCCTCCATGACGGAGCTGATGCTGTCAAAAGCCTGCGGATTTGAGGGACAGGACATTATGTTTTCCTCCAATGACACTCCGCCGGAGGAATTTGCCTATGCCGAGAAGCTGGGAGCCATCATCAATCTGGATGATATTACCCATATTGAGTGTCTGGAGCAGACCCTTGGATATATTCCGGAAACCATCAGCTGCCGTTTTAACCCGGGCGGACTCTTTAAGATAAGCAATGATATTATGGATAACCCGGGAGATTCCAAGTATGGTCTCACCACGGAGCAGATGTTTGAAGCGTTTAAGATATTAAAGGCCAAAGGCGCCAGATACTTCGGCATACACTCCTTCCTGGCAAGCAACACAGTGACGAATGAGTATTATCCCATGCTGGCTAAGATTCTCTTTGAGCTGGCTGTGAAGCTGAAGGAGGAGACAGGGGCCCATATCACCTTTATCAACCTGTCGGGAGGCATTGGAATCCCTTACCGCCCTGACCAGGAGCCCAACGATATTATGGTAATCGGAGACGGAGTGCGCAAGGTATATGAGGAAGTTCTGGTTCCTGCCGGTATGGATGATGTGGCTCTTTGCACAGAGCTGGGACGTTTTATGATGGGCCTTACGGCGCGTTGGTTACAAAGGCCATTCACGAGAAGCATACGCACAAGGAGTATATAGGCGTGGATGCCTGTGCTGTGAACCTGATGCGCCCTGCCATGTATGGCGCCTATCACCATATTACGGTTATGGGGAAGGAGGATGCCCCCTGTACCAGAATGTACGATGTTGTGGGCTCTCTGTGTGAGAACAATGACAAATTTGCCATTGACCGGATGCTCCCTGAGGTGAATAAGGGCGACCTGCTCTTTATCCATGATACGGGAGCCACGGATTTGCCATGGGCTACAACTACAACGGAAAGCTGAAGTCTGCAGAGCTCCTGCTTAAAGAGGATGGTTCCGTGGAAATGATCCGGCGGGCAGAGACGCCTGAGGATTACTTTGCTACCTTTGATTTTTGTGATATACTGAAAAATATTGATTAAGAATGAAAGCCCTGGTAAGCCATGACTCCATCGGAATCTGCCGGGGCGTTATTCAATGTGATGTATGCCCGGAATCGTTTGCGCCTGATTTTGCGGGATGATTTTTTGCCGGCTGTGTACAAATTTATGAGGCGCACGCGGCACACAGGTTGATTGAATTTGTGTGCGGCCGGAGGAAAAACAGCCGTAAAGGCAGGCGCAGGAGAGATTCCCGGCGTACATTGTGTAAAAAAGGAGGATATATATGGCAAAGATTGGATTTATAGGAATGGGAAATATGGGAGGCGCAATTCTCGGGGGGCTTTTGAAGTTCAATGCCCCGGAGACTATGATATTCACCGACGCCCTTGAGGAAAAGCTTCAGTCGGTTACAGCTAAGACAGGGGTCCCTCACACCGCCTCCAACCGGGAATGTGCCGGCCAGGCCAAATACCTGATTCTGGCTGTAAAGCTCAGTACTTTGACCCTGTGTTTGCAGACATCCGGGATGTGCTTACACGGGAGCAGGTTATTATCTCACTGGCGCCCGGCATTTCCATAGCCAATATCACGGAACGGCTGGGAGGAAATGTAAGGGTTGTGCGGGTGATGCCCAACACCCCTGCTCTCTTAGGCGAAGGCATGACCGGGGTTTCCTACGACGCAGCTTCCTATACGGAGGAGGAAAAGGAGGAGATTAAGTCCATCTTTACCTCCTGCGGGCGCATGGAGCTGGTGGAGGAGCGTCTTATGGATGCAGTGGGCTGTGTAAGCGGCTGTTCTCCCGCCTATGTCTATATGTTTATCGAAGCGCTTGCAGACAGCGGCGTAAAGTACGGCCTTCCCAGAAACACTGCATACGCCATGGCGGCTCAGACGGTTCTTGGCAGCGCTAAGATGGTTCTGGAGACAGGAAAGCATCCGGGACAGCTTAAGGATGATGTGTGCTCTCCCGGAGGAACCACCATTGCAGGCGTATCGGCCTGGAGGAGTTCGGCTTCAGAAATGCGGTTATCAAGGCTGCGGACGCAAGTTATGAGAAAACCCAGAAGATGAAATAATGCACGCTGGGAATCCCAGCGTACATTATAAAAGAAAATGTGATAGAAAGCGGGGATTTAGAACATGGAAAGCAAAGTTGAAAATGAGGGCATGCCGGTTGTCCGTTTAGACAGGCAGCTTAAATATCAGGGGAATATTCTGAAAGTCTACGAGGATACAGTGCTGGCAAACGGCCATGAGGCCAAGTGGGATTTCATCCATCACGACGGCGCCGCGGCTGTACTGCCTGTGGCAAAGGACGGCAGGATCCTTATGGTGCGCCAGTACCGCAATGCCCTGAACCGTTTTACGCTGGAGATACCTGCCGGTAAGCTGGATGCCCCGGGGGAGCCGAAGGTGGAATGTGCATTCCGGGAGCTGGAGGAGGAGACCGGCTATCGGGTGGAGTCACCGGAACAGTTAGAGTACCTGATGAGCCTTACCACTACAGTGGCGTTCTGTGATGAGGCCATTGATATTTTTGTTGCCCACAACTTAAAGCCGTCACGCCAGCGCCTGGATGAGGATGAGGTCATTGACGTGGAGCCCTGTACACTTGAAGAACTGGAAGATATGATTTATACAGGAAAGATTACAGACGGAAAACCATTGCGGCTATTATGGCTTACGCCAGGAAATACCGTTCCGTAGATAAGGCGGACGATCTGGCATAAATCCCCGGGTCCGGCATAGAGTAGTGAAAAGAACGCCGGGACAGGGGGTGCAGGAGGGATGGGACTGAGGCGGTTGAGGCTGGCATTCAGGACATTTACGTACGATGACTGGCTGCTGGCCTGCTTTATGTTAGGAGTTTTTGCAGGGACCGGGGCGGCCCTGGCCTTTGGGCGGGCCTGTGGTTCAGGGGGGATCCTTGGAGCAGCCGGTACGGGCAGGTCTGGCGCGTGAGCCGGGAATCGCAGAGTTTCTGGGGCTGTGGAAGCAGCGGGCGCTGGAGACGGGGGCAGGCTGGCTGCAGGGCTCACCGTATGCAGCCAGATGCTGTACGGCTTCCTCACCTTCTATGGAGGGATGTCTGTAGCCGTGGTTATGTCGGTGCTTACCATGCGAAAGGGAATCCTGGGAGCAGCGGGGTTTCTCTGCGCAGTCCTGCCCCAGGGAATTCTGTACTTGCTGGTGTGGTACGTGCTCTCCCGCTGGGCCGGACCGGGGCCTAAGAAGCTTCATATACTGCCGGGGCTTCTCCTGCTGCTGATAGCGGGGGCCGGGGCCTGCCTGGAGGTGTATCTGGGATCTGTGCTGGGAGGACTTGTGTAGGCTGCATGTGTTTCCTGCGTGTTTTTAAGCCGTAACAATAAAATAATTTTTTCGGCAAATTTACAACATGTTGGTCAGGGATTGTCCCCCCTTCCAACATGTTGTATGTTTTATGTTAAGTAAGCTGAAAACGGGGGTAAAGTGGGAAAAATGTGTTTGATTTTATAGGGAATTATAGCTATAATGATAGTCAGCACAGGATTTTTTCGTGATTTTAGTGAGAAATGGGTTAGGGGTATTTAAGCGTATGACGTCGGAGATAAAAAGCTTTGGGGACTACCTTCGGGATGTAAAAAAGACTTCCAGGAATACTGAAATCTCATATAAAAGAGATTTGATGCAGCTGGCAGCTTTTCTGGAGGAAAAGGGAATTACTGAGGTTGGGAAGGTAACTAAGACCAGCCTCAATTCTTATATCCTTTTTTTGGAAAAGGAGGGTAAGGCTACCACCACTATTTCCAGAGAGTTGGCATCCATCAAGGCTTTTTTTAATTTCCTCTTCAGGGAAGGGGTGATTCGCAGAGATCCGGCGGAGCTTTTGAAGGCCCCCAAGATTGAAAAGAAGGCTCCGGTGATTCTGAGCGTCAACGAGGTGAATGCCCTTTTGGAGCAGCCCGGAAACGGAACGCCAAAGGAGATCCGGGACAAGGCTATGCTGGAGCTTTTGTACGCAACAGGAATCCGGGTGTCTGAGCTTATCGGCCTATCCATGGAAGATTTGAATATGCAGGTAGGATATATAACCTGCCGGGACGGGCAGAAGGAGCGGATGGTGCCTTTCGGGAGAAATGCAAAGCAGGCTATGGCACAGTATCTGGACCATGGACGGGATATCCTTTTAAAGGGGAAGGAGTCGGAATGGCTCTTCACCAACTGCAGCGGCAGGGCCATGAGCAGACAGGGCTTCTGGAAGATTATAAAATACTATGGAGAGAAGGCGGGCATTCAGGCGGACATAACGCCTCACACCCTTCGCCACTCCTTTGCGGCCCATCTTATCAGAGGCGGCGCGGATATTCATGCGGTACAGGCCATGCTGGGGCATTCCGACTCCACCACCACCCAGATGTATGCAGCTTATTCAGGCAATACCGTGAGAGAGGCATACAGAGACGCGCTTATGAGAAAAAAGCATGAGATATGATTACATATTTGGAAGGAATAAAAAGAACTGTTTCCCGGGCTGACTTAGCCGGTGGGAAGCAGTTCTTTTTTGATGCCGTCAATTCATCCACACTATGTACCGTACAGCCATTGCAGTTATAAGCATAAGTAACATTATGCTCATGCCGGCTATATCTGACTTTGTCTCTTCCTTCACAGGCAATCACCTCCTTGTCTCAGGATCAGTGTAGCACCGGGAGGTTTAAAGATTCCATGGGATATTTGGATCTGCGCTGTTAACTTCCTGTAAAGAGCAGGGGGAGTGAGGCCTATTGATACTTTATTTATGCTGGAGCCCTGTGTCTGCTATAGAATCTTTATCAGCGTCTGTGATACCATACCCCTATCTTGAAATAGGAGGAAAAAGCAATGTGGCTGCTGTTGGGTATCATAGGTGTAACTGCAATTTTTCTTTTGCTCTACCTGGTTATTATACTGCTGAGAGGTGATAAACAATGACAAATGTAATGATACAGATGGCTGTGTATTGCACAGTACTTATCGTTCTGGCAATTCCCCTGGGCGCTTACATAGGCAAGGTTATGAATGGGGAAAAGGTTTTTCTTTCCGGTATTTTAAGACCGGTGGAGGGATTGATTTATAAGGTGTTGAAGATTGACAAGGACGAGGATATGAACTGGAAGAAATATTCCGCCTGCATTGCAGTGTTCAGCGTGCTGAGCCTTTTTGTGCTGTGGGCCATCCTCTGCTTCCAGAAGTTCCTTCCCATGAATCCGGAGGGGATGGACGGAATGAGCTGGCATCTGGGCTTTAACACAGCAGCAAGCTTTACAACCAATACAAACTGGCAGGCGTATTCAGGAGAGTCTGCGCTGAGCTATTTCAGTCAGATGGCAGGGCTGACCTTTCAGAACTTTGTATCGGCCGCCATTGGAATTGTAGTGCTGTATGCTTTAATAAGAGGATTTGTAAAGGTAAAGGAGAGGGGAATCGGTAATTTTTATGCGGATATGACAAGAACCGTTCTCTACGTGCTTATGCCTCTTTCAATCATATTAGCCCTGGCCATCGCTTCCCAGGGGGTGCCTCAGACCTTTCAGCCCTATGACGAGGTGCAGCTTTTGGAACCGGTGGTGGTAGAAAATGAGGATGGAACTGCCACAGAGGTGACAAAGGCAGTAATTCCTCTCGGACCTGGGGCCAGCCAGATTGCCATTAAGCAGCTGGGAACCAACGGAGGCGGCTTCTGGGGCAGTAACTCAGCCCACCCCTTTGAAAATCCTACGATTTTCACTAATCTGTTAGAGATGGTTTCCCTTCTTCTGATACCGGCGGCTCTCTGCTTTACTTTTGGAAGAAATGTAAAGGACAAAAGACAGGGAATTGCCATTTTCCTGGCTATGTTTATTATGCTGGCTGCGGCCCTGGCGGTTGTAGGGTATAACGAGCAGGCAGGCACCCCCCAGTTGGCCCAGGAGGGGGAGGTGTATCTGGGAACAGAGGGCCAGGCCGGAGGAAATATGGAGGGCAAGGAAACCCGGTTCGGTATCGCGACCTCCGGCGCCTGGGCGGTATTTACAACGGCAGCCTCCAACGGCTCCGTCAACTCCATGCATGACAGCTACACGCCTCTGGGAGGACTTGTCCCCATGCTGCTGATGCAGCTGGGCGAGGTGGTGTTCGGAGGAACGGGCTGCGGACTTTACGGCATGATTGGATTCGCCGTCATGACGGTGTTTATAGCAGGCCTTATGGTAGGGCGAACCCCGGAGTACCTGTGCAAGAAGATAGAGCCTTTTGAAATGAAGATGGCGGTTCTTGTGTGCCTGGCAACTCCAGTGGCTATCCTGATAGGAAGCGGTATTGGGGCTCTCCTTCCTGCAACCCATGACAGCCTTAACAATCCGGGGGCCCACGGCCTGTCGGAGGTGTTGTATGCATATTCGTCCGCCGGAGGAAACAACGGCTCCGCCTTTGCGGGATTTAACGCGAATACGCCCTTCCTCAATGTAAGCATCGGTCTGGTTATGCTGTTTGCAAGATTTCTGCCTATGTTTGCGACGCTGGCTATTGCAGGCAGCCTGGCAGGGAAGAAAAAGGTAGCAATAAGCTCCGGAACCCTGCCCACCCACAATGCCATGTTTATTTTTCTGCTGATATTTGTAGTGTTGTTAATCGGCGCTCTCAGCTTCTTTCCGGCATTGTCGCTTGGGCCGGCTGCTGAGTTTTTCCAGATGATAGCTTAGGGAGGTCATTGAGACATGAGTGAACGTAAAAGAACTATATTTTCCGACGGTAAGATAACAGGCCGGGCTGTGAGGGATTCCTTTGTCAAGCTGAATCCCGGAACACAGGTGAAAAACCCGGTTATGTTTATGGTTTTCGTATCTGCCATACTGACCTTTATCATGTTTATTGTTGCCCTGACCGGAGTGAGGGATGCCGCTCCGGGTTATATACTGGCTATTTCCATTATCCTGTGGTTTACCGTTCTCTTTGGGAACTTTGCAGAGGCCATTGCAGAGGGCAGAGGCAAGGCTCAGGCAGATGCGCTGAGAGCGGGCAGAAGAGATACCATGGCCTGCAAAATTCCTTCTGCGGATCAGAAGGATAAGATAACAGAGGTCAAGTCCACAGAGCTTAAAAGGGGGGATATTGTATATGTAAAAGCCGGGGAGCAGATTCCGGCGGACGGCGATGTGATCGAAGGCGCCGCTTCTGTGGATGAAAGCGCCATCACCGGCGAGTCAGCTCCTGTTATCAGGGAGAGCGGCGGGGACCGCAGCGCAGTAACAGGAGGCACCACTGTAATCTCAGACTGGATTGTGGCGCGCATCAGCAGCAATCCGGGCGAGGGCTTTATGGATAAGATGATCGCCATGGTGGAGGGGGCTTCCCGCAAAAAGACTCCTAATGAGCTGGCGCTGCAGATTTTCCTGGTGGCGTTGTCCATTATCTTTGTGCTGGTTACCATGTCCCTGTATTCCTACTCCGCATTTTCATCGGTGCAGGCGGGAATTGTGAACCCGACCTCCATCACTAACCTGGTGGCCCTTCTTATCTGCCTGGCGCCTACTACCATCGGAGCGCTGCTGTCCGCCATCGGAATTGCAGGAATGAGCCGCCTGAACCAGGCCAATGTGCTTGCCATGAGCGGCCGCGCCATTGAGGCGGCAGGCGATGTGGATACCCTGCTTCTTGATAAGACGGGAACCATTACTTTAGGAAACCGCCAGGCAGACGCATTTATACCGGTGGACGGAAATGACGAGAGAGAGCTGGCCGACGCGGCTCAGCTGTCCTCCCTGGCAGATGAGACGCCTGAGGGGCGGAGCATTGTAGTTCTGGCGAAGGAGCGGTTTGGAATCAGGGGGAGGAATATGGAGGAGCTTCAGGCGTCCTTCGTGCCCTTTACAGCCAAGACCAGAATGAGCGGTATTGACTATAATGGGAATGAGATCCGCAAGGGAGCAGCGGATGCGGTGAAGGCCTATGTAACAGAGCGGGGGAGGAAGCTTCAGCCAGGAGTGCGTCCGGACTGTAACCAGAATTGCCAATCAGGGAGGAACTCCCCTGGTGGTAGCCCGAAATGGCAGAGTGATGGGCGTGGTTGAATTAAAGGATATTGTAAAACAGGGCGTTAAGGAAAAATTTGCAGATCTGCGGAGCATGGGAATCAGGACAATTATGATTACCGGCGATAATCCTCTGACTGCTGCATCCATTGCCGCAGAGGCAGGCGTGGATGACTTCCTGGCGGAGGCAACTCCTGAGGCAAAGCTTTCCATGATTCGCGAATACCAGTCCAAAGGGCATCTGGTAGCCATGACGGGCGACGGCACCAACGACGCCCCGGCTCTGGCCCAGGCGGATGTGGCGGTAGCCATGAATACAGGCACCCAGGCCGCCAAGGAGGCGGGCAACATGGTAGATCTGGATTCTTCCCCCACCAAGCTGATTGAAATTGTGAAAATCGGCAAGCAGCTGCTCATGACCAGAGGCTCCCTGACCACCTTCAGTATTGCCAATGATGTTGCCAAGTATTTTGCAATCATACCGGCATTATTTATGGGATTGTATCCGGGCTTGTCCGCACTGAATATTATGGGACTCCACAGCGCTAACAGTGCAGTGTTTTCAGCAATTATCTACAATGCGCTTATTATTGTGGCCCTCATCCCCCTGGCTCTTAAGGGAGTTAAGTACAGGGAAGTGCCGGCGGCCCAAATGCTTCGGGGCAACCTTCTGGTATATGGCGCGGGAGGCATTATCATACCATTTATTGCCATTAAGATAATCGACATGCTGATTACAGCCACAGGACTGATCGCATAAAGGAGAGGATTTCTATGAAAACAATTAAGTCGGTTCTACCTAAGATGACAGGATTTTTCTTAATCATGATGGTTATTACAAGCGTGATATATCCGGCAGCCATAACCGCTGTTGCGGGAGTCGTGTTTAAGAACCAATCCTCCGGTTCCATTATAAAGGGAAATGACGGCAAAGAGTACGGAAGCGCCCTTCTGGCCCAGGAGTTCACAGGAGACGCGTATCTGTGGGGCAGGATTATGAATGTGGACACTACAACCTTTACCGGCGAGGACGGGGAACCTCTGCTGTACGGCTGGGCTTCCAACAAGACTCCGGCGGGAGAGGAGCTGGAGGGGATGGTGGCTGAACGGGTGGAAAGAATTAAGGCTGCCCATCCTGAAAAAGGCGACGAGCCCATACCCGTGGATCTGGTTACCTGCTCCGGCAGCGGTATGGATCCGGACATCTCACCGGCAGCAGCCGCCTATCAGGCAAAGCGGATCGCAAAGGCCAGGGGTATGTCCGAAGAGGAGGTAGAGGCAGTGATTCAGAAGTATACAAAGGGACGCCTCCTGGGAGTGATGGGGGAACCCGCGGTCAATGTGCTGAAGGTGAACATGGCCCTGGACGGGCTGTTATAAATAAGGGGTTCAGACCCTGGAGCTGCTGCATTGTGCGGCAGCTCTTAAGGCGTTTATAAAGAGGGCGGCCACGCTTCGGCCGGAACCGGAGGGCCAATTCTCAATTACGGCAGAGCAGACAGCGTATATGAAAAACAGATACAGAGGTGCAGCATCGGCGGGCAAACGCCCGCTCATGGCAAAACCGCTGTTTGCAGGAATGGCGGATCTAGGCGCATAGAAAATTTGAGGAGGAATCCATATGGAAAAGGATTGGGACGGCAGGCCGGATCCGGAGCTTCTGCTCAGGCAGAATTTCCCGGAGAAGCCGGATGAAGGAAAGGGAAAGCTGAAGATATTCTTCGGATATGCCGCCGGAGTGGGGAAAACCTACGCGATGCTGGACGCAGCCCATCAGGAGATGGCCGGGGGAAGGGATGTGGCGGCAGGCTATATTGAGCCCCATGACAGGCCGGACACCCTGGCTCTTCTGGACGGAATGGAGCTTTTGACGCCGAAATGCATTGAATATAAGGGCATAACCTTAAGGGAGTTCGACCTGGACGCGGCCTGATACGAAAGCCCAATCTGATTCTGGTAGATGAGCTGGCCCACACTAACGCATCCGGCTGCCGCCACAAGAAGCGCTACCAGGATGTGATGGAGCTGTTGGATGCCGGGATCAATGTGTATACCACAGTCAATGTGCAGCACCTGGAGAGCCTTCACGATATTGTGGCTTCTATTACCCATGTCAGGGTCAAGGAGCGCATTCCCGACTCTGTATTTGACAATGCCAGCCAGGTGGAGCTGGTGGATATAGAGCCGGAGGCGCTGCGTCGCCGGCTGGAGGAGGGGCAGATATACCCCAAGAATCAGGTTTATAAAGCTGGAGTCAGTTTTTTTACAGCGGAAAATCTTTCGGCGCTGAGAGAGATCGCTCTGAGGCGTACGGCAGACCGGGTAAACCGGGAGGTGATCCGGGAGCGGGACGCGGCGGGGAAGGATTACTTACAGGGGAGCATGTGCTGGTTTGCCTGTCCCCCTCACCTACCAATGCAAAGGTAATCCGCACAGCCGCCAGGATGGCCGGCGCCTTTCACGCGGATTTCACGGCTATTCTGGTGGAGACGGAGCAGCTTAAAAAGGAGTACAGCAGGATAAGCCGGAGCATGGAGGCCAACATCAGCCTTGCCAAGGAGTTCAGGGCCAATGTGATTACCTGTATGGGGACGATATTGTAGAACAGGTGGCTTCCTATGCCAGGCAGAACGGCATTTCAAAGATAGTCATAGGGCGTACGGTAAAAAAACGCTACAGCCTGAATATAAGGCCTGCCATCATTGACCGCCTGATTAAAGCGGTTCCCAATATGGACGTATATGTAATTCCCGACGCCTCCGCACTGGGACGCAGCCAGAATACAGGGAGGGGACGGAAGCACAGAATCGGTGGAGATCTGCTGACAACAACAGGCATCATGGCTTTGTGTACACTTGTGTTCATGGCGCTGGATTACTGCCGTCTGGGTGTCATTAATGTGGCGATGCTGGTCTGCGCTCTTGTGACCAGTTCCATGGCGGCCAGACTTAAGACAGAGGCAGCCAGAGGAGAAGCAGAGTCCCGGTATATGCAGATTCTTTTTAGCATCAACAGAAATCTGCGCAAAGGATCATCCGGTGAGGAGATACTGGATATATGCGGCGTTCTGGTACGAAATCTGTTAAAGCGAAATATTGCAGTCTATGATACCAGAGACGGAAGGGCGGACAAGATCAAAATATATCCGGCTTTGGAGAACGAAGATTCCTGCCGTCTTACTGCCCTGTTCCGGCAGCCGGACGAGATGGCGGTGGCTGCCTGGGTTTATAAAAACCGCCACAAAGCGGGAGCTGCCACCGATACGCTTCCAGGGGCCGGAGCGCAGTATATGCCTGTGTATAAGGATGAGAGGTATATGCGGTAATCGGTGTGGAGCTGGCAGGCGGAGATATCATAGCGCCCAATGACAAAAATGTGCTGAATATTATAGCGGAGGAAACATCCTACCGCCTGGGAGACATGAAAAACCAGGATCGGTTTGCATGAAATTTATGCAGGACGGAAAGTGGCACATGGAATCTTTACGGCAGTCTGCAGTATCCTTAAATCAGATAAGGAGGGCTGTCAAATGATTGCCAGATTCATTTTAAGGTTTAAGTGTCCTGTGGAACAGAAGATAGATGATTTCTGCATCCGGTTTCCTCTGCTTTCCAGCATCTGTATTCAGTTTGCCGCAGCAGTTTTTATGATCAGTATAGTGGGAGCCATTGCGGTTGCAGGGGGTTCCGTTATCTGGGGCTTCTACCGGCTGTTTGGGATGGTATGACCCTGAAAGAGGAGGACTTGATTCGGCTGCTTTGCCCACAGCGTCCTGATTGTATTTGACAGGGGAGTGAAATATGGCTATATTGTAGGTAAGAAGCAGGCGGTTTAAGCTGTCTTTATAGAATCTTTATGTCCTGTTTGTACATTCTCCCTAGCTTCTTTATGCGGTTTCCTTTTACAATAAAAGTGGGAAGTCGTATTTAATCAACGTACCCGTCGGGTACGCCTCATAAATTTGTGCACAGCTGACAAAAAATCATCTCGCAAAATCAGGCACAAAGAGATTCCGAGAGTACATTATGAGGAAAGGGGGAAATATTATGTTATCTCATAAAGCGAAAGGCATTATTATAGTTGGCTGCAGTCCCTTTGGAGCAGCGCTGGCCAATACCTTATATCATAAAGGTCACAAGGTGGTAGTGCTTGATAAGGACAGGGAAAGCTTCCGCTATCTTCCGGATGAGTTCGGCGGTTCCGAGATGGAGGGGGATCCTACCGATCCCGGCGTTTTGAAGGAGGCCGGCATCGAGGGAGCAGAACTGTTCATAGCAGCCACCCAGGATGATAATTCCAATCTTCTTATATCCCAGATAGCCAGCAGCATTTTCCAGGTGAACCGTGTGTATGCCCGTCTGGATGATTCCAGCAGAAGCCGTCTGATTACGGATATGCCTATTAAGCCTATCTGTCTCTACGACCTGTCTGCCGATGATTACGGCCATCTGGCAGAATCCGTTTGCCGGGAGGTGGCAGTATGAAAATCGCGGTAACCGGAGGGAATGAATATGCGGAATTTCTTATAGGCATACTGGCGGCAGGCAGAAACAAGGTGACTGTCATCGATAAGAATAAAGCTTTTTGCGAGGAAATCTGTCGTGTTTATGAAGTAAATGCGGTTCTGGGGGATCCCTGTCAGGAGTGTGTTCTGGCAGAGTCCGGCATCAGGAATTTTGATGTAATCATAGCCTTGGGGCGGGAGGATACGGATAATTTTGAGATATGCCAGATGGGCAAAAAGGTGTTTGGAATCGGCCGGGCCTGTGTCTTGTAAGAAATCCAAGAAATGTGGAGTTATTTGAGAAGCTGGGCATTGACCAGGTGGTGAATGTGCCGGGAATCATTGCGGGAATGCTGGAGCCCGTCTGAACATTCAGCCCCGTCCTCTGTCCGTCCTGTCACGTCCCGGCAGATTGGGTCCCCATTCGTTCAATGCGGCCTGCCGCACCTTCCTAATGGGGACCAAATCTGCCACAAAGTGTGACGCGCGGCTGCCAGAAAGAAATTGTAAGACTCGCTCCGGGGTGATAAGAATTTTGAAACTGCCGGATTCTGAAGAAGGTATATGTATGTTTGACCGTTGGGAATTGATACTGGATTTTATTAAGGGGTGCCTGAAGATAACCATTATATGGGTGTTTTCTACCATACTGGCCATTGTGCTGGACAGCTGCGGGATCCGGGCGGAAAATCTGCTGCTTGTGTATCTGCTGGGTGTTCTTATCAGCATACTGGCTACAGGAAGCCTGACATGGGCTTTTTTTGCAGCGGTGGTTTTCACATTTACGTTTAATTACCTGTTTACGGAACCCAAGCTCACCTTTCACATGGACGATCTGAATTATGTGATATCCTCCGTGATATTCGTGGCAGTTGCCGCAATTGTGGCGACGCTGGTGGTGAAGCTTCAAAAACAGATGCAGATAGCCAACAAAAAGACGGAGATAACGGCCAAGCTCAATAAGATTGGCAACGGCTTTCTCAACCTTTCCGGTTATCAGCAGATAAAAGAGTACAGTGAGGCAAGTCTGGCGGAGCTGACCGGCAAGCATGTGACCGTACTGCTCAAGGAAGATGAGAACGCCGCCTTTCCCGATGACAATGGACTTCATGTTCCCATACGCAACAGGGAAAAGACATACGGAGTTATTATATTCGATTGTGAGGGGTGGACCCTCAACGAAGAAGAAAAGATATATGTGGATACGGTCATTTCCCAGGTAACCCTTGCCACCCAGAGAGAGCAGTTAAGCAGGGAGAAGGAGGAGTCCAGGATACAGATGGAGAGGGAGCGGCTTAAAAGCACCCTTCTCAGAAGCATTTCCCATGACCTGAGAACCCCTCTTACCGGAATCAGCGGAAGCGCCGGATTTCTCTACGACAATCTGGAAATTATGGACAATGAAAACATAAAGAGCATGCTGAAGGATATCTGTACGGATTCCGAGTGGCTCAGTTCCATGGTGGAGAATCTTCTCAACATGACCAGAATCCAGGAAGGGCGCCTGGATATGAACAAGAAAAAAGAGGTGCTGGATGATATCGTATCGTCTGCAGTCCGCCTGGTATCGAAGCGGGTGGGGGACCATACGTTAAAGACCTCCACTCCCAATGATATTATTCTGTTTCCGGTTGACGGACGGCTGTTTATCCAGGTGCTGGTCAATCTTCTGGATAACGCCTTCCGCCATTCAGGCAAGTGCACAACCGTTACTCTGGAGGTAAGGGAGGAGGAGGGAAAGCTGATATTTTCCGTGTCTGATGACGGGGTAGGCCTGCCGGAGAAGAAGATAGACCAGATATTCGACAGTTTTTTTACCACGGCCTATGAGAAGGGGGACAAACAGAGAGGAGTAGGATTGGGACTTACCATATGCAAGGCCATTGTGGAAGCTCAGGGGGGAACGATCCGCGCTTATAACCGCAGTCATGGCGGGGCTGTATTTGAGATTACTATGCCAATGGAGGATAAGAAGGATGAACGAACCCAAAATTCTGGTCATTGAGGATGACAAAACCATTCAAAATTTTATGAAAATATCCCTGAAGACAAGAGGATATTCCTACATTCTGGCAGACAACGGCCTGTCGGGGATTTCGCTTTTTTATGCCAATCATCCGGATCTCATTCTCCTGGATTTGGGACTTCCGGATATTGACGGCATGGAGGTGTTAAAGCAGGTGCGCCGGCAGTCCAACACGCCGATTATCGTGGTTTCCGCCAGAGGCCAGGAGCGGGAGAAAATTACGGCCCTGGACGAGGGAGCGGACGATTATGTGACCAAGCCCTTCAGCGCTGAGGAATTGCTGGCCAGAATACGGGTGGGGCTGCGCCATAAAAATTCCTTTGTGAGCAAACAGAGTACGGAGTTCCAGCTGGATTATTTCCGCATGGATTTTGAAAAGCGCAAAGTCTATGTCCATGACAAGGAGGTTCATCTGACGCCTCTGGAATATAAAATGATGCTGCTGCTGGTAAACAACAGCGGCAAGGTACTGACCCACCATTCCATTCAACAGGAGGTATGGGCTACGACACCACAGATGATTACCAGTCGCTGCGGGTATTTATGGCCAATATAAGAAGGAAAATCGAGGATAACACAGCAAATCCCAGGTTTATTCTGACCGAGGTGGGGGTGGGATACCGGTTTGTAGATGAGTGAGGGCAGAAAAGGATTCCCGGAAAGCGGCTTTCCGGGGATTTGTCCGCTGGGCTATTTCTTCTTCCGGCTCACATAGGATAAGACCTGACGTGCATAGCTGTCTGCACACCGGCTGTCGGACAGGAGTTCCGGAGAGTACTCGGTGTAGGTGAGAGGCGCTTTGTAGTCCGGCTGCAGGGCAGGTGTCCATAAGGGCTCAAACTGAGGCAGAAACAGACCGCTTTTTTTCGTGTAGCAGGTCTTGGCGGTGGCCTTTGTACGGGCGCTTTTCTCTACATATTCTCCGATGCTTTTGTGAACAGCGGTGTCCTCCATGGGAAGGTAGTAGTAGTCCTTGTAATTGGGATAGAAATACTTAAGCTCTCCCTCAAAGAGTGCAATGTTGCAGGTCAGGGTATCCTGGTGCAGCTCCAGGCTTACCGGGGGGCTGTCATACTCCAGAGGCACCGGGACCGCATAGGAATTCTTAAAGGTCAGGTTCAGAAAGGGACGGTTATTTCCCAGAACATCGTCATAAGAGCAGAGCTGCTGGTCAGCCAGTGCGAAGGGAGATTCCATCAGATCCGGGTAATTCAGGACAGGAAGGATGGAGGGCATTCCCTTTAAGTCGTCTTCATTGTGAAGGATGAGAAGATCATACAGGAAGGACTCATGTGTCACAAGGTATTCCCTGTAAACGTTGATGAGCTGACCGCCGGAATACCTGTCCTCGCGGTTCACCCCCAGAAACGACTCGATGGATTTCTGCTTCATGTTCTCCAGCCCCAGAAGGGTGCGGTAGGGCTTTATTTTTTTGTAAATATCCAGGCTGGCAATGGAGTCAAAATCATAGTTCAGGCCCAGACGTTTGCAGCATTTTAAAAGATAGGGAATATCAAAGCCGTCCCCATTAAAATGCACAAGCACCTTAAAACGCTCCATAAAGGTAAAGAAGGCCTCCAGCAGCTGGCCCTCGCTGTCTTTTGTATCTGCGAACCACTGAATCAGTTTCCAGCCAAAGCCGTCGTGATAGGTACAGCCAATAAGGTAAAGCTGAGAGGTATCGCCGGAAAATCCGGTGGTCTCTATATCGAAAAACAACAGGTCCTTCAAAGCTCCGATGCGCTCCAGCGGGTATGTATCAGGCAAATCAACAGGATGCTTAATTGTTATCATAAGGCAGGGCTCCTTTTAAGTGAGGTATCTATCTGACAGTTTATCCTAATTTGTTTCTGAACGCAAGCGGCAAAACAGAATATTTGTTCGATATGCTTGCATTGATTTCGGGGGTATGATATGATGAAGGGCAGGAAATGACATGGAAAGAGAGCAGAAGAAACCTATGATTTCTTACGTAAAAGGGCCCCTGGTGGCTGTAAATGAAGACATAATCGTAGTGGAGGCAGGGGCCGTGGGCCTGGCCATCCATGTGCCTGTTTCCCTGCTCCCGGAGCTTCCGGGGCTGGGAGCCGAGGTGACGGTTCATACATATTTTCAGGTGAGGGAGGACGCCATGACCCTATATGGTTTTCTCAACAGGCAGGACAGGGATATGTTCAGGCAGCTCATCGGAGTGAACGGCATCGGACCCAAGGGCGCGCTGGGAATTTTGTCGGCGCTGAGGCCCGACGATCTGCGGATCGCCATTGTCAGCGAGGATGTGAAGGCCCTGGCCAAGGCGCCGGGCATCGGTACGAAGACGGCCCAGCGGCTGATTCTGGATCTGAAGGATAAGATTTCCATGGACGATGTGCTGGCAGGCATGGCAGGAAGCGCCGCAGCGGAGGCCGGGGGGACGGGCGTATCGGCTTTTGGACTTGCGGAGGCGGCCAAGGAAGCGGTTCAGGCGTTGGTTGCCCTGGGATATTCCAACACAGAAGCTTCCAGAGCGGTAAAGCAGGTGGAAGTGACAGAGGGAATGACGGCAGAGGACGTGTTGAAGGCATCCCTGAAGCATTTGTCCTTTTTATAAATAGCTTCATTTTCAGCATCCGGCATCGGATGTACACAGGGAATCTTTTTGCATCTGCCTTTGCACCTGGCAGAAAATCAGCCGCAAAGGCAGGCGCAGGAGAGATTTCCAGCGTACATCCGATGCAGGGGAGGGCGAAATGAAGGGATGGTTGAGGTGCATATGGAACGCAGAATTATAACAACGGAAGCCACGGAGGAGGACGTACGGATTGAGACTACCCTTCGGCCTCAGCGGCTGGCTGACTATGTAGGACAGGAGAAGCTTAAGTCTACTTTAAAAGTGTATATAGAGGCAGCCATAAACAGGAAGGAGGCCCTGGATCATGTGCTTTTTTACGGCCTCCGGGACTTGGAAAGACCACGCTGGCCTGCATCATTGCCAATGAGATGGGAACCAGCATGAAGGTAACCAGCGGCCCTGCCATCGAAAAACCGGGGGAAATGGCAGCCATTCTCAACGGACTTCAGGAAGGGGACGTGCTTTTTGTAGATGAGATACACCGGCTAAACCGCCAGGTTGAGGAGGTGCTCTATCCGGCTATGGAGGATTTCGCCATTGACATTATGCTTGGAAAGGATTCCACAGCCAGGTCCATCCGTCTGGAGCTGCCTCATTTTACACTGGTAGGGGCTACCACCAGGGCAGGACTTCTCACCGCCCCCTTAAGGGACCGGTTCGGAGTGGTACAGAGACTGGAATTTTATACGCCCCAGGAGTTAAAGACCATCATTCTCCACTCAGCCAGGGTTTTGGATGTGGAGATTGAGGAAGCAGGGGCCATGGAGCTGGCAAGGCGTTCCAGAGGAACTCCCCGTCTGGCAAACCGGCTGCTTAAGCGTGTAAGGGATTTCGCCAGGTAAAGTATGATGGGGTGATTACCAGAGAAGTAACGGATTTTGCCCTGGATATTATGGATGTAGACAGGCTGGGACTGGATCAGAATGATCGGAATATCCTTCTGATGATTATAGAAAATTCGCAGGGGGACCTGTGGGGCTGGACACCCTGGCCGCTGCGCTGGGCGAGGATTCCGGGACGCTGGAGGATGTATATGAGCCGTATCTGCTGATGAACGGACTCATCAACCGAACCCCCAGAGGCGAACCGCCACAGAGACAGCCTACCGGCATCTTGGATTAGAGTTATAAAATGTCAGATCCTGGTAGAATGTGACGGAGAGGGTGACGACAAAATTCGACAGAATATAATAAAATATGATTAAAATATTCCTAAATAGTTGATTTGAAACAAGACATTCACCATATAATTTAGTATAATATAGGAAAAGTTGTCGGAGGTTCAAAATGAAGGATGACAAGGTCTTAAAAGCGAAAATTAATGCAAAAGGTATGCAAATTTCTGTTGTGTCAAATGGAAGTTATGATGACTATATTTCTTTAACAGACATAGCAAAATATAAGAATCCAGAATATCCAGGGTATGTAATCCAAAACTGGATGAGGAATAGAAGTACCATTGAATTTTTGGGCCTTTGGGAACAACTTAATAATCCTGATTTTAATTACCTCGAATTCGAGGCAATTAAAAATGATTCAGGTAATAACGCTTTTGTCATGACACCCAAAAAATGGGTAACCGACATCCACGCCATTGGTGTGACCACAAAACAAGGTCGTTATGCAGCGACTTATGCTCACAAAGACATTGCTTTTGAATTTGCTTCGTGGATTTCGCCGGAATTTAAACTGTATATTATCAAAGACTATCAACGGTTAAAGGCTGACGAAAACGGCAGGCTTTCTCTTAATTGGAATATGAACCGAGAAATTTCAAAAATTAATTACCGAATTCATACGGACGCTATCAAGGAACACTTAGTCGTTCCGGAACTTCCAAAACAATATCAGAGCTTTACATATGCTACGGAGGCTGATGTCTTGAATGTGGCAATGTTTGGAAAGACGGCAAAGCAATGGCGCGATGCAAATCCAAGCTTAGATGGAAACATCCGTGATCATGCTACCTTGCATCAGTTGATCGTACTTTCCAATATGGAGAGTTTAAATGCAGAGATGATTAAACGCGGTATGGTCCGTGAGGATCGATTATTGGAATTGAACCGAGTGGCAAAGGAACAAATGCAGTCATTGATTGACTCAGCAGGAGTCAGGAGGTTAACGGATTTGAATAAAAAAGATAGAGATGAATAAAATTTTGATATGGATGATAATTATGCGTATAAATACTATTATAAAACGAGAAGGAATGGATGCCTGGATTTCTGATCTAGGCTATGTTGATGCGGAACGGTTTATTGTATTAATGAGTAGAGAACCTTTTGATTATACGAAATGTAGAAGAACACCTTGATGAAGGTTTGAATTCAGACAGTTAAGCAAAAAACATATGACTATTATCAAAAAGCAAAGATAATAAATTGTAAAAGCTCTGGTAAATCCGGAGCTTTTACAATTTGAAATATTTTTGTCGCGGACTTGACATACGGGTGTCTAAAATCTTGTATACACAGGGGTTGAGAGATTGCGTTGATTATGGTATCATATTCACGTAGGCAATGAGCAGCGCAGAAAAAGCATGACGAAACGTTACGTTGTGCTTGCACATAAGGAAGGTTTCGTCATGCTTTTTCTATAGGGCGAAGCCCGTGACCGAGATGGAGCACAGCGGAATCGAGGTGTGCAGCGGGAACCCGGGTGCACCACAGCGCAGAAAAAGCATGACATCCCCAAAATGAAGCAGGAATCAATTTGCCTGGAAAGCAGGAGACATTCATGGAATCTAAGAATTATACACAGGTATTAATAGATGGAAAGATATACACCTTGGGCGCAGCGAAGATGAAGGCTATCTTCAGAAGGCCGCCAGCTATGTAAACGAAAAAAAGTCACAGATGCGTAAAATTCCCGGCTATACCAAGCAGAATGCCGACTATCAGACCATCATGATGGAGCTGAATATCACCGACGACTATTTTAAGGCGATGGAGCGGGCCGAGGGAATGGAGCGCCAGAAGAATGAGCTGGAGAAGGAAACCTACAGCCTAAAGCATGAGCTGGTGAGCACCCAGATGAAGCTGGAAGCTGTGCTTAAGGACTTAGAGGAGCGTCAGCGGGAGCTGGACAAGCTTACCAGAAGGTGCGGCGGGCTGGAGGGAGAATTAAAGGAAGTCAGACAGCAGCTGAAGAACCGAAACGAAAGGGAGCCGTCGGCCTCGTCCTCCAGGGTACAGATCAAGGCCACAGAAGAAATTACCGAAACCCTGGAGACAGAGCATCAGGAGAACCAGGGAGAGGAAAGCCAGGGAACCTCCTTACAGGCGGAAGCTGATACGGCCCGGGAGGCAGCCGCAACCGCTGAGTCCCGGACACTGCAGGATGAACCAGGTGCAGAAGCAACAGAAGAACTTGCCCAAAAAGCCCTGCAGGCGGCCAGAAAGGCTGCCGGACGAAAGGGCGGGCGCAGATAAACGAACAACGGGGGATGTCTCATGAATAAGCGTGAGGCATCTTTTGTTTCACAGAGGCAGTGTTTTGCGGACCCTTGCAGATGATAAAGGAGATCCTGCCGGGATAACAGAGAGGTAGATAGAATGGAGAAGAAACAGGTGGAAATTCTGGCCCCTGCCGGTTCATGGGGAAGTATGAAGGCAGCTATAGCAGCCGGAGCCGATGCAGTTTACATGGGCGGCAGCCGGTTTGGCGCCAGAGCCTACGCAGACAATACGGACGAGAGAGGAATGGTGGAGGCCATCGAGTATGCCCACCTTCACGGCCGCAGGCTTTATATGACAGTGAACACCCTTTTTAAGGAGCAGGAGCTGAATGAACTGACAGACTACATGAAGCCTTACTATTTAGCCGGACTGGACGGTGTGATTATCCAGGATCTGGGTGCATTGAGGGTGCTGAAAGCCGGTTTCCCCGGGCTGGAGCTTCATGCCAGCACTCAAATGACGATTACAAGTGTCTATGGAGCTAAGATGATGAAGGCCCTTGGCTGCAGCCGGGTGGTTACCTCCAGGGAACTGTCCCTTGAGGAAATCCGCAGGATTCACCATGAGGTGGATGTGGAAATAGAAAGCTTTGTCCACGGCGCGCTCTGCTACTGCTATTCAGGCCAGTGCCTGATGAGCAGCCTCATCGGCGGAAGAAGCGGCAACCGCGGGCGCTGCGCCCAGCCCTGCCGCCTGCCCTATTCTGTATACGAAGACGGTCAGCCCCAGAAGCCTGTAAACCGGGAGAAGGAGCGGTATGTGCTGAGTTTAAAGGATCTGTGCACACTGGACATTCTGCCGGATATCATTGAGGCCGGCGTCTATTCTCTCAAAATCGAGGGCAGAATGAAGAGCCCCCGGTATACGGCAGGAGTAGTCCGCATTTACCGGAAATACGCAGACCTGTATCTGGAACAGGGAAGAGAAGGCTATCGGGTGGCTTCGGAAGATAAAAAAGAGCTGCTGGATCTCTTTGACAGAGGCGGCTTCACCTCCGGATATTACGGCGCTCATAACGGGCGGGAGATGGTGGCCTGAAGGAGAAGCCTGAGTTCAGAGAGGGAAATCAAAGGCTGTTTGACTTTCTGGATAAAACCTATGTGGAGGCGGAGGTAAAGGAGACGGCGGAGGGAGTTGTGACTCTGGAGCAGGGAAGCCCCTCCAGACTGACCCTTATGTCCCGGGGCGTCAGGGTAACGGTGGAGGGACAGGCGCCGGAAGCCGCCCGGAAACAGCCTGTGACTGCGGAAAAGGTGGAAAAGCAGATAAATAAGACAGGAGGGACGCCCTTTGTATTTACAAGGCTGACAACCGATATAAAGGGCGAGCTGTTTCTTCCGGTTCAGGCCCTCAATGAGCTGCGGAGAACCGGACTGGAGGCATTGGAAGAAGCCATACTGGATCAGCGCCGCAGAAAGATAACCGGGCATGGAACCATGGAAATGCCGGTTCAGACAGACGGGAGCCGGGAGAGGGACTTAAAGGACACGCCAAATATGGGAATGGGTTCGGGGTCTGCTGCATCCAGGGGGACTGAGGGGGCTGCGGCTTCGGATTCTTCCCTTCTCCTTACCGCATCCCTGGAATTGCCCTCACAGCTTTCCCCTGCATTGGCCTGCCGGGAATTGTCCGCCGTCTATATTGATGCAGGCAGCTTCCAGCCCAAAAGCTGGAAGGAGACAGCAGACCGGTGCCATAAAGCGGAGAAGCTCTGCTGCCTTATGCTGCCCCGGATTTCAGAGAACATGCCATAGACTTTTTTAATAAAAACAAAGACCTCCTTAAAGCTGCAAGCTTTGACGGTGTGGTTGTAAGAGCCTGGAGGAGGCGCAGTGGCTTCGGGATGAAGGAATCCGTCTGCCCTTATACTGGACGCCTCTGTTTATGGATGGAATAGCAGAGCGGTGGAACTGCTGGCTCAATCAGCGCCCAGGCCTCTGAGCCAGGCAGTCCCCAGGCTACGTCCCAGCACAGTGCCCAAGCCCCTGCTCCAGGCAGCCTCCAGGACATTATCACCCTTCCTCTGGAGTTGAATTCCAGGGAAATGGAACCTGTTCTGGCGGCCTGCGCAGCCCTTGGAAAACCGGCAGAGCTCATCGTCTACGGACATGCCCCTATGATGGTATCCGCCCAGTGTATCACCCGTACGGTAAAGGGCTGCAGCTCCAGGCCCGCAGTTATGATGATGAAGGACAGAACCGGGGCCATGCTTCCTGTAAAGAATCACTGTGTGTTCTGCTATAATACCATATATAATCCTTCTCCGACCTCGCTTCTGGGGAATGAGCAGCTGGTGAGGAGACTTGGAGTGAACCGGGTGCGGCTGTCGTTTACCCTGGAGGATGGGAAGGAGACAGAGGCGCTGCTGGAGGCATTTTCAAATGCATTCCTCCATGGGGAGAAGGTGGCGGCCCCTTACAAAGAGTTTACCAGGGGACATTTTAAACGTGGAGTGGAGTAACGCTTATGACCAATCTCATTGTGGAGATATCCAAATACCTGATGATTTTTCTTATGGCTGTCTACACCTATGCCAACTTCCGCTTCTTTTCCCTGCCGGATTTGGAGCGGCGGCGGAAGGTCTGCGGCAGGCAGAACCGGGTTATGTTTGCCATACATTTTCTGGCCTATCTTGTGATGTGCCTGAAGACGGAGGATGAGACGCTTCGTGGGATGCTGATGGCATTTTACTGCGCCCAGGCGGTATTTTTCCTGTGCTATATCTACCTCTACCGGCTTATATACAGAAATGTGTCAAGACTTTTAGTGAACAACACCTGTATGCTGCTCTGTGTGGGGCTGATTATGCTTACCCGCCTATCTTTAAGCAGGGGTCTGGACAAGGCAGTGCGGCAGTTTGCAATTATTGTGATATCTGCCGTTGCGGCGTGGATCGTCCCTTATATTATGGAACGGGTGTGGCAGCTTTACAGGCTTCAATGGCTCTATGCCGGGGTGGGTATTCTGGTGCTTCTGGCGGTATGGCTGGCGGGAAATGAAAGCTTCGGCGCCCAGCTGTCCTTAACCTTCGCAGGCGTCTCCATCCAGCCCTCGGAATTTGTGAAGCTGACCTTTGTATGCTTCGTGGCGTCCATGTTCTATCAGTCCCTGAATTTTAAAACCATTGCCGTAACCACAGCAGTGGCAGCGGTCCATGTGTTGATTATGGTGCTGTCCAAGGATTTGGGCGGGGCCCTTATCTTCTTTATCACCTATGTGCTGATGCTGTTTATTGCCACCAATAACTGGTTCTATCTGGGAGCCGGAGCTGGTTTGGGGGTGTTTGCTTCCATGGCGCTTACCGCCTCTTTGACCATGTACAGAGGCGTGTCGCCGCATGGCGCAATCCCTGGGCAGACATCGACAATAAAGGATATCAGATTACCCAGTCCCTGTTTGCCATCGGCACAGGGGGATGGTTCGGCATGGGGCTGTGCCAGGGGATGCCGGGGAAGATTCCTGTAGTTGAGAAGGATTTTATTTTTGCGGCCGTGTCTGAGGAGCTGGGAGGGATCTTTGCCGTCTGTGTGCTCCTGATCTGCCTTGGCTGTTTTATTCAGTTTATGATGATTGCAGTCAGTATGCAGGCCGTGTTCTACAAGCTGATTGCCTTTGGCCTGGGAATTGAATACATTATACAGGTATTTCTGACTGTGGGGGGAGTGACAAAATTCATACCCTCCACAGGAGTTACCCTGCCTTTTGTAAGCTATGGAGGCAGCTCCATATTAAGCACATTTATCCTCTTTGGAATGATACAGGGGCTGTATATTTTAAAGAGGAATGATGAGGAGGAATTAGAGGAGGAGGCGTCATGAAAAAGGCAAGTCCCAACCCGAAAGCCAACAAAAATATTTTAAAAATCACCTACGTAATGGCAGGGCTTTTCCTTGCGCTGGCTGCCTATCTGGGATATTTCCTCCAGGTGAAAAGCGAGGATATAATCAATAATTCCTACAATGCCCGGCTGGACAGCTTTTCCGACCGGATTATCCGTGGGAAGATCCTCTCAGATGACGGCACAGTGCTGGTGGAAACCCAGGTGGATGCAGAGGGAAATGAAACCCGCGTTTATGCCTATGGAGGTGTGTTTGACCATGTGTTGGGGTATTCTGCAAAAGGAAAGACCGGTATTGAGGCCCTGGCTAACTTTTATCTTCTTACCTCCATGTGAACCTGATTGAGCAGACGGTCAACGAACTGGCAGGCAGAAAGAACCTTGGGGATAATGTATACACTACCCTGGATGTGGAGCTTCAGCAGGCTGCCTGGGGAGCCCTGGGAGAGCGCAAGGGCGTGGTTATCGCCATGGAGCCGGATACCGGAAAGATACTTGCCATGGTTTCCAAGCCGGGCTATGACCCAACACCCTGCTTCAGGACTGGGAGGGATTCACCAGTGAGGAAAATGATGAGGGCCAGCTCTTAAACCGGGCCACCCAGGGACTGTATCCCCCGGGCTCTACCTTTAAGATTGTAACGGCACTGGAGTATATGAGGGAGCATCCAGCTGACTATAAGGACTATCAGTTTGACTGCAGCGGAGTATATGAGGAGGGAGAGTACCGGATCAAATGCTATCATTCCACTGCCCATGGCCATCAGGATTTTACCCAGGCCTTTGCCAACTCCTGCAATGGAGCCTTTGCCAATCTGGGGCTGCAGCTGAATTCGGGAAAATTTAATGAGACGGCTAAGAGCCTGCTCTTTAATTCGGCGCTGCCCCTTGCAGGGGTTCCCTATAAGCAGAGCGCCTTTAATATGAACACAGGCGCTGATACCTGGGAAATCCTTCAGACCTCTATCGGTCAGGGAACCACCCAGATAACCCCCCTTCACAATACCATGATTACGGCAGCCATTGCCAATGGGGGCACATTGATGAAGCCCTATTTCCTGAATTCGGTGGTGAGTGCAGGGGGGGAGGAAATAAGGAAATTTATTCCCTCAGCCTACGGAAGCCTTATGACTGCAAAGGAGGCTGAGGAACTGACAGAGCTGATGAAGGCCGTTGTCACAGAGGGAACAGGCTCCGCAGTGCGGACCGACGCCTATACCGCGGCAGCTAAAACAGGCTCTGCGGAGTTTGAGACAGGGAAGGAACCCACGCCTGGTTTACCGGGTTTGCTCCGGTGGAATCCCCTAAGCTGGCGGTTACGGTTATTGTGGAGGAAGGGGGAAGCGGCGGCAGGGAGGCTGCGCCCATAGCCCGGCAGCTTTTTGATCTCTATTTGAGCCGTTAAGCCTGCCCGGCCATTCAGCCTGACGGAAGGGAAACTCTGGGCCGGACCAGCTTCTCCTGGTTTGAAGCCTTCGGATGGAATGGAAGGGTCTGAACCGCAATCTGTGTCGATTGAGGTCATATCTTGGAAAAGAATAACGAAAACACCTGACAAACAGGGCGATTCCGTGATATAATCGCCCTGTTTGTTTTGTTGTTTTCCAGGGCCAGGGTGTGTTTGAAAATTGCTTTCCGCCAGATGTGCGTCCCACTTTGTGGGAGATTTGGTCCCGATGAGGGAGGCGTAGCGGGCTACGTTGACCGAATTGGAACCAAATATGCCGGGTCGTGACGGGGCGTGCAGATGGCGGGAATGAATTTTCAAACACACCCTAGTATAAGCCGCATGAAATACCTCTCCCAAACGGCAGGGTATTTCGTGGGGGGCATATCAGGCGGTACCATTTGGAAAGACAGCTTAAGTGGAAAGGAGAAGATAAATGTTTCGTGCCGGAGATTATGTAAAAGTGGACAGCCTGGCTGAGGCCTATGAGCTGTGCCAGAAGCGCAGCAGCGTGGTAGTAGGCGGAATGGTCTGGCTTAAGATGACCAGTGTGACTAAGCGTACCATTGTGGATTTATCAGGGCTGGGGCTGGATAAGATTGAGGAGACAGGGGAAGAATTCCGGATTGGCTCTATGAGCACCCTGCGCCAGCTGGAGACCCATGAGGGGCTGAACCGCTGTTTTAACGGGATATTTAAAGAGTGTACCCGCCATATTGTGGGAGTGCAGATGCGCAACTGTGCAACTGTGGGCGGAAGCATCTTCTCCCGGTTTGGATTTTCCGATCTATTAACTGCTATGATGGCCCTGGATACCTACGTGGAGCTTTACCATGGAGGAATCGTACCTCTGGCGGAGTTTGCGGCAAGACCTGTGCGCCGGGACGACAGAGATATCCTGGTGCGCATTATTATAAAAAAGGACGGGCGGAAAGCCTCTTACACCACTCAGAGAAATTCCAGAACGGATTTTCCGGTGCTGGCCTGCTGCGTGTCCCGGTGGGGCAATGACTGGTATGTGTCTGTAGGCGCAAGACCTGCCAGGGCCCAGGTAGTGAAGATAACGGACGACGGCTACGACAGCCTGGCAAAACTTGCAAAGGAAGCGGCCGATTCCTTTACCTATGGCACCAATACAAGAGGCAGCAGTGAGTACCGCCGCCAGCTGGCAGCTGTGTATATCCGCCGCCTTATGGAACGACTTACAGGAAGGAGTGTGAGCAGAGGATGAACCTTCAATTTCGATTGAATGGAAAAAATGTACAGGCCGAAGCAGAGCCGGATGAAATTCTTTTAGACCTGGTGCGCCGCCTGGGCTGCTACAGCGTAAAGCGGGGCTGTGAGACTGCTAACTGCGGCCTTTGTACGGTATGGATGGACGGAAGGCCTATTCTGTCATGTTCCACACTGGCTGTGAGGGCAGAGGGACGCCACATAACCACTCTGGAAGGATTGCAGAAGGAGGCGGAAGCCTTCGGCATGTTTCTGGCCGGAGAGGGCGGAGAGCAGTGCGGTTTTTGCAGTCCCGGATTTATTATGAATGTGCTGGCTATGGAGCGGGAGCTTTCAAATCCTTCTGAGGAGGAGATTAAAGAGTATCTGGCAGGGAATCTGTGCCGCTGCAGCGGCTATATGTCCCAGCTCCGGGCAGTGAAAAAATATCTGGAAGCAAAAGGAGGTGCTCTTTGATGTCCGCTGCAAATGAGAGAAGGTTCCGCATTGTAGGCGCTCCTGTTATCAAGACCGACGCCAGGGCCCTTGTAACGGGAAAGCGGTATATACCGATGACCTGGCCTTAAAAGACTGCCTCATCGTAAAGGTTTTGAGAAGCCCCCATGCCCATGCTCTTGTCAAAGAGATTGACTGCGGGGTCGCTTCTAAAATTCCCGGAATTGAATGCATTCTCACCTGGAAGGATGTGCCTCAGAAGCGTTTTACCATGGCAGGCCAGACCTTTCCGGAGCCGAGCCCCTACGACCGCCTGATTCTGGACCGTCGTCTCCGCTTTGTGGGAGATGCGGTTGCCATTGTGGCGGGAGAAACAGAGGCTTCGGTGGACCATGCCATGCGCTTGATTAAGGTTAAATATGAAGTTCTGGAGCCGGTTTTAGATATGCACGAGGCAAAGGACGGCGGGATACTGGTCCACCCTGAGGATAACTGGAAAAGCCTCTGCAGCGTAGGGGCGGATAATCGCAGGAATCTCTGCGCCAGCGGCGGTGAAACCCACGGCGATTTGGAAGAAGCATTTGCAGGGTGCAGCCATGTGATAGAGCGCGTGTACCATACCAAGGC
This sequence comes from Clostridia bacterium UC5.1-1D2, assembly GCA_001304855.1. Classification (GTDB taxonomy): domain Bacteria; phylum Bacillota; class Clostridia; order Lachnospirales; family Lachnospiraceae; genus Enterocloster. The sequence goes on from BBZN01000010.1 coordinate 38,858, forward strand.
CAACCAGCAGGCTATGATGGAGACCTTCCGGGCCTATACCTATCAGGATGTATACGGCAGGCTGAACGTCGTTGCATCCACCCAGGTTCCCTTCCATACCAGGAGAATTCTGTCCCATGCCTTAGACATACCCAAGTCCAGGGTAAGAGTGATAAAGCCCAGAATCGGAGGCGGTTTCGGAGCCAAGCAGACCGTTGTAGCAGAGGTGTATCCGGCGATTGTTACCGTGAAGACAGGAAAGCCGGCTAAGATAGTATACAGCCGGTATGAGTCCCAGATTGCCTCATCCCCCGTCATGAGATGGAGGTGCGGGTGAAGGTGGGCTGCGACGAAAATGGCATACTGCAGGCCATGGATGTATATACCTTATCCAATACCGGTGCATACGGTGAGCATGGGCCCACTACCGTGGGACTGTCAGGCCACAAGTCCATCCCGCTGTACCGCACGCCCAGGGCATTTCGGTTTTGCTACGATGTGGTTTATACAAACCGCATGTCGGCAGGCGCTTACCGGGGCTACGGGGCAACCCAGGGGATTTTTGCGGTAGAGTCCGCCATCAGCGAGCTGGCGGCAGAGCTTCACATGGACCCTGTAAAGCTCCGGGAGATGAACATGGTAAAAGAAGGGGATATCATGCCCGCCTACTACGGCGAGCCTGCCAACAGCTGCGCTCTGGACCGCTGTGTAGCCAGGGTGAAGGATATGATTGGCTGGGATGAGAAATACCCCAGAAAAGAGATGGGCGGATCAAAGGTCCGGGGCGTAGGCCTCGCCATGGCTATGCAGGGCTCCGCTATCTCAGGAGTAGACACAGCCAGTGTATCCATGAAGGTAAATGACGACGGCTTCTATACGCTGATGATCGGCGCCTCCGATATGGGAACAGGCTGCGACACCACCCTGGCCCAGGTTGCTGCCGAGTGCATGGGGTGTGAGATGGAGGATATCGTGGTTTATGGAACGGACACGGACATTTCCCCCTATGATTCCGGATCCTATGCATCCAGCACAGCCTATCTGACCGGTATGGCGGTGGTGAAAACCTGTGAGTCCCTGAAGAAAAAGATTCTCCACAAGGCAGCCAAGTATCTGGAATGCAGGGAGGAGGAGCTGGAGTTCGACGGAGTCTGTGTGCGAAAGACCCTCTGCGAGGAGGACGGAAGCTTTAAGGAGCTGTCCCTGAAGGATATAGGCAACTACGTAATGTGCAACAATGAGGACGCTCTCCAGGCTGTGGAATCCCACTCATCCCCTGTATCCCCTCCGCCCTTTATGGCAGGAGCAGCTGAGGTGGAAGTGGATAGGGAGACAGGCCAGGTGGAGCTTATCCGTTTTGTGGCTGCCGTGGACTGCGGAACGCCCTGAATATTAATCTGGCGAGGGTACAGACAGAGGGCGGCCTGGCTCAGGGCATCGGTATGGCCCTTTACGAGGAAGTAACCTACTCCGATACAGGAAGAATGTACGAAAATTCCTTTATGCAGTATAAGCTGCCCAGCCGTCTGGATATTGGAACGGTACAGGTAGAGTTTGAAAGCAGCTATGAGCCTACCGGTCCCTTTGGAGCCAAGTCCATTGGAGAGATTGTAATTAATACCCCGTCTCCGGCCATTGCAAATGCAGTTTATAACGCAGTTGGCGTGCGGATTCGGGAACTTCCCATTACAGCCGAGAAGGTATTTATGGGAATCCATGGCGCACATAAAGACTAACGTGAAGAAAGGCCCGGACTCCAGCGTGTCCGGGCTTTTCACATAGATAAACCTACAGGCATATAAGAGACAAACAGGGCCTGATGAGCTGCAATGGTAGCCAGCGTATCACCCAGCTGCATAAAGATCGAGCTGACAAGGGCGATCTCTTCAGGGCTTTTCCCTTCGGCAATGCAGCATGCCAGGGTCGATATGGAGATAGCTAATTCACAGGACTGCATACCTCGCCCGCCTCAGTGGTATGGTTTATATATTATATGCGCCAGAGGAAAAAATGATAATTCACCGGTTTGACTGCTTAAGCCTTTCAATCTCTTTGTAGCTTCTATCAGGCCGTTTTTAATAGCTCTTTTTAAGATAAAATACATAAGCAGAAAAAATCCTGCAGCCAATGCAATATATAAAAAATCCCCAATATCATAAATACGGTTATTCCCACATTTGCCATGTGCATAAGGTTTCCTCCTATTGTGCGTATGATAGATTTGACACCTCCATTATAGGATAAGGAGCCGGAAAATTATAGTATATGAATCATTAAGATTCTTTTACCAATGATTAACGAATGATTAATTCACACATATTCCTTGCATATCACTCCCAAAAGTTGTATACTAAGACCAGTTATGGCTTGCGCAGGCCGGTAAGAGGCCAATAGAGCGCGGTTGGATTCACACCAACACCAGGAGGAATTGCAATGATTGAAGCAACGAGCTGCGGCGGTGTGGTTATTTTTCGAGGAAAAATCCTGGTCTTGTACAAGAACTACAAGAACAAGTATGAGGGATGGGTTTTGCCAAAGGGAACAGTAGAAGCTGGCGAGGAATATAAGGAAACGGCCCTCCGTGAAGTCAAGGAGGAGACTGGTGTCAGTGCATCCATTATCAAATACATCGGCAAGAGCCAATACTCTTTTAACACCCCTCAGGATGTGGTGGAAAAGGACGTACACTGGTATCTGATGATGGCCGACAGCTATTACAGCAAACCACAGCGGGAAGAATACTTTCTGGATTCCGGATACTATAAATTTTATGAAGCCTACCATCTGCTTAAGTTTTCCAATGAGAAGCAGATACTGGAAAAGGCATATAATGAATATCTGGATTTGAAGAAGAGTAATCTTTGGGGAAGCAAGAAGTATTTTTAACTGAATAGTGACGTATGTAAGGGCGTTCTGCGAGGGCAGGACGCCCTTTTGACTCCTAAGGGGATGGAGCAGCCTTGTAATTCAATAATGCTCATATACTATCTGCTGAAATTCCCTTTTTGGTATCTTCCGGCAGCGTTCAGGTTTGTAAGCCTGAATCTGTTTATCTCTAATCATTTTATAAACAGTGGTTTGGCTTGTCTTAAAGTTTCTGCAAATCTCATTGATTGAATAGCATTCTTCTTGTATTTCCATAGAGAACCTCCTGATTTTTTATAGATATATTGTAAGTTTTTTTATTATTTACTGACAGGTTAACGTGTTAGTAGACAAGCATATACATTACGAAATTATAAGATATTAGGGGCTGCGGGGTACTCGATAGTGGCTGAAAATGTTATACACTTTTAAAAGTAGATTGTCAGGCTGTACCGCACAGAAGGAGTATTTTGTAGTTAAAACAGAAGAAAAGATACGTACTTGTTAATAGTGCCTGCCTGTCATTGAGTAGACTTATAAATTATAAAGTAGATATAACATATAGATAGTGTTAATTGATAACAATTAACATAAAAATCAGGAGGTGAAAAGAGTGGCAAATAAATGTAAAAAACCATCAGAATGTAAGACGGCATATTTGGGAATGCGAATTACACCAAAACAAAAGGAGTGCTGGGAGAATCTGGCTAAAATCAAAGGGATGTCATCTTCGCAGATGTTAAAAGAAATGTTTGAAAGTTTTTGGAAAGACCAGATTGGAAAAAGTATAATACATGGGCTTTTATTAAAGCAGCAGCCCAAATCATTGATAAGGATGAGCAGACTGCTAAAAAGGAGAAGAAGGATGGGCAGAAAAGTGAACGTGAAAAATCCGGGAATTTTGATTATACCGCGGCAGGAATTTAACAGCTATGGTGAAAGTGAAAAATTAATCCGATATGTCACAAGAACGAGGCGGAATGAAAAACAGCAGAAGGATTTGATAAGTTATGGTGGAAGAGGAGTTCAGGCTGGCTTAGGGATTGAATCCGTAGTTAAACAGTTTAAGCTGGTGCAGGGAATGTATGAACCGGGATACCGTGAATATGGTCGGCATTGCTACCATGAATATTATTGTCTTAATGACCAATATTCCCAGTTATTGAATGAAAGATCCATGGATGTATTGGCGTTTCAGTTAAGTCAGATATATTGGGATAAAGGATATCAGGTAGTATATGGTGTCCATCGCCCGGATATGGGCCAAAATCGATATCATATCCATTTTGCAGTTAATACAATTTGCCTAAATAATGGGTATAAATGGAATACCACTAAATCCGACAGGGAAAAAAGACAAGAACGGTTTAACAGTATAACAAAATATTACTTATGTGAGATACATTCACACCTACTTTGCTGGCGACATATTCCTGTGTGAGATTTTTCTGCAATCTATAGTTACGGATATTTATTCCTATCTGTTTAAAATCAAGCTCATTCATTCACGTTATATACCTTCATGTGTTTTCACTATTGTAATATGTCCAATTTCACAATATAATTATCTATAATTATAAAAAATATGGTTATAAAACATAAAAAGGCATGATTAAGTGAGATTTTAAAATAATTAGAGACAACGACAAATGTGAATGAATATAAAAACCAAATTATCTGTATCAACCAAGCTTAATTATGAGCATTTATTGCAAAAACACATAAAGGACACGTTGGGAGCAAAAAGGCTGAAAGATATTAAAACCTCCCAGTTAAAACAGTTTTTCAATAAATTGTCGGATGAAGAAGGCCTGTCAGCCGGAACATTACATTTACTGAATAATATTATTTACCCTGTTCTCCAAATGGCTGTTGACGATGACCTTTTGCGAAAAAACTATTGCGCGGGAATCATGAAATATATTGAAGCCCGGAAAAATCCGAAGAGAATAGCCTTATCGGAGTCACAGCAGGAGGTGTTTATCCGTTTCCTGAAACAAAGCAACAGACATAAATATCACCTTCCACTGTTTGTTTTGGCTTTGGGAACTGGAATGCGTTCAGGTGAGATATGTGGGTTGCGATGGTGTGATATTAACCTAAAGAAAGGATATATTTCAGTGAATCATACGCTTCAGTATAAAAGTATAAAGGGAAAGCAGTGCTTTTATATCAGTAAGCCAAAAACGGAGTGCGGTAATAGGGAAATCCCCATCTTATCTGAGGTGAAGGGACAATTAGTAGAGCAAAAGCGTTATATTATTGCGAGACAGATACCTACGGATTATACGGTGGATGGATACAGTAATTTTGTATTCCTTACAAAAAGTGGGAAACCTTACACGAATGGAGGAATTAACAATTTCCTTAAATCAATTATAAAGGACTGCAATACATGGGGAAACAGAGCAGGCCCAAAAAGAGGGAAGAAGTCCTGTGCTATTGCCTCCATTTAGCATACATAATTTAAGGCATACATTATGCAGTCGCTTATGTGCAGTTGTACACGACTATAAAGCTATTCAAATGATTATGGGCCATTCCGATATAAGGATTACTATGGACGTATATAACCATTATTCAAGGAAGGATATAGAGGTTACAATGGAGGCTCTTGAAGGAAGACTGAAAATCAGTTGATATTTTTCTGGTTTAGATTCCGGAAAATGTTGTAAGGCATCCATCAATCGGATATAATGAAAAGAGATACATCTGATATATGCCTGAAAATAAAAACAGAGAGGAAGTGGTATTTTGCAAAACCAGACCCAGGATGTACTTTTTCAGTATGTTAACAGAATACATGAGATATATGGTAGTGAATTAAAGGCCGTTATTTTATATGGTTCCTACGCAAGGGGAGATTATACCGAATCCTCAGATATAGATATTATGATTCTGGTGGATTCGTCGGAGGAAACCATAAAACAAAAAGGGCGCATGGTTTCAGATATAACCTTTGATTTTAATTTGGACCATGACATTCTGATTATGCCGATTGTTAAAAATGTAAACCATTTCCAGTATTGGCTTCCGGCTGACCCCTTTTATAAGAATGTGAAAAATGAGGGGGTAGAATTGTATGTTGCCTAATAGTGGAAATCCCAGGGACCTTGCCATGCACCGTCTTGCAGTTGCAAAGGAAGATTTGGAAACTGCAAAAGATGATTTTGCCGGTAAGCATTTCAGGGCGGCTAATAACAGGGCGTATTATTCAATCTATCACTCAATTACAGCAGTATTGGCTTTGGAGCAGGTTGCCTTTAAGCGGCATAAAGACACCATTGCATATTTTAATAAAGAATACGTTAAGACAGAAAAATTTTCCAGACAGCTTGGCCGCAGGATTGGCAGGGCCCAGGAGATTCGTCATGCCAGTGATTATGACGAATTCTATATTGCTTCCGTTGAAGAAGCCCAGGAACAGATTGACACTGCCGAATTACTACTGAATGCAGTGGAGCAGTATGTGTTCTCCTTTGGAAAATAGCTGACTCCTTTCTGACTCCAATTTGACTCCATTTGCGGAGGAAAGGGTAATAAAATATAATGTGCTATAAGCTGTAAACAACGTAATTAGGCGGTTCTCAGTGAGTGGTAAACCGCAGTGGGACAGTATAAAACGCCCTTGATATAAGGGGAAGCAAGAAGTATTTTTAACTGAATAGTGACGTATGTAAGGGCGTTCTGCGAGGGCAGGACGCCCTTTTGACTTTTTATGACTGGATACCATTTTTGAATATTGAAGCATCATACCCTAAACTACATATTTGATTCCGCAACGTTCCACGACATTTGGCCGGAGGATACCGGCTCCCGAATTATAACCATGTATGCCAGCTGCCCATCAGAAGATTACGGATGAACATTTTTACACAACAAATCATCTGATGTTTTTTCTTTCAAAGTTTGAAAAAGGCTTTCCGCAAGGGTGGAGAAGCACGAATCCTTAGACCAAGATATGGTGATAGGGACCTGATTATTGATAGGGCTATCGATTTTAAAATAGGGCAAAGTATTGTTGCGCCCCGAAAGGTAACTTTCATACATAATGGCTGATGCGGATTTGTCCAAAGCGAAGGCATACATCAAGGACAGGCTCTTTAAGGTGTTGCAGATTTCAGGCCTGATTTTTTCAGAGTCGATAATGGATTGCGTATAGTTACGCAGAAGGCTGTTCTCCAGTGCCACAGAAATCGGTTCGTTATCCAGGAACTGCGGGCTAATCAGTGATATTGGTTCACGCTTAATCACATATTTAGACACAGGGGCATTGTTTCTGGGGACTAGTACAAACTGGTCATTGCAGATAATCCGATATGTGAGCCTGTCAGAAATAATGGGCAGATAACAAATGGCGAAATCTATCTTCCCGGATAGCAACTCCTTCTGTGTTTGAACAGAATTCAACTCTGAAAAGAGGAAATGGATATGCGGATAAGCTTTTATAAGACGTAAAATCAGGTTGATAAAGAAGGGGGCGTTTGTTTCCCGTGGAATTCCAAGGCGAATTGTGGTGGACGCATTAGAGGAGTCTATTCGGTTGCGCAGAGACCGATCATCTTCCAAAATCCGAATGGCATACTGCAAAAAATCTTGCCCTCTGATGTCAGTGTAGTTCCCTGGTGATTCCGATTAAAGATTGTAATCCCATACTCCTGCTCAATGTATTTTATACGCTGTGTCAGTGACGGCTGCGTCATATACAGGGCTTTTGCCGCAGCGTTATAGCTGCCCAATTCGGCAATCGTAGTGATGTACTTAAAGTCATTGATATTCAAAAAAACCCCTCCTGTTTACTGTGAAATCTGGCGCCAAAATCCAGCTGATTTGAGTCAGAACAACTATAAGAAACTAATAGGCTATACCTATATACTAATAAAAATCACCAATTTGTCAAGGTGAATATTTAATATTATGATTGAAATAACACAAAGGACAAACAGGGAAATGCTTTTTGATGCCCCATAAGGAGACGGATTGCCTTGTAGACATTTTTGTGTGCATATATCGAAGAGCGGGAAACGCTATCTACAAAATGAAGGAGGAATATGAATGACACAAGTAATGGAAAAGCCTGATTGGCATAAGCTTCCAACACCGGATTTTGAATCAGTTATTGGAATGGGACTTGGCCCCAGGTATATGGAGTATACATGGAGAGATGTTGTCCTTTATGCTCTGGGAGTTGGCTGCGGTAAAGATGATCTTACCTATGTTTGGGAAGGGTGCCCCGGCGGTTTCAAGGCATTGCCCACGTTTGTCCTGGTTGCATATCTGAACGCGATTCAGCTCCAGCCGCAGAGAAGAGTGCCCTATGCGCCCAATGAAATTCCCGGCGACATGATTATCAAGGCTTTAAACGGATATATTCCTAACCGCCTGCATATGGGCATTGATATCTGCATGTATCGTCCCATTGATTCCATGTGCGGCAAGTTTTTGACGGAGGACTGCGTCGAAGAGATATTCGATTGGGGTGAAAAGGGTGTTGTCAATCAGTGCAAAATGGATATGTATGACATTGGGGGCAATCCTGTTGCTACTGTTAGAAGTCAGCATATGATAGCGGCCTTTGGCAATAACGGCAGACCAAAGTATGTCTCCAACAAGATGGATTATCCCGACAGGACGCCTGATTTTGAGTGCGAGGATTTGATTGCAGATAATCTTGCTGTTTTGTACAGATTGACCGGTGATACCTATACAACGCATATTGATCCTGAGGTTGGCAAGAGCTATGGATATAAGGGAGCTTTCATGCAGGGCCTTTGCTCCATTGGATTTGCAGCGAGACTTGCTATCCAGAAGTTTATTCCGAATCAGCCGGAGCGCGTAACGCATATTGCATCACAGCTGCGCAGTGTTACCTTCCCCAATACCCGTGTAAAGTTTCAGGCATGGAAGATTGAAGAGGGCAGGATTATTTATAAAATGTTTGGCGATAACGGCAAGGCAATCGTTGATAACTGTCTGATGGAGTATAAATAATTGATTATTTGATAAGTTTAGAGAAAAAGAGAGGTGTTTGTCTGATGAGCAAACCATTGAATGGTGTTAGAATTCTGGATTTAACGCAATTTATGTCCGGACCGATCTGCACGATGCTTTTGGCTGATTACGGTGCAGAGGTTATTAAGTTTGAGAATCCCCCCTTGGCGATAGCACGCGCTATGGGTCAGTGGTGAAAAATCATGTTTCCAGCCATTTTGCCACAAGAAATAGAGGCAAGAAGAGCGTTTTAATGAATCTGAAGAACCCTGATCAGAAGGCTCTGTTTCTCAAGATGGTGGAGACGGCCGATGCCGTGATTGAGAACTTCAAGCCTGGTACCATGAGCAAGTTTGGCATTGACTATGAACTGCTAAAGTCGATTAACCCCAAGATTGTGTACACATCTATTTCCGGCTATGGACAGGAGGGCCCGTATGCAAACTGTCCTGCCTTTGACCAAACCGTTCAGGCTGAGTCAGGTGTAATGAGTGTGACGGGCCCCGCAGGCGGTGAACCCGTAAAGGCAGGCGCCTCCATTGCCGATTACTCTGCCGGCCTCTATGCCTGCATCGGCACCTTGATGGGCATCATTGATGCAAAAACAACGGGGCAGGGACGAAGAGTGGACGTGTCTATGATGGAGAGCTTGATGCTGTCGTTAGAAAACTTACTCAGTGTTTATCTGATTGACAAGAAAATTCCCGGCCCTATGGGCAACAGTTATGCATCCTCCGCTCCCATTGGCGCGTATAAGTGCAAGGACGGCAAGCCATTAATGGTCACTGTGGGCACAGATGCACAGTGGAAAGGCTTTTGCGAGGCGATGGAACAGCCTCAATGGTATGCCAAGCCTGAATGGGAAACCATGATTGGGAGAGCTAACGATTCTCAGGCAATTGACGCTGAGGTGAACCGAGTGTTTGGAGAATTGACCTGTGAAGAGGTTTGCGGCAAGCTCCGGGCACATAATATGGTTTTCGGACGAATCAACAATTTTGAAGATGTTGCAAACCATCCGCAGGTTCAGTACCGCAAGTCCTTTGTTCATGCGGCTTTTCCCAACGGAACCACGTTCACTGTTCCCGGAAATCCCATGATTATGAGCGGTGTCGGCAGAGAAACTGAATATACGGCAGCCGAGTTGGGACAGGATACATTTGCCGTCCTGCGTGAAGTGGCTGATGAGTCTGTCCTCCATGAATTGTTTGACGAGACGATTGCACAGGCCGGGGCTGCAGCTGCGCAGAAATATGCAAAATCCTAAAAACTGAATTACCAGGTAATTTAGCTTATCATTTATGCAGAAAAGCAAAATAAGACAAAGCGAAAAAGGAGAAGATTATGGAACTCAGCACTATTGCACTTATAATTGCAGCAATCTCTATTGTTCTATTTTTGCTCAACATCTTTGATGTGTGGGTAACGGGCATGATTGGCGGTATCCTGATGGTTATCTGCGGCGTCATTCCTGCAAGTGGTACATTTGCATCCTTTGGCGGCGATATCGCCATGCTGATGATTGGTATTATGATTATGGGCGGCGCCTGTACGGTGACCGGCATTGCGGAGAGAATCGGTTACGCGGTGATTAAGATTTCCAATGGCAGCGAAAGAAAAATGCTTGCGGTATTGTTTGCTGTTTCCACGGTTGCTTCCATGTTCCTGAATGTTACCGTTATTATCGCAGTATTTACCCCCATTCTTTGCGGCGTTATTACAGCAAGTAAGGGTAAGTATCATCCCTGCACCTCTTCCTTCCTATGGGCTGCGGCGGGGGTATCGGCGGCATTCTGAGCCTGGTGGCTCCTCCAATATTATGAATGCCTCCAACCAGTTGGTTTCCTTTGGCTATGAGCGCGGCTTTACATTTTTTGAGCCCACGCAGGTATCCTGGCTTGGTATTCTCGTCTGTACCGTATTTGTTCCCACCATTGGCTATAACTGGATTAAGAAGTACTTTTCCAAGAAGCCTATGCCCGACCTGGCAATCTTCGGAAATGTTGAAGGGGCTCCCGATGACTTTACATCTGTTCCTAAGTGGAAGGTGTGGGTTGCAGCAGGCACTCTGATCGTGGCCGCCGTCATGTTCGCGTGGAATCCCCTCAAGAATATCACCCTGGGCACCTGGGCAATGATTGGAGCAATGGTGGTTATGATGACCGGCGTCATTACTCCTGAGTTGGCAAACAAGAGCGTCAGCTGGCCCGGCATCTGGATTCTGGCCGGCACCGGCGGTATTTCCGCAGGTATTGCAACCAGCGGTGCAGGAGAAATCGTCGCTAACTTCGTTCTGAATCTGCTGCCCTTCGCAAAGTCCAGTCCCTTTGCAATGTGCGTCATTTTCATGGTGCTGACTTCCATTCTATCGAACTTTATGTCCGATAACGGCGCTGTGGGTATAACGGTTCCCATTGCAATGAGTCTCGCTGTCAGCCTCGGAATGGATCCGCTTCCGTATGCACTGGCATGTGCCTATGGATCCACGGTGGCTGTGTCTACCCCATGCTGCAAGCCTCCTCTGGCAACGCTGATGTTTGCCGGATATAACTTCAAGGACTTCGCTGCGGTTGGACTGCCCATAAACCTAATCATGCTGATTTGCGGCAGCATCATGTTCAAGTTCATTTACTTCATCTGATTTCGTATGGAATAAATGCTTGCCATCCACTATTTATGTTATAGGAATGAATGTGGTGGGCTGCGAAAAATTTTACGAGGACAAAAGAAATGTTTGAAAGCAGTAAGGATTCAAAGACAAATGAAGTTTTATACTTAATTGCAACGATACTGTTTATTATTTCGATCATAATCAATTTCACGGGGGGCAATATGGTAGTTGGGGCGGCAAGCTTAATGGGTTTTACAGGCGTGGGCCGGACATATCTTAGAATTAGAAAAAAAATCATGCAAGTGAAGAGGCGTAAGATGGGGAAAGGAATGATAAAACTATGGCACGACTGATTGAAAGCGGAAGGATTGAAGAAATTATATATGCGCGCTTTGAGCCGGGCGAAGATATTCTGCAGGCGCTGTATGAAATCTGCATAGAGAAGGACATAAAAACGGGTGTTATCATGGATGGCAGCGGCAGTGCGGTGAACTTTACATACCAACACTTCCCGGTAAATCCCCGTATGAGTCCTACGAATGTTGTCATCGCAACCATGGAGGGAAAGTGTGAAATCAGCTTACAGGGAACCATTGGCACAACGGTCTATACGGTGGAAGATCCCAATCATCCGCGTGCCATCTCCAATCTGCTGCCCACAATTGCGGGCGTGTTGGACAATGATTTGGATAAGTGGAATATGAACGGTTCCATGGGCGGTGATGGCACTCCGTATATCCATGCGCATTGTACGGCGAGCAACAAGGATTATACCGTTTGCGGCCATTTGATGCCTGGCACGAAGGTTGCTTCCGGAGACCCGGCAAAACCATCGCATTTCTCTGTTGTGATTGCAAAGGTCAGCGGCGTGGAGCTGCAGGCAACATTTGACGAACACGGTTTTTATCAGAATATTGTAAAGAAAGAGGATTGAAGGCTATGAGAGAACTATATCCGGAAAGCAGAGTCTTGAAGGCAATCAGGGAAGGACGTCCCCCCATTGGTACCTTTAACTATATGCGGGACCCTTCCGTGATTGAAATCATCGGAGAAGCCGGAATGGACTTTGTTATTATTGATACAGAGCATGCGGTCATGGATAGAGAAACAGTTGAAACACAGGTGATGGTTTCCCAGCTCAACCATGTGACGCCGCTGGTGAGGGTGCCAAAGACGGATGGTCCCATTATGCGAAGCTATCTGGAGATGGGTGCACAAGGAATTTTGGCGCCGCATATAAGAAGCGGTGAGGAATGCCGCATGGCGCAGGATGCCATGCGCTATCCCCCCAAAGGTCACGCAAGCACCTGCCGCTCCAACCGCTCTACCTTATTTAGAGGGTCTAATTGGCTGGACTACCTTGACTGGGCCGCAGATGCTTCGCTTATCGCTATGATTGAGGACCTGAGGGAATGGATAACCTGAATGATATTTTAGACGAGCTGCTTCCGGGCCGGGATATGATTATGTTTGGCAAAGCAGATTATACACAGAGCCTTGGCCTGTTTGACCGCAGCGGCAGCGTAGACAGCCCCGTGATTGCAGAGGCAGGCGCCAAGCTGATGGCAGCGTGTAAGGAGCGCAAAATTGCGTTTATGGTTGTCCCGGCGGACAATACGCCGGAGGCTCTGCAAAAGCTGGCGGAGGATGGCGGTACGGCTTTCTGTTTCGGCGTGGATCAGAACATACTTCTTGGCGCCTATTCCAAGGTCACAGATGCCTGCAGGGAGGTCCACTTTTAAGGGAGGAAAATTATGGAAAAACAGTTGACGGAATATCAACAAAAGGTAAAGCAGAAATTTATTGATGACCGTGGCGCATGGAAATGGAGCGCTATGTGGGATACAATCCTGGAGCTGGATCCTGCCGTTGTGGAGTCCTATGCCACTTATTCGTCTGTGCCGGATAAGCGCGGTTATCTGGAAATGCGTATGCGCAAGTTCATCTATATCGCCATTGACAGCATTACGGGCAGCTTGAACACGAGCGGCTTAAAGGGACATATGAAGCATGCATTGCAGTTGGGCGTAAGTACCCGTGAGATTCTTGAGGTATTGGAAATTACAAGCATGATTGGCTCAACTACCTATGAGTTGGGGGTTCCCGAATTGATGGACGCCCTGCAGCAGCGCGGCATTAGTGTTGCAGCCGCAGAGCTGAACGAGCATCAGAAAGCGCTGAAAGCAGATTATATTCAAAAGCATGGCGGCTACTGGACCAATGAAAAAGAAAATATTCTGCGCCTTGATCCTGAGTATTTTGAATCCTTTACGGCATTTGAGGAAACACCGTGGAAGAGCGGCGTCCTGACCCCTAAGGAAAAGGAGCTGGTTTACATTGCGGTTCACGCAGCTCCCGTCAGCCTGAATAAAAAGGCACTCCGCTATCATATTGACTGCGCATTGGACAGCGGGGCAACCGCCAACGAAATTGTTGAAGTGTTTGAGCTGGTCAGCACCCTGGGGATTCATTCTATTACCATTGGCGTCCCTATTTTGAAAGAGGCTCTTACTGAATTGGAACTGTGTTGATTGGTTCCCAAGAGAAAGAATGAAAGGAAGAAAGTTTAATGGATTTGAAATTAAATGAGAAAGTAGTTGTGGTGACCGGTGGTTCTCAAGGCATTGGTAAGGCAATCACATGGGCCTTTGCCAAAGAGGGATGTAAGGTCGCAACCTGTTCCAGAAGCCAGGCAAAGCTTGATGAACTGGCAGAAGAATTCAAGGCTGCGGGTCATGATTTGTTTGTTAAAAGCGTTGATGTTTCTCAGACACAGGATCTGATTGACTTTGGCGAAGATGTGTATAAACACTTTGGCAGAATCGACGTTTGGGTTAACAATGTGGGTCAGTTCAAAAGCAAATCTATCCTTGAGCAGAGCATTGAGGATTGGAATGAGATTATGCATGTAAACCTCGACTCCTATTTTACCGGAACACAGATTGCCGCAGGCAAGATGAAACAGACAGGCGGCGGTGTGATTGTGAATGTATCCTCCTTTGGCGGCGTATTTCCTGCCGTGTACAGAAGCTCCTACAATACCAGCAAATATGCGATCAATTGGTTTACCCCGGTGCAGCGCAAGCGAGCTTGGCCCATTTGGAATCCGCGTGAACGCAGTTGCCCCCGGAACAATCAATACGGAGATGCAGAAAGCGTCCGGCCGTACGCTGGCTGATATTGAAACGTTGTCCAAGAACTTCGCGCTCCATCGGATGGGCGAGCCGGAAGAGGTCGCCAGCGTGGTACTGTTCCTTGCTTCGGACATGTCCTCCTATGTAGATGGAATCGTGATTGAGTGCAGCGGCGGCAAGTTTCTTGCGCAGAACTGTGATACGGCTTGGGTGGAGAAACGCTGACGCTTCGGCTGTCTGTCTCGATTGTTGGATGACCGGAAGAAAAAGAAAAGAGTTGGTTTGCTATTAAGCGATTTCATTACGGTTGGGTTGTTTGCATTGGATGTATGCTGGTAATATTCTGCACCATGGGATTGGCGGGCAGCGGAATATCAGTGTATCTTCCGTATATCAGTAAGCATGCAGATTTAAACGGCACGCAGAGTTCATCGATTATTACGATCCGCTCATTTTTTGCACTGTTCGGCGTCTTTTTTGTTCAGAAATATTACAGTAAATTTGGTTCACGTGTAGGCGGAACTTTAGCCGTGGCGGGTGTATCTGCCGGTTATGTTCTCTTTGCCATAGCAAGAGGCTATACCGTATACTGTTTGGGAGCTGCTGTGATGGGCATTTCCTATGGAATCGGAGGAATGTACCTTGCTTCTACACTAATGCCAAAGTGGTTTAAGAGCTATGTGTCCGCTGCCGTGGGAATCTGTGCGGCAGGAACCGGCGTCAATTCTATTATAGCGCCGCCAATTATAACCGCGGCAATTGCCCGATGGGGGTTACCGGCAGCCTGTTGGCTGGAAGCTGCTTTTATTCTTTTAATTGCACTTATCGTCTTTTCTATGATGCGGGACAGGCCATCCGATTTCGGACTCTCCCCTTATGAGACATCTCAATCAAAGCCGGATGGAAAGAAGCAAAAGCTACACCTGCTTCGGATGGCAACGAAGCAAGAGCAGTTTATGATGATAATAGCTGTAACGTTGATGCATGGCAGTATTGCGGCCGCCTATTATCATTTTTCACTTTTATTTACCACTTTGGGCTTTTCAAACATGCAGATTGCGCGATTTCTATCGATTAGCGGCATCACATTGACATTCGGGAAATTTATCTGCGGACTTATGGCTGATATATGGGGCACAAAGCGTGTCGGTTACATTTGCTTTATAACAACTGTGTCAGCGTTTGTGCTATGTATTTTCCCCAACGGGAGATTTCCCCAAATCTGCTTTGCGATGGCGTTATACGGCTTTGGAAGCTCTATCTCGACGGTGGGTATTTCTATATACTCTCAAGTTATTTCCCGGGCAGACGACTATTCGGATGTGCTTTGCAAAATGCAGATTAGCTGCCAGATTGGACAACTCGCCTTTAGCATTTTGCCGGGTGTTTTGTATGACTGGAGCGGAAGTTATCATTTCACATATGTTATGTTCACACTACTGCTTATTTTGACAACATCTGTTATACAGTTTCTGATGCACCGTCTGCAGCGGGAAATATAGAAGGGCTTTCGGACAATCATTTTTCCAGAGGAGGAATTAACTATTTTATGAAAAGAGTTGAGGAGTGGAAAATCGCTGTTGTAGGCGCAGGAACCATGGGCCTTGGCATCGCACAACTGTTTGCCACTCATGGTTTTGAGGTATCATTATATAACCGTACGGCGGCAAACCTTGAAAAAGGCATGATGCAAATCCGCAGCAATTTGCAAACCATGGCAGAGCTAAACGAAATACAGGAAATTCAGATTCCGGAAATACTTTCACATATCCATAAAGGTTCGGATTTGGCAGAAGCTGTCCGTGACGCGGATTACATTGTGGAAAATGTAGCGGAGGATGAATCGGTTAAGATGAAGATATTTGCCGATATAGATGCCGGCTGTAAAGAGGATGCGATTCTGGCCAGCAATACATCTACGATGAATATTTTCCGTTTCCTTAAGGTTCACAACATGAAACGGCTGGCAATTACACATTATTTTCTGCCTGCCTATGTAATTCCCTTGGTGGAATTAGTTCGGGGGCCGGAGACTTCAGATGAAACGGTGGAGCAGCTCAAGGCGCTGATGGCCTGTGCAGGCAAGGAAACGGCCGTACTGAACAGCGCAATTCCCGGCTTTATTGTGAATCGAATCACCCTGGCTATTTTCCGGGAAGCAGCGTATATAGCCTCAATGGGGTATGCAACCCCGGAGGATATTGATAAGGCCGTCTGCTCCGTGTATGGCCCACGCTTTACCTTCGGGGGACCATTTGGATTGTGCGATTTCGCCGGGGTTGATATCTATGAGCGCCTAAGTGATTTATTATTCCCGGAGATTAGTAATGCCACATCCTGTCCGCAAATGGTTCGTGACATGCTGGCCGCCGGTAATCGCGGGGTAAAGAGCGGCAAGGGATTTTATGAGTATAAAGACAGCGCAGCAGCCAGCCAATGGAACGCTCATATTACGAGGATGCTGCAGGCGATTCGCCAAACAAATGCCTTATTTGAGACGAAGAATCGAGTCTCTCATTTTTGAGTTATAAAAAATCATAAAAGAGGAGAGTTATGTTTTGAGTGCAATTATCGGAGTTATTATAACAGTGACAGCGCTGGTGCTCTTGGCAATCAGTATTTATAAAGGGGTTCCTATTTTGATTGCATCCCCTGTCTGCGCTGTTATTGTATTGTTGGGTAATGGATATCCCCTGCTGGAAGGCCTGACTGGCCCATATATTGGTGAGGCGGCGAATTTCTTTAAGAGTTGGTTCTTATTTTTTCTGTTGGGCGCCATTTTGGGAACCTTAATGGATAAAAGTGGCGCGGCCTCCAGTATTGCCAAGGCAATATCCAAAAAATTCGGCGCCAAGTTTGCTGTGCCGGCTGTTATGGCGGTTTGTGCCATTTTGATGTTCGGCGGTGTTAGCGGCTTCGTGGTTGTTTTTACTGTGTATCCCTTTGCATTGGAGCTTTTCCGTGAGGCAAACTACCCCAGAAAGTACATGGTTGCTACCATTGCTGCCCCCTGTGCCGGATTTGCTACATGGGTTGCAGGATCTCCCATGACGCAGAATGTTATTCCTATGCAGATTCTTGGCACTAAATCTACGGCAGCTTTTGTAGTCTCCATTATTTGCGCTATATTTTTCATTGGGTTAAGCCTTTTTGTATCTTATGACGTCTATTAAACGTGATATGGATAAGGGTATGGGCTTTGAATCCCGTGAGGAGTTAAATACTGCTGCAAAGGAAGAGCTCCCTGACGTGATTGTTAGTATATTGCCATTGGTGTTGGTGTTCCTAACGTTTGCCTTTCTGCAGTTGAATATTCTTTACAGCCTGGCCATTGGCGTTGTTTCAGGATTCATTTTACTATTCAGAAATGTAAAAGGAAAGGTAATGGAAATCTTCCGATCCGGCGGTGCAGGAGCCACTGAAAATATGGTGGATGTTGCCATGATTGTAGCGATTGCCGGCGCCTTCAAAGCTACCGATACGTTTCAGGTGGTCGTGGACAGCCTGCTGAATCTCCCCTTTAACCCTCTGATTTCCGCAGCTATTGCTGTGAATATCGTTGCGGGACTGACTGCTTCTTCCACGGGCGGCGTGCAGGTCGCTCTCCCTGTTGTAGGCGGGCCGTTTATTGCCATGGGCGCCAGCCCGGAAGCGATTCACCGCGTGGCATCCATATCAAGCAGTTGTATGGACAGTATGCCTCATAGCGGATGGCTCAACAGCACGCTGAATCTTTGCAGAACAACACAAAAGGAATCCTTTAAGCCTTTGCCGTAATCTGCATTGGAATTGCATTTCTCACCACTGTGCTGTCGATTGTGCTGTTTATGCTGTTCCCAGGATTAGTTCATCTATAATGTTTTAATAAAACCGAACCATATTATGATAATTATCTTTAAATTAAGGAGGATTTACGATGAAAGACATGAAGTTTAATGTACAAACACCCGTGTTTGTGGGCGAAAACTGCCTAAAGAAAAATGCATTACAGTTGAAGCCTTTGGAAAAAAGGCTTATGTTATTACCAGTGATTTTGGCGCCTGCCGTCACTATTCATTGGAGGATATGGAAGAGGTGCTGACTTCCCTTGGCATCGAATACAAGGTCAATAAGGGGGCTGCCGAGAATCCGCCTGTTGAAGTTTGCGCTGAGATGACAGAGGAGGTTCGCGCCTATGCGCCTGATTTTTTGGTTGCTGTTGGTGGAGGTTCTTCATTAGACACAGCTAAGGCGGTTGATATACTGCTCTCTCATCCCGGCGAGAATCCCTATGAGGTCTTTTATAACAAAAACGATGCGCCCCACACAACCATTTATTCAGAGGGAAGGCTGCCGCTGATTGCTTGCCCTACTACGGCGGGAACGGGCTCCGAGGTCACGGGTTATGCCTGCCTGACCCGCGCAGATACCGACACAAAGCTTGCTGTGTATCAGAATGTCTTTTGCTCATTGGCATTTTTGGATCCCCGCTATATCCGTGAAGCGCCGAAGGCTCTGCTGCATACGGGTGTAATGGATGCACTTTGCCACAGCGTGGAGAGCTATGTAAATGTTCGCAGCAATGTGATGAATCGGGCTATGGGCGAAGTGGGAATGAAGATGTTTGCCACTTTCAAGGATAACATGCTCAATGACGCCCTCACCGATGAAGACTATGGCAATATGCTGATTGCCTCGTATTTTGACGGTATGTCCTTCTACCAATCAGGCACCTGCCTGCCCCATGGCATGAGCTATCCGCTGTCCCATCATAAGGGTGTATTGCATGGATTGGCATGTGCCGTTTTTGAAGGGGAATACCTGAAGGCGTTTAAAAATCAGACTATTGTAGAGCCTATTGTAAAACTTTGTGGTTTTGAAACCCTGGATGAGTTCTGTGATTATATGCAGAAGATTGTTGCAGCGGATGTGCATATGGAGTGTACCCGCGAAGAGGTGAAAAATGGGCATATGATTTTGCACAAATCAAAAATCGTCTGGAGCGTCACCCGGAACCGATTACTGCTGAGGAAATTGAAAAAATTCATTTTGCCGCATTAAAAAATTATATTGTGTGATTTCAGCAATATTTCATCTTTTAGAATAGAGGAGTTATTATGAAGAGTTATCCTAATTTAATGAAACCCTTGCAGATAGGCGGTATTCAGATTAAGAATCGATTGGCAGTTGCTCCGCTTGGAACCAATCGGCTTTATGGGCCAAAGGGTGAGTATACAGATAATGGAATTGAATACATTCTTGAGCGCGCCAGAGGCGGTTTTGGGCTAATCGTCTTAGGCAATGTGGTGGGGGATATGGAGGTAGACAAACCCAATATTGTGGATGGACAGATTCCTCCATCTTATGCCCCAAACACCTGGAAGGAGTCGGCTATTCGCTTGACAGAGCGTGTTCACATGTATGGTTGTAAGATTTTTTACCAGGTGGGTATGGGCCGTGGCCGTATGCGTAATAACGAAAAGGCTCCCTCTGCACTGCCTAAATATACAAATCCTGACGAACTCACGGAAGTTTTAACAGAGGAAGAGATTGAGTGTAAAATTAAGTGGATTATTAAGACGGCACAGATGGCAAAGTCTGCAGGATTCGATGGAGTAGAAATTCACGCCATGCACTGGGGCTATCTGTTGGATCAATTTGAGATGACGATCTCAAACCAACGTACCGACCGCTTTGGCGGAGATTTAGAGCACCGCTTGACTTGCGCCCGGGAAATTGTGGAGGGAATTAAGGCTGTTTGCGGAAAAGATTTCCCGGTATCGATGCGCCTGGGAATGAAATCATATATCAGAGGCTTCCGTCAGC
The DNA here is from genome assembly GCA_001304855.1 of Clostridia bacterium UC5.1-1D2. GTDB lineage: Bacteria > Bacillota > Clostridia > Lachnospirales > Lachnospiraceae > Enterocloster. Next base: position 59,243 of record BBZN01000010.1, read on the forward strand.
CATCGTTAGATGGTACACAAGAGGCCGGGCGCGATATCGAAGAAACCTGCGAAGTCGGTAAGCTGTTGGAAAAATTCGGTTATGATATGCTGAACTGCAATTCGGGTATCTATGATTCGTTCTATTATTGCGCACCGCCTGCTTATATTCCCAAGGGACATAACTTACATCTTTCCAAACAACTAAAGGCAGCGGTAAATATTCCGGTTTTTGCGCGGGACGAAATGATGATCCGGATATGATTGAGGCTGCTGTAGCAGATGGCGCCTGTGATGGTATCTCTTTGGGCAGACCGACTCTGGCAGAGCCGTATTATGCAAAGAAATTGGAGATGGGGCGCCCGGAGCAGATTCACCCCTGTATTTCCTGCCAAAATTGTATGGCAACAAGCTCTAGCAAGGGTTCTCCAACCTGCGCTGTAAACCCGCTGGCTATGAAGGAAGGAATGTATCCGGTCCTGCGTGCTCTCAGAACGAAACGTGTGGCCGTGATAGGCGGCGGTATCGGAGGCATGGAGGCTGCACGAGTTGCAGCTCTGCGTGGACATCAAGTAGATCTCTATGAACGAGATGGCGTGTTGGGGGGACGTTTAATCGAAGCGGGCGTACATTCATTTAAGAAAAGCATTCGCGAGCTTGTAGAATGGTACCGGTTGCAAATTCAGCAGATGGAAAATATTTCCGTCCATCTCAATACTGATTTGGATGCAGCAGCTATTCGTGCTCTCGATGCTGAGGCTGTTATTTTGGCGGTTGGATCTGAACCTTTGATGCCTCGTTCCATTGGAGGGATTGATAGCCCTAAGGCTGTTTCCGCCACAGATTTGCTGGACGGTAAGCGTGTGGCTGGTCAGAAATTAGTTATTGTCGGCGGCGGTCTTGTGGGAGCCGAAATGGCATATGATTATTGCCTGGAAGGTAAACAGGTTATTTTGGTGGAAGCGCTGCAGGATTTAATGGCTAACGACCCCAACGGTGTTCCCTACTGGGTGCATGATTTGCTGATTGAGCTTTTGGAGCGGAATCACTGTGATATCCGTACAAATACCCGATTGGATGAGATTAACAGCAAGGGCGCCGTTATTCTGAACGCTGACGGAACCCGGACAGAAATCGAAGCAGATGATGTGATTGTGGCTATCGGCTTTTGTAAACGTCCATCTATGGCACAGGAGCTTATGGGATGCGGTAAGGAAGTTTATGAGGTAGCAGCAGATAATGCAATCGGCAGTGTAGCAACACAGGTTGGCGCTGCGTACGAGATTTGCCGTACATTGTAGAAATATAAAAAGTATAATTAGATTATTTTTGATACGCATCACTTTTTTGAAAGCTAAGGTGAGTAAAATCATGTTGCAACAAGTTCTTCTTATTCTTGTACAGGTTTTTACGCTTTTCATTATGATTGGCGCAGGGTATTTAGTGGGAAAGCGAAAGAAAATTAAGGAGTCCGGCATTTCTGGTTTAGTATATCTTATGACGCATGTCTCGCTTCCCTGCGCAATTATCAAATCCTTGACGGTTGCCGGCTCACCCGAACTTTTAAAATCAATTGGGTATGCATTTTTGTGATTATTGTGATTACAACACTGATGGCTGCAACTTCCCTTTTGCTATATCGAAAGCACGAAAAGGCGCAGCGCACTGTTCTGCAGATAGGATGTGTGTATGGAAACTCAGCTTTTATAGGAATTGCGCTTGTACAGGCTGTTCTGGGTGATAATGCTGTAATCTATGCCACGCTGATTGTCATTGTAGAAACAATACATATGCTGCTTTATTGTGAGCTTACCATGACGAATGGAAAATTTCTGATTTGGAAAGCGCTGTTAACACCAGGTGTTATCGGTTTTGTAATTGGATTGGCCGGACTGCTTTTGAATATAACGTTTCCAACTCCAATTCATTCGGCTATTGTAACAATGAGTGGAATGAACACGCCTTTAGCCATGCTGATAGTTGGCATACAAATGTCTAAGGCTGATATAAAAACTGTGTTTAACCAGAAAGATTTATATTCTTGTGCATTGATAAAATTAGTGGTACAGCCCATTATATTGGCGCTTGTTATGCTGCCTCTGCAGCTGCCAATCATTGCATATCGCACAATCGTAATTTGTAAGGGTACTACACAGTCTGCCGTACTTAGCGCCTATGCACAAGACTACGGTCAGGATGCCCGGCTTGGATCGCAGCTGATTGCATTAACCAGTATTATGCAAATTGTAACATTGCCCTTGATTACAGCATTGACCCAGGCGCTGATTTCATGAGATATATTTACAATAAAAATCAAATACATCCCAAATGAAGAAAATATTATAGTTCGGAGGATTTATCATGGTAAATTATTTGTTTGCTACAGACGAGCAAAAAAGAACTTGCGGAAATTGCCGGTAAGATTTGCCAGGAAGAATTGAAGCCCCGCATTGAAGAATACGAGAGCGCCGACAATGGACTGGGCCGTTATCCCATGGAAGTTCATAAAACGCTGACGGCAGCAGGCTGTTTTGCCGTGACCATTCCTGAAGAATACGGTGGGTTGGGTCTTAGCTCCATTACGGAGGCGATTATATTGGAGCAATTAGGAAAGGCAGACGCTGGTTTTGCATTCGCATTTGCTGCGGCCTATGCGCAATGGCCTAATATTCTAAAGACGCACATGCCCGATGCAGATAAGCAGGTGTGGATTGATAAAGTGCTTAATGGCGCCATCGGCTCCTTCTGTCTGACTGAGTCTGACGCGGGCTCCGATCCGGCTTCGATGAGAACATCCGCTGTGTATGATAAGGCTGCAGATGAATGGGTTATCAACGGCGCCAAGTGCTTCTGTTCCGGCGCGCCCAATGCTGAATATTTTGTGGTTATGGCATGGACGGACAAGACCCAGCGCCCTGGTAAAGGTATTACCGCTTTCTTTGTAGAGAAGGAGCGCGGCGTACAGATTGGTAAGAAAGAAAACAAGTTAGGTATCCATCTGTCCGAGACGGCTGATGTGATTTTTGACGAGGTCCGCGTCCCTGCCGACCATGTAATTGGAGAGACGAATCGTGGATTTGGTTTTGCATTGACCACACTGAAAGCAACCTCTGCTATTTGTAACTGCTGTCCGGTTTTGGGGTCTGCGCAGGCTGCTCTTGATTTTGCCGTCGAATATGCCAAGACTCGCCGTCAGTTCGGAAAGCGCATCATTGATCATCAGGCTGTCGGTTTTATGATTGCTGATATGTCCATGAAGACTGCAGCAGCTCGTGCAATGCTTTATGAATTTATTAAGGCATGCGATTGTAATGTTGATGACCAGAATCTGGCTTTGATGATTAAGTGTTATGTGACTGATACAGCAAACGAGGTGTGCAATATGGCGATTCAGGTGCTGGGGGGGTATGGTTACATGAAGGATTATCCTGTGGAACGGTATATGCGTAACGCCCGTATTTTTCAGATATTCGGCGGTACCAATGAGATTAAGCGCAAGAATCTGGCAAAGGCCATCGCAGGCAAGGATCCTGAGGCAAATAAGAAGCAATACGGAGGTAACTAAAATATGAACATTCTCCTTTGCGCCAAGCAGGTGCCGGACACCACGCAAGTGAAAATTAATCCGGTTACCAATACACTGATTCGCGATGGCGTTCCTGCCATCCTCAACCCTTTTGATACCTACGCGTTAGAGGCCGCTGCGCGCATCAAGGATAAGTACCCTGATACTAAAATCGTGGTGTTGTCTATGGGCCCCGAAAACGCCAAGAACGCCCTGAAGGAGTGCCTGGCTGTTGCGGCCGATAAGGCGTATCTGGTCACGGGCCGGCCCTTTGGCGGGTCTGACACCCTGGCTACCAGTTACATCCTTGCCAATGCTGTAAAAAAGGTGGAGGAGCTGGAAGGTACCAAGTTTGATGCTATCTTCTGCGGCAAGCAGGCCATCGATGGCGATACCGCTCAGGTCGGCCCCGAACTTGCCGAGCATCTGGGCTATCCGCAGGTTACCTGCGCCCTGGAGTGCGAGCTGAAGGACAACCGTCTGGAAGTTTTGAAAGAGGGTCAGGATAACAACATGATTATAGGGGTCAGGCTGCCCTGCGTGCTGACCTTTACCAAGCCCGGCTTTAATCCCCGTTATCCCAACATCCGCCGCAGGATGGCTGCCAACCGTGCGGAGATTCCTATTATCACTTCTGAGGATTTAACGGAAATAGACAGCGCCTGCATTGGCCTGAAGGGCTCTCCCACCCGCGTTAAGAAGTCTTTTGTGTCACAGAAGAAGGGTGCAGGTATGATTGTCAGAGAAGAAACAGCGGAGAAAACGTCCGCCAAGTTGATTGCATTGCTTAGCGATGCGCATATTATTTAAGGAGGAATGGGTAATGGCAGCAAAAACCAAGGATCTGTGGGTATTTATTGAAACCAGGGAAGATGGCTCTGCCTGTAATGTGGGCCTGGAACTGCTGGCTCCCGGCCGCCGGCTGGCGGACAAGCAGGGGGGCGCACTGGCAGCTGTTGTCATCGGCAACAAGGCGGACGAGGCCATCCGGGCTGCTGTGGAGCATGATGCAGATAAGGTCATTGTGGTGGAAGGTGAAGAATACGGCTTCTATACTACCGATGCCTATACTAACGCCATGTATCACCTGGTAGAGAAGTTCGGCCCTGCTACATTGATGATTGGCGCTACCCCCAATGGCCGTGACTTCGCTCCCCGTCTGAGCTGCCGTTTAAAGACCGGCTTGGTTGCCGACTGCACCAGTCTTGACATCGATGAAGAGAGCGGTAATGTGGCATGGACCCGCCCTGCGTTCAGCGGAAACCTGATGGCCACCATTTTGTGCGCTGATACCCGTCCGCAGATTGGCACCGTTCGTCCCGGAGTGTTCAAAAAGAGTAACCCTGTGGCGCCTCATGCCGAGATCATTAAGGAAGAATATCATGTTGTGAAGTCTGATATCCATACCGAACTGCTGAAGGTTATCGAGAACGCTGCCGGCGAGATTGTGGATTTGGAAGGCGCTGAAATTATAGTATCCGGCGGCCGCGGTGTCGGCGGTTTTGAAGGCTTTAAGACTCACATCGAGCCGTTAGCCGAGGCGCTGGACGCTGCCGTGGGAGCTTCCCGCGCTGCTGTGGACTCCGGATGGATTAGCCATGCTCATCAGGTAGGGCAGACTGGCCGGACCGTAGCCCCCAAGCTGTATATTGCCTGCGGCATCTCCGGCGCTGTTCAGCATCAGGCCGGTATGAGCGGATCCGACTGCATTGTGGCCATCAACAAAGATCCTGAGGCTCCTATCTTTGACATTGCCAACTTCGGCATCGTGGGCAACCTGTTTGAAATACTGCCGCTGATAACTGCGAGGTAAAGAAGCTGAAGAGGTATCCGTCATACGCAGGGGAGGGAGGGATTTATATCCGCTGAGAAAAGAAACCATTGAACGAATCTTCGTACATTTTATATAATAAACCGCCCTGCCCGGAAGGTACAGTCCCCGCGCTTAAGTCCTCCTGTTCCGCAGTGAGCCCGTCCACTAAAAGGCGCAGGGTGAACATCCCCTTCTGCGCCTTATAATCCAGGGTGGAGTGGTATTTTTCGCAAAGGCCGCAATGGACCGGCTCCCTGTACCGTGGCCCTCTCTTGGGGAAAATGGGAGGCCGTCCTTATCAAAAGCCACTTCCCCGGCATAGGGATTTCTGACCTCAAAAATCAGCTTGTCCCCAAAAGAACCGGAATTTCAGCCATATTTCCCGCCTGGCCGGCTCCACGTCCCGGCAGGCGTTCATTGCATTTTCCAGGGCGTTGCTCAGTACTACGCCCAAATCCAGCGGGGACAGGGGAACATCCTTTGGGAAATCCACGTCAAAATGGAGGACGGCCTGCTCCTGTTCCGCCTGTTCTGCAAATAGGGAGAGTACGGAATTGACTGCCGGGTTGAGACAGAATTTCCGTATCTTTGTTTCTTCAAAGCTTTCCCCCAGCTGTGACAGGTACTGCGCCGCTTCCCCGGCTTGTCCGTTTCCTAAAAAAGCAGAAAGCACTGCCACATGGTGGCGCATATCATGGCGAAGGCTGCGCATTTTTTCCTGGGCCGCGTCATAGACCATGCACTGGTTTTGAAGGGCTCCAACCTGTAAACCCATAAGGCGGCAGTTATAGCGTTCCTGGTAAAGCTGTTCCTGGAAATGAAAGTGCCGGATTAAGGTGACATAGACTGCGGCCAGGAGACAGACCAACAGGGCCAGGGCCGGGATAAATTCTCTTTTAAGGACGCTCCCATAGTGCAGGACAATGGCCCCGGGGCTGTGTGAAGTGTGCATGCAGGCGGCAAGAAAGGCGACATAAGCGGACAGAAACAACACAGGGATCAGGCTGAGAGCCCCAAACCCGCGGGGGCCGCCTTCCATGACCGACAGCATGGGGCTGCGCAGGTAACGCAGCAACAGAAAGCCGCATAACAGGAGGAGCAGCTCCTCCGCCAGAAAGCCGGGAACCGTGACCGGCAGCAGGGCATGGAGCAGCCCGGCGGAGAGGAAGCACAAGAGAGCAGCGGAGAGCTCCGTAAAAAAGGAGAAAACAAACCGCATATCCCTGTAGGCGGACAGATAAAAAAATACCAGGAAGGCCGACGCCATGATGGGGAGCAGGTAGGCGGGGCCCTCCGTAACGGAAAGCCGTTCCATAAGGAAACTGTAAGCGGCCAGAGCCAACGTGAGAATTCCCATGACGGCCACGGATTTTCGGACGGAAAAGCGCAGCTTAATCAGGGAGCAGACGATCAGGCACAGGACAGGGACAAGGGCAAGGGTGCGGAGCATGGCCATATTTAAAATCCCCCTTTCTTCAGCAGAAAATCCATGTACCGGTCTTTTGTTTCCCGGTAGGTGCGCCGGGCAACCGGTATGCAGGCCCCGTCCTCCATGGTGATGACATCGGAGGAAAAGAGCCGTATACAGTCCATATTGATGAGGTAGGCCCTGCCCTGGGAGATAAAGTGAGGGCAGGCCAGCACCTGCGGGCCAATCTCGTTGATAGTGAGCGATGCGATGGAGGAGCGCACTACGGTTCCATCCCGCATGTGAAAATACAGCGCCTTTTGGTAATGTTCAATATAGGCAATCTGCAGCAGGCGGATCTGTACGGTTCCGCCGGGCGTAGGGACGGCCATCCGCGGCGGCTCCTCCCTGGCCAGCAGGCGCAGGGCCTTCTCCATCGCCTCTTTAAAGTCCCTTTCGCAGAGGGGCTTTAACAGATACTGGAGCGCCCCCACCCGGTAGGCGTTCAGCGCGTATTCATCGGAGCCGGTCAGATAAATAATGACGCAATCCCGGTCGCTCTGCCGGATTTCCTCCGCCAGTTCAATGCCGCTCCTGCCGGGCATAAGAATGTCCAGCAGGTAAAGGCCGTAACGTTTTTTGGAAGCCAGCAGACGCTCGGCGTCGGGGTAGACATCAATACAGGCTGTGCCGCCCCGCGCCTCAAAAAAGGAATGGGCCAGCTTTAAAACCTGTTGGGAACAGCCGGGGTCGTCGTCGCATACGGCGAGTGTTGGCATAGTTGTTTCTCCTTTCGTCAGGCGTCAGGCAAAGGTTTTTAACATTCAGGAAGTCAAAAGGACCGTTTAGGCAGTCCCGCTTTGTTTTGCTGACGGATATGGTAGAATAAGGAAGATCGGAACTTCAACGTTCTGATTTTTTTTGTTTACGATTTCAAGTTTAATAATTTTCACAGGGAAAGTCAAACAGATTTACATAGAAAAAAGACCGCCGGACGGAGGTATTTGGGCAAAAATACAGTCTGATATAAAGTGTGCCTTTGATGAAACGCGGCATAAACCGATGATTGTTCGGGCCGGAAAACGGCGGTTCCGGGTTCAAAGCATATGGAGAAAACAATCAGGAGGGAGAACAACATGAGAAATAAAAGGATGAAACAGATATGGGCCTGCCTGCTGACGGCATTGCTGCTGTTTTCTCAGGCAGGGACAGGCGCTTACGCAAAGGGGACACAGGGAGAGAAGGATACAGGGGGCCTGTGCGGACACCATTTGGCACATACCCAGGACTGTGGCTACACAGAGGGCAGTCCCTGCGGGCATGAGCATGACGAAAACTGCTATTCCCTGGTAACAAAGTGTGTCTATGAGGAGGAAGGCGGAGATGCCACCCCATCAGACGCGGAGGAACAGAAACACGAATGCAGTGAAGAAAGGGACTGCATAAAAAGGGTATTGGACTGCCGTCACACCCATGATGAAACCTGCGGGTACGAAAAAGCGCACCTCTGTAGGTATGTATGTGACATCTGCGGCGGGAAAGCCGGCAGCGTTCCCGATGAGAACCGGGGACTGGAGGGGGAAACCCCGGATGCAGACTGTATCTGTGAAACCAGGTGCATCAGATACCTGGTCAACGGGGACTGCCCGGTATGCGCAGAGAATGAGAAGGACTGCCGCGGGGCAAAGGAGCCGGTGATTGAAGGCGGAACCGTGATGGCGTTTTCCCGCCTGGGCAGGGCTGTGGAGAAGCAGGAGGTGAAGGCTGGAACTGCCCTTGAGAAATTAAAGCTGCCGCATAGCCTGGAAGCGTCGGTCTATTCTGAGGATGAGGCAGACGATGGGGATACCGTCACGGCGGTTTATATAGAAGTCCTGTCCTGGAACAGCGAACCGGCCTATGAGGGCGAACCGGGAACCTATGTGTTTACGCCGGAGCCGGCGGAGGATTACCCGCTTCAGAACGGCGTTGCCCTTCCCAATATCACAGTGACGGTAGTGAAAAGGGAGGACGTCTGCATCTGTACCGCACTTTGCGGGGAGGAGTTTGCCAATGGGGACTGCCCGGTTTGTAAGGAGGCATACGGCAGATGCGCCTTTTCAGAGAGGGGGGAGACGGAGGCGGCAAAGGAGGTCTGCGCCCTGATTGACGCGCTCCCCACGGTGGAACGTATTTATGATGATGTGGTAGGCGACAGCGATCCGGCCTATGAGAAGTGGCTTGCAGATATGAAAGGCACTTTGAAACAGATTGGGGAGGCCGGAGCCTGCTTCGACCGCCTGGGCGTACAGGAAAAGGAATTCGTTGGACAGGAGCGGGCCGGGAAACTGGAGAATTTAAGAGATTTTGCGGATAGGCTGGGGCAGAGGGCAATTCTGGCGGTTGGCCAATCTTTTACAGAGGGCAATCTGGAGTACGAGGTGACAAGCGCCGAGCCTGCCGAAGTGGATGTGATCGGATATTATGGCCGCATAGGCACTCTCGATTCCCTGGAAATTCCGGGGGAGGCCACAGGTACAAGCGCCGTCTATAACGTGACCGGCATCGGGGATTCTGTGTTTTCCAACTGCTACAGCCTGACGGAATTGACGCTGCCGGACGGCATGAAACGCATCGGGAATTCCGCCTTTTCCAACTGCTACAGCCTTACAGAATTGACGCTGCCTGATACTTTGGAACGCATCGGGGAATCTGCCTTTTTGAACTGCAGCAGCCTTACAGAATTGACGCTGCCCGACAGCGTGGTTCACATAGGAGACTCCGCCTTTTCTAACTGCCAGAGCCTGGGCGATTTGACGCTTTCGGACAGCGTGGAGAAGGTGGGGGATTCTGTGTTTTCTAACTGCATCAGTCTGACGGAGTTGACGCTGCCCAACAGCGTGAAACGTATCGGCGATTCCGCTTTTTCCAACTGCGGCAGCCTTACGAAATTGACGCTGCCTGTTAACTTGGAACGCATCGGGGAATCTGCCTTTTTGAACTGCTACGGCCTGGGAGAATTAATCCTGCCCCACAGCGTGCAATACATAGGAGACTCTGCTTTTTTTGAATGCCAAAGCCTGGAAGAATTGACGCTTCCCGCTAACTTGGATAGCATCGGGGAATCTGTGTTTTACAACTGCGCCAGCCTGACCGGATTGAACCTGCCGGACGGGGTGGGAAGCATCGGGAATTCCGCCTTTTATAACTGCCAGAGCCTGGAGAATTTGACTCTGTCCCTAACCTGAAACACATCGGGGAATCCGCCTTTACCAATTGCGGCAGTCTCATTGAACTGACGCTGCCTGCTAACCTGGAACGCATCGGGGAATCCGCCTTTTCCGGCTGCACATCTGTAAAACTAAATATAAAATTGAAGCGGGAAGCAACGGTTACCCCGCTTTCAGTGCAGTCTAATACGTTTGGGGGCGCTGCGTATTCCCGGAGCATCGTATTTCTTGACAACAGCGGAAATCCTTTAAGGGTATTTACCACACCTACCCTGGAAGCGGCGGCAGAAGCATATAAAAGCGTAAACGACGGGGACTCCTCGGATAACAGCTGGTACGGCTGGGATCTGCCTGTCCCCCATTCCGTAAGTATTACCGTCCATAAGGACGGCGTGGTATGGGCTGGCCACGGCAGGACATTTTATCTGGTGAGCGGCGGCGTGGAAGTCACAGATCTGAAGGCCGTGTGGGACGGAACCTATGACGTTTATGACGTTACGGAGAGGGGATCCGGTTTTGACGGCGCGGACACAGGCGTGGATATAACCGTAAGCGGAGCAGATGTTGACAGCAAAGAACCCGTTGATTACTATACAGTGACGTTCTATGACGGCAATATCCCCTACGGCGACAGCACAGAACAAAAGCCCCAGATTATACTGAAGGGACAAAAGGCCAAAAGACCGGCCGATCCGGCTAAGGCTGACGCTGTATTCGGCGATTGGAAGCCTTTAGCGGGAACAGACGGCTTTGATTTTGAACAGTCCGTCATTTCCTCTGCCACCAATCTCTATGCAAGATGGAGGGAAGCGGTTCCCAATGCAGGATTTACGGCCGATGGCGCGGACAGCGGCGCCACCAGCCTAAAACCGGCCATACCGGTGGAGGGAACCACACAGGTCCGGGCCCAGCCCGGACAGGATAACAGGGCGGCCGTGACGGTTACAACGGAAACAATAGCCGACGCCATAAGAGATGCAGAGAAACGGGCTGCAAAGAAAGGCGTGTCCATCAGCGAAATTTCTGTCGTGGTCCAAATCAATACCCCGGATTCCGAAACACAGGCAGTTACCGTTAATCTGCCAAAGGCGGCCCAGGAAACCATCATCAGTAACAGGATTGGCAGGCTCACCCTAGCTGTGGAACAACCGGATATCAGGGTCAGCCTGAATCTTTCGGGTATCCAGTCCATCTATGAACAGGCCGGAGCCGATGTGCAGGTGAAGGTCGCACAGGTGGCCAATGCTTCACTTTCCGGCGAGGCGATGAGGGCTGTAGGGGACCGCCCGGCGTTCCAGGTGACGGTTTCCGCCGGCCACAGCGGAAAACAGATTAACAGCCTGAACCAGGGCAGTATGAGCCTGGAAATTCCCTACACGCAAAAGGAGGGGGAAGAGGCCGGAAACCTTTACGCCGTTGCCGTGGACGAGAATGGAGGGGTGGACTGGCTTAAGTATTCCAGCTATGATGCAAAAAGGCAGACTCTGGTGTTTGCATCCGGCCGGTTCTCAATATGGGGCATTGCTTATCAGGAGCAGGGCAGCTTCAGCGATATTTCCGGGCATTGGGCAAAGGACGATATTGAATTTGCGGCCTCCCGCGGGTTTCTGAAGGGGACAGGCAGCAGCTTCAGCCCGGACTCCTCCCTGACACGGGGGATGTTAGCGGCGGGTCTTGGGAGCTGGCGGGAGTGAACCCGGCAGATTACCCTGGAACAGGCCAATTTGCGGATGTTCCGGCAGACGCCTTTTATAGTCCGTTTGTGGAGTGGGCGGTGAAAAGCGGTATTATGAAGGGAACAGGGGCGGATTCCTTTGCACCGGAGGGGACCGTCACCCGTGAGGAAATGGCGGCAATCCTGGTTCGGTACGCGAAACAATGGGGTCAGAGGCTGCCTGCTGCCCGGGATCCGGTTGCTTTTGCTGATGGGGGACAGGTGGCGGAGGACCTGAAAACGGAAGTCGGGACTGCCTGGCAGGCCGGAATCATGGCGGAACGGTCAGAGGGGAAATTTGAGCCGAGGCCGCCGTCACCCGGGCCGAAGCCGCCGCCGCCCTGCGCCGGTACATAGAGGTGGCCGTCAGCCCCGAAAGCCCAGGGCTTTGCGCAGAACCATAGCGGCCAATGGCGGTATTACGAGGAGGGGAAACCTGCCGCCGGCTGGAAGCAGGCGGCGGGCCGCTGGTACTGCTTTGACGGGGACGGATTCATGCAGTCCGGGGGCTGGAGTCAGATTAGCGGCAAGTGGTATTATTTCCATGCAGATGGTTCCATGGCTGTAAATACCAATATAGACGGTTATGAATTGGGGCCTGACGGGGAAATAAGGGAACCGTAAGCCTTCAGCATAAGAACCTGGATAACCGGGCCGGAGCCGGCATAGGCGCGCTCGGCCGGTTTATCAGGAAGAAGTGGGATGCTTTCCGGGGAGAATAAAACGGATTCCGGGAGGTGGAAAAGCGCAGTTTTTTAGTTGACCTGCCTCCTGGTATGTAATATAATTTTTCTATGTATTTTCGCAAGCGGTAGATGGATACAGGGTTGAAGGTTTCCTCCGAAAGGATCTGCTAAACCCGTGAAGGCTGCCGCTTATTCGCTGTAACAAATAAAACAATGTGAAAAGGAGAAGAACATATGTGGGCGCCAGGATTAAAAATATGCGCATTCGGGGTACGGGACGATGAGCGGGAGGCATTGGAGAATATTGGAAAAGAGCTGGGGGCAGATCTTCTGATTTGCCAGAAGGAGCCTACGCTGGAGACGGCAGATGAGGCCGCAGGATGTATCGGCGTCACCGTCTCCGGGCAGAGCATGATCGATGGGCCTTTGCTGGATAAGTACAAGGGCATGGGAGTAAAATATCTCACCACACGCACCAGGGGGGTAAACCACATAGATGTGGACTACGCCAGAAAGATCGGACTCCGGGTGGCGTTCGCCTCCTATCCTCCAAGCAGCGTGGCGGAGTTTACGATCATGATGATTCTTATGAGCCTGCGCAACTACAAGCAGAGTATGTGGCGGGGACAGGTGAACGATTTTGCCTTAAGCGGCCTTCTTGGAACGGAGCTTGGGGAGCTGGCTGTAGGCGTTGTGGGAACGGGGCAGATCGGATATCAGGTAATCAAATACCTGTCCGGCTTCGGCTGCCGGATTCTGGCCTATGACCCTTATGAGAGGGAGGAAGTAAAGCGATACGCAGAGTATGTGGATATGGACAGAATTTACAGAGAATCCCATGTGATTACGCTGCACATTCCCCTTCTGCCTGAGACAAAGCATATGATCAACGACAAAACCATTGAAATTATGCGGGACGGCATTGTTCTGGTGAACTGTGCCAGAGGGGAACTGGCCGATACGGAGGCCTCATAAGCGGAATTGAGAGCGGCAAAATCGGCGCTCTTGCACTGGACACAATCGAGGGGGAGAGCGGTATCATTCACGGCGATCACAGAACCGACATCCTTCCCAACAGGAACCTGTTCTATCTCAGACAGTTCAGAAATGTAATTATGACTCCTCACATGGCGTTCTTTACGTCCACTGCAGTTAACTCCATGGTGCGCTGCGGCCTGGAGGGAATCTGCAAAATGGAGGCGGGGGAACCGGTGCAGGAAGAGATCAAATGATCGGAAGGAAAAACTGAAAAGAACGGAAAGTAGAAACACCCATGCAGGGACTGAGAGCGTTTCCCTGCGCGGGTGTTTTTTTTGCGGCCCCGGAAACCTGTTTTTTGTGAAATAAAGAGCCGGTGGGGCGCGCAGGTTCATTTCCATAAAAGTTACATATTGACTTACGGAAAATCTATGTTATAATACAATTAATACATAAAATTGTATAAAATTATGAATTAAATGAATTAAAACCCCCTCGGCACATCAGAGGGAAAAGGAGGAGATCCATGAAAAAATCTACCGAATCACCCCTATTCTGGAGGAGCGGATATGGGGCGGCCAGCTTTTGAAGGAGCGGTTTCACTATGACACGGATTTGGAAAATATTGCGGAGGCATACCACGTCATTGCGATTCCGGGACACCTGGACAACCTGGTGGCAGATACGGGGGAACCCTTGTCTGTGTTTTTCCAAAAGAACAGGGAACTGTTTGACTGTAACTGCAGCTTCCTGCCTGTCCGCATGGTGTCCGCCTGTGCCGACGGAAGGCTTTCCTACCATCTCCATCCCACAGACGCCTACGGCCTGGAGCATGAAGGCATGCGGGGAAAGATAGAAGGCGGATTTACGCTGACCCAGTCCCAGGAGGAATATGAGATGTATCTTGGGCATAACGCCCGCACCAGGGAGGAGTTTGCAGCCATGGTCCATGAAGGGCGGTGGGAAGAACTGATGCGCAGGGTCAGGGTTAAGTATGGAGATTTTGTACATATGCCAATCGGAACCCTCCACGGGGAAAGCGGCGACGGCACTGAGATAATGGTGGCATTTTCCACCAACGGAGATATCACCTACAGGCTCTACGATTACGGGAGAGTGGACCCGAAGCGCCCCCTTCACGAGGAAAAGGTCATAGAGGTGGTAAATGTGCCGGACAATACAATTGGTTCCAGAACCGTCCTTCCACGGAAGGAGGAGGGATGTCTCATATATGACTATTATTCAGGGGAGGGGGAGTATGTGGGCAAGCGCGTAAAGACCTGCGGAGAGGGAAGGTTTGGTCTGGAAGAATTCATGTTTATCCTCTGTGTGGAGGGGGAGGGAGACATAGGCGGATATTCCATTGAGGCGGGGGAGACCCTGTTTGTACCGGCCCATTTTGGAACGCTTCAGATAAGGGGAAGGCTGGATCTGTGTATTCTTTCCTACATAGACGGGCAGAGCAGATGATATGATACATGAATCTAAAAAATGCAGGCTGGGAATCTCTCCTGCACCTGCCTTTGGGGCTGATGTTTTGCCGGCCGCACACAAATTGAATCAAGGTACGCGCCGGGTACGCCTTATAAATTTGTGCACAGCTGACAAAAAATCATCTCGCAAAATCAGGCGCAAAGAGATTCCCGGCGTACATAAAAAGGAGAAGGAGGCTGATACATATGGAGGGGAAGATTTACAAAATCCTTCCTGTTTTTGAGGAGAGGATTTGGGGAACCCAGGAACTGAGGGAACGGTACGGCTATGAGACGGACTTGAATAACATTGCGGAGGTTTACAACGTAGTGGCTGCCGGGACATCTGGACAACGAGGTGGAGGGGACGGGAATGCGCCTGTCGGAATTCTACCACAAAAACAGGGAGCTGTTCGGATGCAGCCCGGAGGATATGCCGGTTATGACCTGCATGGCCCATTCCAACAGTTACCTGTCCATTCAACTCCATCCGGACGACCCTTACGCTGGCCCATACCGGCATGCGGGGACGGCCCGAAGGCTGGGTGATACTGGACGGCCCTGAGGATAACGAGATTGTTCTGGGACACAATGCTGCGACCAAAGAGGAATTTATGGAATGGAGCAATCAAAAGGAGTGGGACAAGCTGTTCCGTTACGTGAACATGAAACCGGGCCAGTATGTCCACGTTCCTGCCGGTTCCCTCCACGCATTCTGCAAGGATGCAGTTGCAGTCGCATTTTCCGTTAATGCAGACGTGACCTACCGTCTCTATGATTTTGACCGTGTGGAGGCCTCCACGGGAAAGCCGAGGGAGCTCCATCTCAGGGAGGTATTTGACAATATCTCAGTTCCCGACAGGATCGAGCCCTGCACGCCCATGCAGGAGGAAAGGGACGGCTGCCGGATCTCCTTTTTTACGATGAGCCAGGCGTGTATACCAGCGGCAGGGTGGAGACGGAGGAAGGGGGAGGATTGAGCGGACGGAATTCTGCTTCTATACCTGCGCCGCCGGAAAAGGAACCCTGGGGGGAATTCCGGTAAAGGCGGGGGAAACCCTGTTTGTACCCAGACAATACGGGCCTGTGGACTTGAAAGGAACCCTTGATTTGATGTATGTGACCTACAGGGAGGTTGGAAATCATGGATAAACGTTTGATTCTCATAACCCATGCAGGAATGGCAAAGGGGGTGAAGGAAACCCTGGAATTTATATCAGGTTTTGGGGACCAGGCGGAAGTCATTGAAGCATTCACAGAGGATAAACAGCCGGAGCTGCGGTTCAGGAAGCTTCTGGAGGAGACGGGGGAGGACTGCCTGGTGATTGTGCTCACGGATATTGAGTTCGGAAGCGTCAATCAGATGTGCTCCAGGTATGCGGGGGAGAGGGTGCACCTTATTACTGGCTTTAACCTGCCTTTGGCTGTGGAGCTTTATATGACGCCGGCAGATCAGATAGACAGCTCCTTTATCAGAACTGCCATAGAGAAGGCGAAAAGGGAAATGATGTATATGAACGACGTTATCAGTGAATTAAAACAGCAGGGGAAGGCGGAAGAAAACCCGGAGGAGGATTTCTTCTGAGGCAGCCGGAGGCGTGTGCGGCAGGTAATTGCCCCAAGTGCCGGAATAAAGGCGCTGGGGGCCTGTAAGGAGGAGGTATGGCATGATTTTTTTCAGATTAGACGAAAGGCTGACCCACGGACAGGTGGTGACAAACTGGATCCATTTTCTGGGAGTAACTCACATTGTAGTGGCCGACGACGGGGCGGCGGAGGATGAGCTTCAAAAGAGCCTTCTGAAAATGAGCGTCCCCGCAGAGCTGAAATTTGTGGTGGTGGATATTGAGAAGGCCATCTCCATTCTGTCGGACAAGCGGTGTGAGGACAGGCGGATACTGGCTATCTGCTCCAACCCCAGGGATTCCTACCGGATTATCAGTGCGGTGGAGGCCATCGAAGATGTAAATCTGGCAAACTACGGCTTTATGCTGAAGGCGGACGTGCCCGATAAACGGATGATCACCAGCAATCTGGCAGTGGATGAGGAGGACTTGGACTATATCAGGAAGATCCAGGCTAAGGTAAAAAACACTTACTGCCAGGTGCTCTCCAGCCAGCCAAAGAAACCAATCATTTATTAACAGGGGTGGCAGTTCAGGGCGATGCGCCGTCCTGAACTGTTACAACAGGGATTAAAACCAGGAGGGGATTATGTTAGTTAAAGCGTTGTTAGTTTTTCTTGTCACATGGATGTGCGTCATGGGGCAGTATCATATGCCGAATATTATGGCGGACAGGCCTATTTTTATCGGATTTTTAGTGGGACTTGTACTGGGGGATCCTGTGACCGGCTGTATCATAGGGGCCCAGCTTGAGCTGATTTTCTGGGGGTGGTGTTCGTGGGAAGCGCAACCAGCGCCGACGCGGCCAGCTCCACCGCCATTGCAGTGTCCTTTGCCATTCTCTTCGGCATGTCCCAGGCCGAGGTAATTACACTTGGAACCACATTGGGATACATAGGCGGCGTGTTTGTGGCTTTAGAGCCGGTTCTGGGGGAACTGTTCACCCCCATTATCGACAAATATATAGCCAGCGGAAACCAGAAAATGTTTACCCTGGCAGGGATGGCCCTCTCCTTTGTGGAGCTGTCCATCCGGCCTCTCATTGCATTTATCTCCATTCTCTTCGGCGGCGAGGCGGTGAACCGTCTGATGGCAATGATGCCTGAGTTCGTGCTTACCGGCGTAAATGTGGCAGGTTCCATTCTTCCGGCTGTGGGCCTCACTGTGCTGGCTTCCCTGCTGTGGAATAAAAAGACCTGCATCTATTTTCTCTTCGGCTTTTTTGTTATGAAATATCTGAATCTGGAAATTATGTTTCTTGCCATCATCGCAGTATTCATCGCTCTCCAGGACGTGTTCCGGTATTTTGATGATAAAAAGAAACCAAAGCCTGCGACTGCGGCAGAGTGCAGCGCCAAGAGTATAGAGGAGGATTTCTTTTCATGAGTAAATTAAAAGAAGGTTTATCAAAGGATGAAGTAAAACTGCTGAACGGTATTTTCTGGCGCTCCCAAAACTATGCCATCGCCTGGTGCTACAGCCGCATGTGCGGCACGTCTGTGGCATGGGTGCTCTACCCCTTTCTCAACTGGCTCTATCCGAAGGAGGAGGACAGGGAAAAAAAGCTGGAAGCATTGAAACGGGAAACCGCCTACTTTAACATGACGCCTCAGATTTCCCCCCTCTGCTACACCCTGTTTGCCGCCATGGAAAAGGAGGCGGCGGAGGACGAGGCCTTTGACGTGTCTTCCATCAATGCCATTAAAGCCAGTATTCAGGGCCCCCTGGCCGGAATAGGGGATTCCATTTTCTGGGTGACTCTGAGGATCATTATCACCGGCATTGCGCTGCCCTTTGCATTGGCCGGAAATATTATGGGACCCTTGTTATTTATCCTGGGTTTTAACATTCCCTCCTACATAACCCGGTATTATCTGACCTTTACGGGATATAAGATGGTATAAGCTTTATCTCCAACGCCTCGGAGTCGGGCCTGATTCAACTTCTCACAAAGACGGCCGCCACAGTGGGCCTGATTATGATTGGAGGAATGGTTGCCCAGCAGGTGAGCGTCCCCCTGAATGTGGTTTTAAACATGAGCGGCGCAGAGTTAAATGTCCTGGACACCATCAACGGAATCCTGCCGGGTATACTGGAGGTGGGGCTGGTGCTTCTGCTGCTGAAGCTGCTTAAGAAGAAGGTGAATATATTATTGATTATATTCTCTATTCTGGCAGTCTGCATTTTAGGCGCTGCAGCAGGGATTTTCTAAAAGAAAGGGGAAGCCGCCAGAGGGCGGCGGAATGGAGAGAGACATGGAAACGAAAGGAAATGTTGTGATTATCGGCGCCGGGCGTTCAGGCAGAGGGTATCTGGCGGAGCTGTGTTTTCTGGAGAACTATGATATTACATTGGCGGACACCGATGAGGAGCTGGTGACGAAACTGCAGCAGAAGGGCCGGTACATATCCTTCCGGCAGAACGACGAGGGAAATGATTTTCTGCCTATTGAGATAAGCGGCTACAGGGCTGTCCATATACACAGGGACAGGGCGGAGTATATGGAGAAGCTGAGGGAGGCGGATATTATTTTTACAGCCACCTTTGACGACGCCTTCGAGAGCATTGCAGATGATTTTACGGAAATGCTGCGTCTGCGGATGGACACAGGGTGCAGGAGGCAGTTTGTGTTCCTTCTGGGGGCCAATTACATCGGGCTTTACGACTATTATTCAAAGGCTTTGAGGGAGAAACTCAACGAGGAGGAATACGGGTACTTCAAAGAGTGGTGCGTGATGGCGGAGAGCATTATTTACCGTGTCAGCTCTTTCCCGTCGCCGGAACAGAAGGCTGAAGATCCGTTGTCCATCCAGTCCGATAATTTTAATGTGCTTCAGGTTAACACAGGGCAGATTGCCCGGGCCCGCCATGTGGTCCTGCCGGATTTTTTTGTCATGGAGGATGACACGCTGAAATTTATGCACTGCAAGATCTGGGATATCAATACCTCCACTGTTCCCTGGCTTATCTGGGGCAGTTCTACGGAAAGAAATATATCTGTGACGCGGCCAATGACGACTATATCAGCAAATGCGCTTACTACGCCGCAGACGAGGCCTATCGGGGACTGGCGAAACGTTACGGGAAACCCCTGGTTCGTCCGGCTGAGGCGGACAGGGACACCTGGACTTACTACAGGGACTGTACGGTCAAGGACACGGTAGAGCGGGTGGGAAATGATCCCCTGCGGAAGCTGCGGAAAAACGACCGTTTCATCGGAGCGGCCTTAAACGCCATTGAACACGGCATTACGCCCGTGTACATCTGCCAGAATGCGGCCTATGGTTTCTTCTTTCACAATGAAGGGGATATAAGAACGGATCATTTCCATGAGACGGTAAAGACACTGGGCGTGGAGGGGGCCATAAAATCCATTTGTGGGTTGAATTTGGAGAATGAATATGAGAAAATAGTGTATGATCTGATTCTGGCTAAATACAGAGAGCTGATCAAAGAAAATCCAATCGACAGGGCGTTAAATGCATAGGTGGCGGGTATGTACACAGTAAAATTAAAGCAGAATCTTTCAAAGCTGACTCACAACGACAAGGTAATAGCAGAATATATCGGCAAGAATCTTCAGGATCAGAAGGGCTTTACTTCCTATGATATCTCCAACAATCTGAAGGTAAGCCAGGCTTCGGTGATACGGTTTTCCAAAAAGCTGGGATACGATACATTCCAGGACTTAGTTGCAGATATCCAGATGGACGAGGAGTGGGAGAAGGAGATAAATCCAAAGGAGAGCACCATAGAAACCTTTGAGAAGATTAAATACTCTTACAATTACGGGCTGGATGAAGTGCTCAAGCACAACACGGTGGAAACCTTTGAACAGGCAGTGGCGGCGCTGGATCAGGCGGATTCTATCTACTGCTATGGCGCCCAGACATCCGGGGCGCTGACGGAGGTATTTACAAACCGGCTGTTGGAGATCGGAAAAAAGGCGTTCAATATCAAGGATACCCTGACGGCCCAGTCCATTCTGCGGAATCTGGGCAGGGAGGACGTGCTGTTTGTGATCTCGGCCACAGGTGAGACGAAGATGACTCTGAAACTGGTCAAAACTGCGGCGGATCTGGGAATCAAGGTCATATCTGTGACAGGCTCCCAGGAGAACACCATCAGCAAGCTGTCCACCTACAGCCTGCGGAGCTCTGTGTACAGAATCTATACCAATATGTTTTCTATTATCAACAGGTGCACCCAGCTCTATCTGCTGGATTGTCTGTTTATCAGTATATATAAGAAAAATCCGTCCAGGTACAAGGAGAAGTATGATGAGATATCCCTCCTTCTGGATGATGAACTGGGACATGGCATAAAGGAGAAGGACAGGAACAATGGATAAGCGGGCTGTGCTGTTTGATATGGACGGGGTGATTGTGGACAGCGAGCTGTACATGCAGGGAGTGCTGGCACAGTTTTTCAGGGAGGAGACAGAATACCCGGAAGAGAAGCTGGATCTGAATGCCTTTATCGGTTCTTCCGGGGAGGAATCTATCTGGAGGAAGGTGTTTCGCCAGATTGACGGAGAGCCGGATTTTGGAGAGCTGAACCGGAGGCTGAGGGAATACATCGGCAGACGCCCCATACCCTACGCCTCCTATGTAATGGAAGGGGCGGGGGAACTGTTCGCATGGCTGAAAGCCGAAGGGTACCGGACGGGGCTGGCTTCCAGCAGTTCCCTGGCGAGCATCAGGCGGATGCTTGGGGAGTGCGGTTTCAAAGACCGCTTTGACTGTATTCTCAGCGGAGAAATGTTCAGGGAAAGCAAGCCCAACCCTGAGATATACAACCGGCTTGCAGAGAAGCTGGGAGTGGAAAAGAAGGACTGCGTGATTGTGGAAGATTCCCATTACGGCATAGAGGCCGGGCTGAACGCGGGAATTGACACGGTGGCTCTGCGGGACACAAGATTTGGGATTGATCAGAGCAATGCCGGATACTTTATCGACAGCCTGGGAGATCTGAAGGGACTTCTGCTCCGGAGCGTGTCCCGCAGGCCCGGGAGGATAGAATAACCCCCAATCCAGCCTGGGCTTCCTCTATTTGGAAAAAACTGTCCCAAAGAGGAATGTTCCAGTGAGGAACACAACCCGGATGTGCTGATTGTAAAAGCGCCTCCGGGTTGTTTTTATGCAGTGCGGACAGATTTATGAATTGAGGAGGGAATTTTGATAAAATTTATGAAAAAACACTTGCATATCCCGTCCGGTTATGCTATCATAATTCACGAAGGAAATCGATTTCCAAAAATCAAAAAGGAACAATATGAAATAAAAACAATGTGACAATCTACGATATAGCCAAGGAGGCGAAGGTTTCCCCGGCCACCGTATCAAGAGTGCTTAACCATTCCAGCCACCCTGTAAAGCAGGAGCTGCGGGAGCGTATTATTGAGGCATCCAAGCGAATGGGATACATACCAAATCTTCAGGCCAGAAATTTAAAGAACCAGACAAGCACATCCATAGGAATTATCATTCCCTCCATTGCCAATCCATTTTACCCCTCCATTGTAAGGGGAATAGAGGATGAGATTGTGGCCAGGAATTACCACATGATTATATCCAGCTGCGACCGGAATATTGAGAGAACCAACTACAGCATCGAAAATATGCTGGCTGTCAATGTCCAGGGAATCATCAGCATCTACATGGACGAGGTGCCCCAGGGCCTTTTAAAACTTACGGAGCGTGGCGGCACAGCCCTCAATGTGGTTTCCAACGAGGCGCGCTTCCCAGGATGCATACGGTATTGGTGGACAAAGTGGAGGAATGTAAGCTTGCTGTGAGGCATCTTCTGGGGGAAGGACACAGAACGATCGCCTTCCTGCTGGATAAGCTGGACAACTCTATTCGCTGTAACCGTCTCAAGGGCTACAGACAGGCCTTGGAGGAAGCGGGGATTCCCTATGAGGAGGATCTGGTATATATATTCGGAAGAGATGTGGAAAAGACGGTGGCTGCAGACGAATCGGCAGAGAAGGGATACCTGCTGACGCAGGCCATGCTCAGGCGCACGCCTCAGGCCACGGCCTTTATCTGTATGAATGACGCCATGGCGCTGGGGGCGCTGAAGGCAGTGCGGGAGGCAGGCAAGCGGGTGCCTGGGGACTACTCCATGATCAGCTTTGATGACTTGGTTTTTGCAGATTCCGTTCACCCTGCTCTTACTACGGTGGGGCTGGACAAATACACCTGGGGCAGGAAGCTGGCCCAATACTATTTCCGGCTTCTGGAAGAACCTGAGCGGAAGGAATCTGTTGTAAAAGAGGAGGATGTGCTCGTACCCTCCAGATTGATAGTAAGGCAGAGCACCCGCAGAATTGGACCGTAACCTGTCCGCCCGCCTCATGGCAGTTTTGCTGCCTTATTTTCGGGGCGCAGATCGCTGCCGCCTGAATTGGGCCTAACCTCTCACGACAGGTGACGCACAGCCCGCAGAAAGCAATGTTTAAACACACCATAAGGCACCGGCTAAACCGGTGTTTTACAGGGACAAAATGGAAATCGATTCGCGCCTGGAAAGCAGATGAACCGGGCAGCGGCGGCATTTTAAGAATGCCGCGCCAGAGCTCAGACACCCACCAGAGCTCAGACATCCACCAGGCTCAGACACCCACCAGAAAGCAAGGGGGGTTCAATTTTTACCAAATTTGGAAATCGATTTCCCCCTCCCTCTCCCAAAATGGAAACTATATGCGGCAAATTGCCGTATAAGTATCATAAAAACTATAATTTTTAATATGAAAGGGGTATTTATTATGAAAAAGACAATGGGTATTTTACTGGCGGCAGCAATAGTTGCCTCTCTTGCGGGATGTACGAAGATCTCCACACCTGAGACCACCGCAGCTCCCGCAGCTACAGAGGCGGCTTCCTCAGAGAACAAGGAGACGGAAGCTGAGGCAGCGGCTTCAGAGGCGCCGGCGGCGGAGCCGGAGGTAAAACTCATCGGCGCCCATGTAAACACCACGGACAGCTCTTACCAGGCAGGTTTTGAGGCCATGAAGGAGAAGCTGGAGGAGATTTCCGGAGGCAGGATGACTGTGGAGATCCATCCAAACGGAGAGCTTGGAGGAAACGAGTCCGAGCTGGTTGAGAAGATGGCTACAGGAACCGTAGACATGATCGTTACAGCTCCCAATTTCGTTGCCACTACCGGCGTTAAGGAAGCGGATCTCTTCTCCATCCCCTTCCTCTACACCGGAATGGACCACTGGACAGCCGTAGTTGACGGAGAGGTTGGACAGACTGTTTCCGATAAGATCAACGGTGCGGGAACCTTCCATTCACTGGGGTACTGGAGCTGCGGAACCAGAGAGTATTTCGGCGTAAAGCCGGTTAACACAGTGGCTGATTTTAAGGGAGTAAAAATCCGCGTGCAGGATTCCGAGGCGGTGCGTTCCGTGTGGAGCGCATTGGGCGCAAATCCCACTACCCTGGCTTACAATGAACTTTACTCAGGACTTCAGAACAATGTAATTGACGCGGCTGAGAATGACCTTGGCAATATCCTTCTTCAGAAATTCTACGAAGCAGGCCCATATGTATCCCTTACGGACCACGACATTGCAACCAGACTGTATTTAATCGGAGCACAAAAATACAACAGCCTTACCGATGAGCAGAAGGCGTGGGTGGACGAGGCGGCAGCCTATGCATGTACAGAGCAGAGAGCATTTGACAAGAAGCTCAACGACGAAGCCCTGGAGCAGATCAAGGCAAACGGCGGCATTGTTAACGAGGTTGACAAGGATGAGCTTATTGCAGCCTGCGAGGAGGCAAGAGCAGCCGCAGCCGAGAAACTGGGTGCAACGGAACTGTATAATAAGGTAAACGAAGCCGCAAAATAAGGGGCGGGCCCTTTGCCTTATCCGCCTGCAGACGCAGCATTGAAATCAGAAGAGAGTATATACCTGTTTATATGCTCTCTTTTTAGTGGGACGCGGCAGACAGGTCGGGTTGTCTGTGCGCTCTGAAACGGAGGATTACAATTTGAAAAGGATATGTGATATCATCGAAAAAATCATGTATGGAATCGGCATGGTGGCAGTGGCCGTGTTCTTTGTCTGTACCGTAGTGCAGGTATGCTCCAGAATGTTTGGATTCCAGGCCTCCTTCACTGAGGAGGTGGCAAATACGGCCCTGGCCTGGTGCTGCTTTATCGGGGCAGCCCCTATGGTGCGTTCCAGCGAACATTTTAAATTTACAGCCCTTACGGAAAAGCTGAAAGGGAAACTATTCTTTATTGACGAGATGATCTGCCTGATTCTGGTATTCATTTTCAACGTGGTGGTGGCATACTACGGGATCATGCTTGTAAAGCAGTTTTCCACCTGGCAGATGACGTCAATGCCTGTGAGCAGAGGATGGTGCTGGCTCTGCGTTCCCCTTTTTGGAATCACGGCGTCCATTTTTACCTTGGAAAACATCATCGACTATATCCGGCATCCGGAAAGCCGCCGGATTGTTAATGCGGTTGACGAAGCCATGAAGGAGGCAGACTTATGATTTATATACTTGTAGGGGCGTTTCTTTTATTCCTTGTGATGGGCGTGCCCATTGCTTACATACTGGGACTTGTGGCTCTTTTAGGCATTTCCCAGCTTGACAGCATCTCTCTGATTACCGTTGTCCAGAAAATGTTTACAGGGCTTAACAGTTTTACGCTGCTGGCGGTTCCCCTGTTTATTCTGGCGGCCAATATTATGAACCGGGCCAAGATAAGCGAAAAGCTGATTGAATTCTGCAACGGCATTGTGGGCCGGTTTCCGGGGGGCCTTGCCTATGCAAACGTAATGGTGTCCATGCTGTTTGCCGGAATCTCCGGTTCCTCCCAGGCCGATACCGCAGGCATCGGATCCATCCTGATTCCCGCTATGGAGGAGGAGGGCTATACGCAGGAAACCTCTGTAGGCGTTACCGCGGCTTCCTCCACCATCGGCGTTATCATTCCCCCTTCCATACCGATGGTTGTCTACTCCTCCGTGGCAGGAGCTTCCATCGGCGCGCTGTTTCTGGGGGGCGTGGTGCCGGGCATTCTCATCGGTCTGGGCCAGATGTTTGTTATCTTTCTGGGCAATAAAAAATACCATTATCCCAAGCAGGCACCCATGTCCTTCAGGGACTTTTTAAAGCTGGCAGTAAAATGCCTTCCGCCTGTGCTCACTCCCGTTATCATCATCGGAGGAGTTATCGGAGGCATCTGCACAGCCACGGAGTCCGCGGCTGTGGCATGTATCTACGCGTCTATACTGGGCGTGTTTGTGTTTAAGAGCCTGAGCCTTAAGGATATCAAGCCGCTGCTCTATGATACCCTGCGCACCAGTGCAACCTCCCTGCTGGCGCTGGCAACTGCCAATGCCCTGGGCCAGCTCTTGAGCTACTACAATGTCAGCGTGGCAGTCCAGGACATGTTTGTCCGGTATTTCCCGTACAAATGGGAATTCCTTCTGGCAGTAATCGCATTTTACCTGTTTTTGGGCACCTTTATGGACGCCATACCTGCAATGATTCTTTTTGTTCCTGTGCTGATGCCCGTAGCTGCTGCCTTTGGAATTACGGCAGTCCAGCTGGGACTGATTATTGTTATCACCCTGGCTGTAGGACAGGTGACGCCTCCTTATGGACTGTGTCTGCTGATCGCAGGCAGGATATCAGGAATGAGTATACAGAAATCCTTCCGCGCCGTAGTACCCTATATTATGGTGTCAGTGGTGGTGGTTATCCTCATTGCATTTGTTCCCCAGGTGGCATTTGCTATTCCCAGGCTCTTTAAGCCGGAATGGTTCTAGAGGCTGTTTGGACCAAATTTCCCTGCAATGTGCGGCCCGCAGGCTGCGGGTTCCAAACACATCCTGAGGCGGCAGGGAGTAAAATTATAGGATACGAGGTAAATATATCATGAAAAATTGAAGGTAGCTGTAGTTACATTGGGTGACAGCCGCAGAGAGTTTTTAAGAAGAGAGAGCATATTGTGGAAGCTGAGATCGAAAAAGTGAAGGCTGCCTTTGGAACTGCATATGAGTTGATGTTTCAGCCTGTGGTATTTGATCCGGAGGAGGGTCAGGCGGTTGCCGACGCTATCAGCAGAGAGGGGATTCACGCGGTGATTCTTCATCTGCCTGTGTGGGCAACTCCGTCACTGGCGTTCAGGATCGCATACAGCACCCCCTATCCGGTGCTGCTTTTGGGGAATCTCCAAAGAGATACCTCCAGCCTGGTGACGCTGCTTGCAGTGGCAGGCATGCTGGACCAGACCGGAAAGAAGTGCATCCGCGTCTCCGGAAATTATGAGGACAAAGAAATCCAGGAGAAGGTGGATACATTTGTAAAGGCCGTCTATCTGGCAGAGGGAATCAAGCGTTCCAGCTTTGGAATGATTGGCGGCAGAAGCATTGGAATCGGCACCACAGTTGCGGATCCCAGCCAGTGGCAGAGCCTCTTCGGCATTGAGTTCGACCACTGCGATCAGTATGAGATTGTTTACAGGGCCAAAGCTTTGGAACAGGATCGGGTGAATCTTCATTTAAACTGGGTAAAGGAGCATATCCCCAATATTCAGTATGGAGGGGCATTTACAGAAGCGTCCCTGGAGCTTCAGGTGCGCAGTTATCTGGCTCTTAAGGACATGGCCGCCGAAAAGAAATATGATTTTATGGGAATCAAATGCCAGCAGGATATGAGCGATCACTTTGTCCTTCAATGCCTGGGCGTGGCTCTGCTGAACAACAACCTGGATGCAGAGGGGGAGAAGGCGCCTATTCCCGTCTCCTGCGAATGCGACTGCGACGGCGCTCTGACGATGCGGCTTCTAAATCTCTGTGGTGAGGGAAAACCTTCCTGTCTGCTGGATATCAAGTTTTTTGACGGGGAATCCAGGGAGTTTGTCCTTGCCAACTGCGGCAGCGCAGCCCCCTATTTTGCAGACCCCGACAACTGGGAGGAGGCTTTGAAGAAGATTGCATTGATGCCTCATATCTTCGGGGAAGCCGGAGGCGCAGCGCTGCAGATGATCGCCAAACCCGGAAAGGTAACGGTGGCCCGGCTGTTCCGCAGCAATGGAAAATATGTGCTAGGCTGCTTTGAGGGCACAACTAAGATGTATCCGCTGGAGAAATTGAGGGAAACCACCTACTGCTATCCCCATGCCTTCGTGGAAGCGGAAGCTGATTACGAGGCCTTTTATCAGAGAATCAATTCCAACCATCTCCACATGGTTTACGGCAGCTATGCAAAGGTGCTGGAACAGTTCTGCCAGATTGCAGGAATTGAATATATCTGCTTTAACAAGTAACGCCTATGGAAGTCAATATGGAAGTACTAAATCATCAGCTGGCGGTTTTTTTCCTGATGATCCTGGCGGGATATCTGGCCTATTCCTGCAGGCTTCTGACAGAGGAGCTTCATGACAGGCTGAACACCATTCTTATGAGGCTTATAATCCTGCCCTTCTGGTGTCAAATATGGCATTGGGGGGAGGGAGGGAAAATCTGAGGCTGCTGCTGCCAATGCTTGCGGGGGGCCTGTGCATCTTCGGTTTCCTGTATCTGTGCGGCTGCCTTACAGCCTTCCTCCTGAGACAGAAGGGAGATCTGAGAAAGGTTCAGATCGGAATTACCACCTTCGGAAGCACCGGATTTTTCGGGATTCCCCTGGCAGCCCAGGTCCTGGGGCCTGTGGGGACGGCGGCATTCGGCATCTATTCCATTGTGGATAATGTGATGGTGTGGACGCTGGGATTGTCCCTTTCTACCGGAAGCCGGGAAGAAGAATTCGGGCTTTCGCCGGAATGTGTGAAAACCCTGCCGGCTGGCGGAAAACCCTCCGGCGGAAAGGTGAAATCCCCGCCCCAGGGCTTACATGCTCTCCATAGGGCTTAAGGCGCCTGGCCCAGCCTGCCACCATAGCGGTGCTGGCAGGGCTGGTTCTTTTTGCCCTGGAGATTCCTAAGGATCTGCTGGTTTTGGAAGTGCTGGGACGCATCGGGGACTGCTCCAATCCCCTTGCCATGATCTGCATTGGAGCCAGCATTGCCAGAAGTGATATACGCCGTATTTATAAAGGCTGGCTGTCATTTACGGTGGTGATTGTGAAAATGCTCCTCTGCCCGGTGACGGTTTACGCGGGAGCCACTGCCCTGGGGGTATATGAACCGGCCGTTATCAGCCTTACCTTCGCGGCCGCTATACCTGCCAGCAGTATGTTTTCTATCATGTGCAAGGAAAATGGAAACCAGGAGGCGGATTATGCCACCCGGGCGTCCATTATTACTGTGATATGCAGTATGGTTACGATCCCTTTGGTGGTGAGTATTATAAACGGAATGTAAAAGAGAAGAACTATTTTTAGCCTTCTGTTTCGTCAGCATGAGCCCGGAAATTTGCCAGCCAACTGGTAAATCCGGGCTTTTTTTACAGATATTGTCGGATTTTATTTGATTAATTGGTTGTAAGGAAACCTGGAATACGATATAATGGGTGGTAACAACACTGGTATGTCAGCTTGAAAAGATACGGGGGGAACGTGCTGTGAAATATAGAAGACTGGGAGATCTGCTTTTATCGGTGGGCTGATCACAGAGGAACAGCTGAACCGGGCCCTTGAGCTGCAGAAAACTACAAAACAGCGTCTGGGCACTCTTCTGATCGACAGCGGAGTCATAACGGAGAAGCAGCTTATAGAGGCGCTTCAGATGCAGCTGGGTATTGAATTTGTGGATCTGTCCAAGGTGGATATCGACCCCAAGATGTCTGCGGCAGTGCCCAAAACCATAGTGAACAAATACGGGGTGGTCCCGGTGCGGGTGGAGAAAGACGCGCTGTATCTGGCCATGAAAGACCCTATGAACTTTATGGCTGTGGAGGAGGTGAAAACCGCATCCAGAAAGCGGGTCATCCCCATGATATCCACATCCAACAGCATAGACCGCGCGATCATGAACCTCTACGGAAATGAAGGCGTGGCCAAGGCGATTGAGGAGATGCGCCAGACCCGCGCGGCAGAGCCTGTGGGGGAGGCCTCCGGCAATTCCCTGGAGATTGGAGCGGAGGATACCCTGAGCGCGCCTACGGTCCGCCTTGTGAACTCCATCATAGAACGGGCGGTGACGGAGCGGGCCAGCGATATCCATATGGAGCCCCGCGAATCGGAGATGGCCATCCGCATGAGAATCGACGGCATGCTTCATTTTATGCTGAATGTGCCAGGGAGCTTCAGGCTTCTGTGATATCCCGCATTAAGATTATAGGCGGCATGAACATTGCAGAGCGCAGGATACCCCAGGACGGCAGAGCCAACGTGCGGATTAAGAGCCAGGATGTGGATCTGCGAATATCAACCCTTCCCACCATATATGGGGAAAAGGTGGTCATCCGCCTTCTCAATAAGTCTGTGGATCTTCTGAGCCGGGAGGGTATCGGCCTTACCGGCCAGGATTTGGATAAATACTCCAGACTTGTATCCGGTCACAGCGGCGTAGTTCTGATTGTGGGCCCTACGGGAAGCGGTAAATCCTCCACCATGTATACCATGATCGGGGATTTGAACCGGGAATCTGTAAATCTTGTGACTTTGGAGGATCCGGTTGAATATAATATATCAGGCATCAACCAGGTGCAGATTAATGAAAAAGTGGGAATGACCTTTGCCAACGGTCTGCGCTCCGTTCTCCGGCAGGATCCTGACATAATCGCAGTAGGAGAAATCCGCGACGGAGAAACGGCAGAGATTGCAATGCGGGCCGCAATTACAGGCCATCTGGTACTGTCCACGATACATACCAATGACGCGATCACAACCATTGACCGGTTAAAGGATATCGGCGTAGCCCCTTATCTTATAGCCAGCGCATTAAACGGAATAATATCACAGCGCCTTGTGCGGCGTATCTGCCCTAACTGCAAGGCTGCATATGAACCTACAGAGGAGGATTTTGAAATACTTGGAATGAAACCGGAACCAGGCAGGATGTTTTATAAGGGGAAAGGCTGTCCCCATTGCTTTGATACCGGATACAGGGGGAGGACGGGCGTGTTTGAAATTCTGGTGATGAACCGGGAGACGCGCAGATGCATCGCCCAGACAGGAGACAAGGCCCGGCTCATACGGGCTGCGGCAGGACCGGATTACGTATCCATGCGGGATAACTGCAGGCGTCTGGTGCTGGAAGGAGTGACTACGGCAGAGGAGGCCAGACGAACTATAAATTCGATGGAAGAATAGAGGGAACTATGATATCAATCGAAGAATTAATTTCAGAAGTGAACAGAAACGGCGGCTCAGATCTTCATTTGGTCAGAGGTCTGCCGCCAAAATACAGAAAGGACGGACGTCTGCTGAACCTGGGGGAAATTCCCCTTACGGAAGAAGCTTGCGAAGAATACGCGAGGGAACTGGCAGGCGTGCGCTATGAAACGATTAAGGAGATCGGCGAGTTGGATCTGGCCAGAAGCTTTGGCTCTGTCCGGGTGAGGGTTAATCTGTTCCGGCAGCAGGGAACCGTGTCCTCGGCAATTCGCCTGTTAAAGGAGGAGATACCACAGCTTTCCACCCTGGGCCTGCCCCCGGCGGCCATGGAGCTTCCGGGTAAACGCCATGGTATTGTTTTGGTTACAGGAGAGACTGGGTCGGGAAAATCTACTACACTGGCTGCTATACTCCAGGAGATTAACCGCACAAGGGAAGCCCATATTGTCACCCTTGAGGATCCGGTGGAGTATATCTACAAGCCGGATAAATGTATCATAAATCAAAGAGAAATAGGCCGTGACACCGTTAGCTACGGGCATGGCCTTAAAGCCGTACTCCGGGAAGACCCGGATATTATTTTGATCGGAGAAATGAGGGATTTAGATACCATTGAAACTGCGCTCACAGCCGCTGAGACCGGCCATCTGGTATTTGGGACCCTCCACACCAACTCTGCGGCGGAGTCGGTGGATCGTATTGCAGGCGTATTTCCGGAACAGATGCAGAGGCAGATCCAGATGCAGCTGTCCACCAGCCTTCTGGCTGTGCTGTCCCAGCAACTGGTTCTGGAAAAATCAGGGAGAGGAAGAGTGCTGGCCTGTGAAATGATGGTGGTGACTCCGGCGATCCGAAACCTGATCAGGGAAGGCAAGACCCCTCAGATTGCCAATGCCATTGCCACATCTGCTGCTGAGGGAAGTATAACCATGGATAATTTCCTGCTGAGTCTCTGGAAGCGGCAGGCTATTTCTGCTGCAACCGTCAGGGAAGCTGCCCGGGATTTAGAGTTTGTAAAGCGGAAACTGCTGACATAATCACGGACAGAGGGAGAGATAGAATCGATGGCAACCTTTAAATATAAGGCAATATCCAAGGACGGCGCCGCTGTAACCGGAATCGTGGAAGGGAAAGACGAGTATGATGCGGTGGCGAAGATTAAGGAGAGCTGTAGCATCGTGGTTCGGATTGCGCCTGTAAAACAGACGTCAGGTATTTTAACCAAAGAAATCTATATAAAGAAGATTGATTACAAGGCCCTCTCCATGGTATGTTCCCAGTTTTCCGTGATTCTCAATGCAGGGCTTCCTGTAGCCCAGTGCGTGGAACTTCTGGCCGCCCAGACGGAGGATAAGCAGCTGAAACGGATTCTGGAGGCCGCAGCCCTGGAGGTGGCTTCCGGCGTCAGTCTTGCGGACAGCTTTGAGACTGCAGGGAAGGGAAAAATACCGCTCACCTTTATAGAGACGGTCAGATCCGGTGAGCAGTCGGGAACGCTGGAAAAGGGATTGGAACGGTTGAGTTTCTATTATGAGAGCCGGTATAAGACCACGCAGAAGGTGGCGGCGGCTCTTACATATCCGGTTTTTGTAATTATCATTGCTATCGTTGTAGTTATTGTGGTGATGGTGAAGCTGATACCTGCCATCACCGGGATTTTCGGAGAATTCGGAGGCCAACTGCCCTGGATCACGAGAGCGATGATCAATACATCCACTTTTTTTCAAACATACATATTGCTTATAATTTTTCTGCTTGCTGCGGGAACCGGAGCTTTTATTTCCTATACCCGATCGGAGAAAGGGAGGGTGGGCTGGAACCGTTTTAAGCTTAAATTCCAATATTAGGTAAGATTGCGATGTTAAATGCATCCAGCCAGTTTGCAAACACCATGTCCACCCTGCTGGCGGCGGGAATACCTGTGCCGCAGGCCCTGGGCATTACAGCCAGGACCATGGACAATTATATGCTGTCCATCGAGACAGGGAAGATGGTTACCGGCCTGGAGGAAGGGCGGCATCTGGGGATTTGCATGAAGGAAAGCGGGTGCTATCCAATGACGCTCACAGATATGTGCGTGATCGGAGAGCAGACGGGCGAGCTGGAGGAAACGCTGAGAACCGTGGGACGCTTTTTTGACAATGAAGCGGAGAACGCCACTCAGAAGGCACTGGCGAAACTGGAGCCTGCTGTTCTGATTTTTATCGCGTTGCTGGCAGGTTTTATCGTGTTCTCGATCTATCTGCCTATGTTCCAGATTTACGATATGATATAGCGATATTCAATGGGCCAATACAACCCGTGGCCTTGAATATAAATGGATTAAAACGAAAGATGTGCTTAGGAGGATGGTATATCATGTATAACAATATTAAGAAAAAATTGAATCAAAAAGGCTTTACTTTGGCGGAAATGCTGATTGTTGTGGCGATTATTGCCGTTTTAGTGGCTGTTTCTATACCGATTTTTACAAGTAAGCTGGAGAAGGCCAGAGAGGCTACGGATGTGGCTAATATGAGAGCTGCCAAGGCGGCGGCTGTTGCTGCATATTTAAGCGCTGACGATGAATCTTTAGTTAAAGATATGCAAGACAGCAGTAAAAATGTTTATTATGACGCAGACAACGGCGTTTTAACAACAACAAAACCGGATCCATATGGACAGGGAACATCGGCAGACGGAGGCATAAAATATACAGATTATGACGCTACAGGAACTTCCGGAGATCATACAGCAGAAAGAATTAAAGTGACTATGACAGATAAGGGAGAAGTAACTATTTCCTGGGAATAATCGATCCGTCACCAGACACCTGTTGTCATTGGGAAGCTGAAGGGTTGCAGCTTCCCGGATATTCAGGTGATTTGATTGTTTGCAGAGTATCTTTAAAACAGAGGTATTTTGCAAAAATCAAAACGCTTGAAATCAGACCATTAAATAACCATAAACAGGAGAACCGCCCATGCTGCAAATCCACTGGACCCTAACCGCATACCTCATCACCCTGACCTTCCTGATCGGCGCAGCGGAGGAAGCTTTATCAACTGTCTCTCCTGGCGTCTGGTCCATGGGGAGAGAGTGGCAAAAGGCAGAAGTCACTGCACTGTATGCGGCCATGTGCTGGGAGTCCCGGATCTGGTTCCCGTATTCAGCTGGATCTTCTTAAGGGGAAAATGCCGCTACTGCAAGGCTCCCATCTCCTCCCGCTATATGTGGACGGAAATTCTCATGGGAGTGGTGGCCGTCAGCCTTCTCATCCGTTACGATCTCAGCCTTAAGGCCCTTTTTTATCTGGTATTTGGGTTCATTCTTCTGGGCGAGTCCCTGACAGACCTGGAAGTCTTTGAGATTCCCGACGGTTTTCACCTGGCGGCCATTCTCTGGTGGTGCCTGTATCTTCCTTTTCCGGCGGTTCTGTACCGGCGCGCTGACGGGCGGATTGCTGGGCGGAGCTGTTATAGCAGGCGGTATCCTTCTGCTGACCATGATCTTTGACCGGATTTTGGGAAAGGAGAGCATGGGAGGCGCAGATATCAAGCTGTTCTTTGTCACGGGCCTCTACCTGGGACTCCTGGGCAATCTGTTGAATCTCATTGCCAGCTGTATCATGGGACTTTTCTTTGCAGCCTTGTCATCCAAAGCCCGCAGCGGCAACGAAGATCCCTCCCTGATACCATTTGGCCCCGCCATCGCTGCAGGAACCTGGTTCTGCCTGCTCTTTGGGGAAGGGATTATAACCTGGTATACAGGCTTTTTCTAGAGAGGAAAGGAGATATAAATCATGGCTGATCGCTATACAGGAATCGAAATTGGTTCCAGACAGATAAAAATGACCCAGTGTTCCAATCATTGCGTATACCGGGTCGCCACCCAGCCGCTGCCTGACAATTATGTGGACAGAGGCGCCATTGTTTCCAACGAAGCGATGAGCGAAATTCTCAGGGAGATGGCAAAAACCTATCACTTTACAGATAAAAAATGCGCGGTTGTCCTTCCCGACAGCGTGGCCTTTTCCAGAAGGCTTACCATGCCGGCCATGACGGTGGATCAGCTGAAGATAAACCTGCCCTATGAATTCCACGATTTTATCAGCGACAGCAAAAAGGGCTACGTATTTGATTACAGCCTGCTGGAAATGTCCTGCAATGAGGAAGGCAGGCCGGTGAGCATGGATCTGATGGCAGCGGCGGCGCCTAAGGAAAAATCCGGGAGTATGAGATGATGTTAAAACGGGCCGGATTCAAACTGGCCATTGCCGCTCCGGAGGTATTCGCCTACTCCAATATCATCAGAGAGCATGAGGCTGTGGAGGGCGGCGGGCCTAAGGAATACTGTTTTATCGATATAGGGCATAATTATACAAAAATACATATATTTACAGGCTGCCGTTTTGAGGTGACAAGGGAGATTGAATACGGCTGTTCCCTGCTCCAGGAGGCAGTTGCAGGCGAGTTCAATGTGGATGAGCATGTGGCCAGATCCTATGTGATTGAGAATTTTAAGAAGGTGTGGGATATGCAGCGCTGCCGTGACATTTACGAGACTATCGCCGTGGAGGTAATGCGGGCCATCAATTTCTATGGTTTCAACAATCCCTCCAGCCAGCTGGATCGGGTGTATTTCTGCGGAGGAGGCTCCATGATTCCCAACCTGAAGGAGGCCATTGCAGACCAGATTTCCCTTCAGGTGCGGCCTGTGTCAGAGCTGCTCACAGTTGTGGGGGACATTCCCGATGAGGCGTTCATCAGCCCGGCGGCAGCGGTATTACATATCTATAAATTTGGAAGGAGCAGGAAACATGTTATCCATTGGAAAAAATGAATATCCGTCCAAACGGACGGTAAATCTGGTGATTCATGAGAAAACCATGGGCAGTCCTTCCAGGGCGATCCCACTCTTTCTTCTGTTTATAGTCTTTCTGGCCCTCTTTGTGAAATTCGGGGTGCTGAATCAGCTGGAACGGATGCTGGCGGCCCAGTCCTCCTTAAAACAGGTCCAGGTGGATCTGGAGGGATACATAGCCTACAACCGGGATTATGAGGAAGTGCAGGAGAAATACAGCCTTTATTTTGAGGATTATCTCACAGAGGATGAAGCGGTGCTTCAGGACCGTCTGGAGATTCTTAAGATATTGGAGAACAGTGTGCTCAACCGGGGAAAGCTGTCAAAGATTGAAATAAGAGGCAATATCTGCCGGGCGGACTTGACCAGGGTTTCCCTGGGAACGGTGGCGGATATTATGGAGGACTTGAATGCCAGTCCCCTGGTAAAGCTGGTGACAGTGTCCACGGCAGAGACTGAGGACAAGGATGAGAGCCCGGAGCCGGGCCATATGATGACTGCCTATATTACCATAACCCTGAAGGGAGGGCAGGAGCAATGATGAACCGCAAATTTACTTTCAGGGAGAGCCTTCTGCTGTTGTGCCTGGCAGTGTTAATGCTGGCGTTGTTTTACTATTTCGTCCTGGTGGAGCCTGTGACAAGCGAGGTGGAGCGGTGCAGCATCGCCCATATACCTGTGGAGGATCAGCTTTCAGCTGAAATGTTAAAAGCCGCGAAAAAAGCCCGGATGTTGAAGGATATGGAGGAGGCCGGGGAGGAGCCTGAGGGAGAGATCCTTCTATGACAATGTCTCCGGGGAAATGCACCATCTGGAAGAGGCCCTTATCCCGGCGTCCTCCTACAAGCTGGATTTTTCCAATCCGGTAGCCTCCGGACAGATAGTCCGCAGGGATGTGAGCCTTCAGTTTGATGCAGATAACTATGCCGTGGCCAGGATGATTCTTACTGCTATTAATGAAAGTCCTTACCGCTCTGCAATAAAGGATATGTCCATTGTGGCTGAGGAACGGAGGGAGAAGGATTTGGAAGGGGATCCTGAAGCGGGGGATC
The DNA here is from genome assembly GCA_001304855.1 of Clostridia bacterium UC5.1-1D2. Taxonomy (GTDB): domain Bacteria; phylum Bacillota; class Clostridia; order Lachnospirales; family Lachnospiraceae; genus Enterocloster. The sequence continues at coordinate 95,840 of BBZN01000010.1, forward strand.
CGGTGAGTGTAAATTTAGTGATTACATTCTATGAGACATTGACCGGGGCCTCCACTACAGAAGGCCTGATTTATGAAAAGACAGAGTCTGAGGAAAAAACGCCTGCAGCGCCGAACGATTTACTATATGAATGACAGAGGGAACAGATGAACGCATGGCTCAATGACAGAAACAGAATAAAGAGAGGCTTTTCGCTGGCAGAGGTGCTTGTGGTTGTGGGGATCATGGCTGTTTTGGCAGCGGTTTCCTTTCCTGCGGTCATTCATGTGAGAGATTCCCTTCGCCAGACAGAGCTGGATCGGATGGCCAGAAGCGTGTTTATCGCAGCCCAGAACCAGCTGTCAGGTCTTCGGCTCTGCGGGGATTTACCGGATATCAGTGAAGAGGGAATCCCCATGCCCGATGACTCCGGCAGGCAGCCCTCAGATTATAACCCCTCCATGGGAGAGCGGCCGGATACCTATGTGATCTGTGATGCTTATTCAGGATCCGATTTTACCTGGATGGATGACACGGCATTTTCACCTGGGAATGTGAAAGCCGACGGCGGAAGCTATGCAATCGAGTACAACCGCAGCGCCGGACGGGTTTACGCTGTGTTTTACTGGGAGCAAAGGGGCGGGGCATTCCAGAGGGACAGCAGCTTCTCCTATCCCCCGACGACTTCAACTTATACGGGGGGCAAAAGCTCAGAGGGGACGAAAACAAGAATAACCGCAAGGTTCCTTCTGTAGGATATTATGGGGGAGAGGCCGGAACGCTCATGGACAGCGGCACAGAGATGGACTTTCAGGTTATCGTGAAAAATGAGGCGGATCTTCGGATAGAGATTCAGATGCCGGAGGCCGTTCAAAAGACGTCTGTGTTTGAGATCCTTCTTTCCTCAAAAACCGACGGGGAGAATCCCGCTGTCTATAAATATAAGGCGAGTCCTGATTCCCAGGCTTTGATAACGCCGGAGGAGACTCAGACGGAGGGTGTTCTGACTGCCCAAAAAGGCCTTTATGCGCTGACTCTGGACAGCTTGAGGGAAGGCCTGCATTTTGCGGACAATTTTCCGGGGATATGCCCGGGAGACGATCTGAAACTATCCGTTACAGGCTACAGCGCCAGCGGCCAGGCTCTCTATCTGCCTGTGACCAGGGCGGTGGAGACAAACAGCCTCTTTGCCGGTCTGAGGGACCAGGGGGGACGGGCAACGTATATATCGAGAATGGACGCCATCTTCAGAATCTGTCCCATGAGGTTTCGGCCCTTGGGAGAAAAGAAGGGGGCGGGGGAGAGACGACTGGCTATGAAATCCTTTCCGCCAGGCTGATGAAGGATATAGACTGGGCAGAAACGGTATATGAGGGAGGAACCCTATCCTGGGACGGAGCCAGTACCGCCAACAAGTATTCTGGCCTGGGCAAAGTTAATTTTCATCCTATCAGCAATGATAATACGGGACTTCAGGTTTTTGACGGAAATAACCACAGCATTGCCAATCTTCATGTAACCCGGAATTATAAAATGAAGGATGCAGGCGGCTCCTACGGGCAGGCAGGCTTATTCGGGTATTTTGCATTTAACCCTTCAAAGGGAAGCCCGGAGGCGGCTATCCGCAATGTGAGTCTGATTAATCCGCTGGTGAAGCCCCTGGCTTCCCCGGAGAGCTCCTCCTATGCGGGAAGCCTGGCAGGTTATCTGGTAGGTGTGAAGGTGAAGAACTGCGGCGCATACGTGGACGGAGCGGCTGCAGGCCTGGGGGAGAACGACCAGTGGGATGAGCTGTATGAGGACACAGGGGTACAGGCCTTTTCCTCAGGCCTTGCAGGCGGCCTTATTGGCTGCGGTGAAAACATAGAGGCTGAGTCCTCCTTTGCCTCTGTGAAGGTTAAAGGCGGGAGCGCTGCAGGCGGTTTCGCCGGGGCTCTGCGGGAGGGAACCTCGGTTTCACGGTGCTATTCCGGCGGCCGGACAGAGGGGGGCGCCTATATTCAGGAACGTCCCAATGTAACAGGCATGACTTCTGCAGGAGGCTTCACAGGTGTGCTGGACAGGGATGTGAGGATTGAAAAGAGCTTTTCTTCCTGCTCTGTAAACGGTATGCTCTGCGGACCTTTGTGGGTCAGACAGGAGCCACATTGGCTGAGCAGGCGGCCAATTTGAATTTTACTTACGGTGTGGGAAGCGCATTTAAGAATGAGGGGGTAGGCAGCTTCGTGAATTCCGTGGGCTGCGGTCCGGTGGGAGATAACCTGACGGGCTTGGGCGGAGCCAGAATCCCCGCTTCTGAGGATACCCATCCTTACGACAAAGCTTACCGGGAGGAGAATCAAAGTTATCCCTATCCTGTGTGGCTTAAGGATTATTATGGTGATTGGCAGGGCGCCGCATTTACAGGGTTTGTTTATTATGAAAAGTATCAGCTGGCAGACGGGGCCGGGGACGGTTCGCCCCAGGCGGGGGAATACGGCTTCTGGTCCCCTGAAGGGAAAGAGGGAAGCGGGGATGCAATCTCCGGGATACAGACCCTCAATGATGACAAGCCGGTGCTCAGCGACGGATACGGGTATCTGAGCGCCGGAGAGAAGGAGGTCACCGTACAGCAGGGAGGGAAAGGAAACGTCCATAAGCTGGATGCCCTGGAGGTGAAAATAGAGGGCCTGGAGGGAATTTTCCATCTCTACGTTCTGCCGTGGAAGGATGTCACCCATATACCGGTTACCTCTTTTGAGGGAAACCATGGAAATACAGTGAATACTTTTTACGATAGGCTGAAGTTTTCCATAGACGGCGAGAGTTATGATGCATACTACAATCCCCATTTTGCAAAGGCCATAGCTGCGGATCAGGCCGGGGCATTAAAGGGCCCTGAGAAGGCCCTTCTGCGCACAGCGCGCCATCTCTGCGAAATGGCCTTCGTCTCCAATGACGGTTCCAAACACAACAAGGCCTATTGGGACGCCTCCTGGGATACAGACAAAGTATTTCAGACTTATCTGGTGGAGCGCGATATAGATTGCCGGGTATATGATGGAAGTACCTATGCAGATAAGGACGAAGCCCTGGTCCAGAACGTGATCGGAAGCGGTAAGGCCGGCGAAAAATTTGAACGTTCCTTTGACGGGGGAGGCAAAACAATCTCCTATTTGGAGATAAATGATGAGGACTATGGATATAGTTTCAGAGGCAACGCGGCCGCTCTCTTCGGTTATCTATCTTCCGAAGGAGTAATTTCAAATCTCGATCTGAAATATGCAAACATTACCGCCAGATATGTTCAGCACGCAGCAGGCCTGGTGTATACAAATGAGGGGACTGTCTCCAATGTCCGCATAATAAGCCCCGGCATTACATCACATAACGCCTACGGCTCGGCTGCAGGCTGGTTCTTGAAAATACCAGAGAGGGAGAAATTGAGAACAGCTATGTCATTCCCGAACAGGAGAATTACGTCTCTGAGAAAGACAAGTACAAACATATTTACAATGGAAAAGACATTCTGGTTAACAATTACGCCAATGCTGCCGTAACAGCTCCCGGGTATGCGGCCGGGTTTGTGGTTTCAAACAACGGGATTATCCGCAGCTGTGCGGCAGTCGGCGCGGTGACCGCAGGTACGGTGGAGAATGGGATAATAAGGCCTTCGGACAATGGTTCCGCAGCGGGATTTGTCAACGATCAGAATGGGGGAGAGATTACCAACTCCTATTCCAACTGCTATACAGCCGGGCGGTTTGCAGCGGGATTTGTCAACGATGCAGCCGGCGATGGGATCCGGGATTGTTATTCCCTGCGCAGAGTCACTTCCACATACCTGAACGGATATGCGGCTGGATTCGGCGGTTCCACCAACGCGGGTTCTGTAGAAAACTGCTATGCAGCAGTGAGCAACGGCTACTGTCCCAATTACCGGATTGAGGACGGGCTGATCCATTATGAGAACACGGAATATATTACAACCCAGACGTTTCTGTATAATTTTTCCCAGTATCCTCACTGGCTTTCAAACTGCTATTTTCTGTCCTGGTCGGAGAATTATGAGGATGTTTCTGCGCCCAGCGGGCGGGGGCTGACTTACAGGCAGCTGAAGGAGAATCATGAAATTAAAGGTCTTGAACAGTTTGAACGGGGAGAACCGGACGGCTCCGATACGGAGCCCTTCAGCCTGATGCTGGCTCCCGTGTATCCGTTCCCCAAAACAGCGGATATGATCCATTACGGCGACTGGCCCAGCTATGAGTACGTAGGCGCAGAGCTGGCATATTTCGAGGTGTATAAGGAGGATGACCGCTACACCGTGGGGATGTATAATGAGAATCTGGAGTTAGATACATTGTGGGATGAGTCCGACGGTCAGGATCCCCCGGACATCTTTTTGGACGGTTACGCCCTGCTGTTTAACGACGAATACATTGATATGGACAATGTGGATCTCAACAACCTGATCCAGGGAGCCGGAAGCAGCAACAGTGAAGCCTACCTGACCTGGGAGGACAACGTAGGTACTGACAATACCACAAACAGCGCCACCAACTATCTGAAAAGTGTATTCAGCCTTAAAGATAATGAGGGGAATAGGCTGACAGGCGGTAAGCTTGAATACTATAATAATGTAACAGGTGATGTAACCTCCTTTGAGGAGGAGGCCGGCGGCGACTTACCTATAGAGCTGGCTCTGGACGGGAGAGCAGGCAAATACTACTTCCGCATCCTGCCTCCTGCGGCAGTGGTGACCAATGCTACGTGCCTGAGGACAGCGTGTTCCAGCCTCTTGCGATCTATGTAAAAAGCAATTATGAAGATGAGGGAGGCGGAGAACAGACAGGAGGACAGAAGGTAGAGAAAAGCAGGGTCTTTTACTATACGCCCCATTTTGCAAAGTCGGACATCAGCGTAGGGCAGCGGCCTGAGGAGCCGGAAAAACTTCTGGTGCGGACCGTGAGGCAGCTCTGCACACTGGGAACCGGAAATATTAAAAACAATAAGGACAGTATCGGGCGGTATTATGACAAGACCTTTCTGCAGGAATATGATATTCCTCTGGGGCAGGACGGAGCCTACGCTTACTTTTATTCAGATACGGCCCCCATGGCCTCAGGAAGCATGTACCGCAACAGACACAATTACCGCTGGTTTAACAGCTCCATAGGCAATGCAGCCTATCCCTTCAGGGGAACCTACGACGGGGGAGGCTATACCATATCCGGCCTGGGCAGCTGGAGCCGGACGCCGGATATCCTGGGGGAGAGCCCCTTTGGAGGGATCGCCCGGTTTAATGCCAATGTGCCATTGTTCGGCTATCTCACAGGCAGGGTGGGAGTGATAGAGGAGACGGATCTCAACGGTAGGATCACGCCTGACAATCTGGTGATAGACCGCTCCTCTGTTGAGGGCGCAAAAAGTATATTCTGCGGAGTTTCAAAAGGAGGAATGATACAGGGGGTTACAGTAAAAAACAGCAGTCTCACCCCGAATTCCGGCAGCGCAGGCATCCTTCTGGGAGAGGGAACGGAGCAGACGCTCATGTATACCTGCTCAGTGGCTGATTCCGGCGTTCTGTGCGGAAGCGGGGATTACAGCTACATAGGAATTGCCGCAGGATATATCAACAGCGGGGCGGCGGAGCTTAGGAGCTCAGTATCAGCAATTCCTCTGTGCAGGCGGTCAACGGCACGACGGTCAACAACGCAACCCGCGTAGGGGGAGTGGCCGGTTATATTTCCGGAGGGAAGATAACCAATGTGAAAATGTCCGGAACCATTACAATCCAGGGCAGGAGAGGCGTAGGCGGCATAGCAGGGCAGATATTATCCGATAAAGGAGAAGTGCTCATATCCGATATTGAAATCACGGGTACGGCCGATATAAGCCAGTTGAAGGCCAACCATGGAGCCGGGGAGAATCTTTACTCCTATAATGCAGTGGGGCTGGTGGCAGGCCTGAGCGAGATCGGCAGCCCCGTCACTCTGGATAACCTGAGCTTTTGCGGCAGCGGGCCGGGAGCCGGCGGGGACGGTCTTTTAAAAGTCAGGAACGGCAGCGAATGCTCCAACTATATAGGCGGATTTCTCATTGGATCTATGTACCGGAATGGAGTTCAGGGACAAGGGAACTTATCCTTGGAAACGTGTCGCTGGACAATGCAGTCCTCAGTACTGACAGGAGTGTTTCGGCGCCGGCCAGCCCCAGGTGTTACTACGGGGGCATTGCAGGGCGCGCAGGCAATGTGAATATCAGCCCCAGAAGCCCCCATAATATATGGGACTTCAGCGGCGGCCTGATACAGGTGGAGCCTGAGCGCATCGACCCCAACTCCGGTATATCGGGACTGGTGGGAAATTACGTTACGCCGGCTTCCATAACCCTTCCAGGTGAGGCGGTCCGGGCGGAGCCCCAGGTAAAACTGCCCGATATAAGCGTAACCGTACCGGCAGGCTCGTCGGTTCCCGTAAGCGGCATAGTCAACAGCACAGCAGCCAGTGTGACGGTATCCCCGGCAGCCGGTGCAGCAGGCAGAATACAGCTGGGCAGCATAATCACTGAAAACTGTGACAATACGGGCGGTTTGACGGCCCTTCTGTCCGATAACACCTTATTCGGCAGCAACATCGCTCTGTGGGGAGGGCGGATTCAGGCTACGGGAAGGGCCGGCGCTGCAGCCGGAACCGTGAACACTCGCAGCACAATTGCCAACATTTCCGTGGACAATGTAACTGTAACGGGCAACGGTTCCCTGGGCGGTTTCGCAGGGGTCCTGGAAGCAGGAACCATCGAAAACTGCTATGCCAATGCCGCAGTCACAGGGGACGGCTCCCGGCCTGTCGGAGGGTTTGCCGGCTCCATAGAAGGAGGAACCCTGCAGAGGTCCTATGCCTCAGGCTTTGTTACCGGCAGGAATAATGTGGGAGGATTCTTTGGCGCAGTGACTAAATCCGGCGTTATCCGATCCTGTTATGCCACTGGAAATGTGTACGCCCTTCCCGTCGGTTCAGCAAAAGGGGCCATAGGCGGCTTTGGAGGAAGCCTGGTTTTGGACGGCAGCGGATCGGTGTCCATTGCGCAGTGTTATTCTCTGGGCAGGGTGCCTGATCATCTGCCGGATATGGACGGGGGAGGCTTTATCGGAAAAACGGACAGTGCAGAAGATAATTTCGATGTGCTGGACCAGATGATCGGAAATCTGATTACGATTATGAAGTCTGCGGAGATACACAACCGCCCTGTGGGCAACGGCGAGAACGGAGCGAGTGTTTGGAGCATCAGCCAGACCATGGACTCCAGCACAAGGGGAGCCATAAACTCCGCAGGTACGGGGTACTCGGCCGCAGTTTACAATATTCTGGGTTATCCATATTACCATAAGGCCCTGATGGCAGGCATAGCTGCAGGCAGCGACGCAAAAGCGGACAACAGCGCAATAACCTCCGCTTATTGGGATATATTCGACAGCGGCGGCGGGCTGAAGGAGCAGACAGATCCGGACAGCTATTATCAGCTGGTATACACACCGTCCCGGGACAATGGACTTATGACGTTATGGCAGATAAAAGGCCGGGATTTATACTGGATTAATGAGGCTGACTGGGCGCTGGGAGAATCCTACGCTGCCTATAAGGTGAATCTGGACGCCTATGCAGGCGCCACAGACGGGGAGGCGCGCAAGGCCCTGATTGAGACGAGAAAGCTGTCTGTATCCAGGAATGCCACGGCCTCCTATGGCCAGGACTATATTGTTCTCAGCACGAGAACCGATGGATGGGAAGCCTGTCACATGTCGTCGGTAAACAATTGCTTTTTCCTGAAGGAGGACGGAACCAGGGGCTGGGGAGCTACAATGAGCCATACTCAGCCGTGACGGCGGGAACAGGAATTCATATGGAGGACTGGAGCGTAGCGGAATTCTCAGCAGAACTGACGGCAGAGCTGGAAGGCAGCGGGGCGCTGGAAGACATGAGGCCCGATGGAAGCGTTCCCTCTCAGCAGGCGGAGTACCCCTATCCCATGGTTGAGCATGCGGGAGCTGGAATTTCAGGGCTGCATCACAGCGGGTATTGGCCTGAGGGTTACCGGCCGGTTTATTAGAAGGATGAATGGATGAAAGGAGGCGGCCCGGAAATGAAGAAAAGAGATAAAGAAAACAAGCTTCGGGAAACCAGGGGCGCCTCCATTATTATGGCGTTGGTATATTTCCTTATCTGCGCCACAGCAGGAGCCGCTGTCCTTGCATCGGCCCTGGCCGGGGTCAGCCACCTGAAGGCCCAGAAGAGGAATGAAAGCAGTTATCTGGCGGTTATGTCCGCCGGGGAACTGATGAAGCGCAGGCTGAAGGCGTCGGAGGGGGACTGGTCTGTAATAAATGACGAGGATTTGCCTTCACCGGCTGAGGAGGGGGACCGGGCAGGGTACAAAGCAGAGATGGGGGAGGCTGTTTCCGGCGGCTTCCCACCCTCCTCCCTGGAGTCTTTCTTTTCAAAAAACATGTACCAGGTGTATTTAAACTGTATAAAAGACGACAATTCCTGGAGGGATCTGTCCACGGAGCAGGCCAGGGAGGGGCTGTCGGAGTCCCTTGTGCTGACCCTTGAGCTGGATTCGGACCGACCGGACGGGGCCGGCGTACCAAAGGCTGAAGCCAGGATCACAATGGTTCCCGATTATGTGGTCATGGACAGCGGCGATGTTCAGCAGCTCCAGGTAAGGCTTCAGGCAGATATTTCACTGGAGGCAGAGGGCGTCCGCCAGTATTCCCTCCAGATGACGGCCGGAGGAGTGGTATATTATATGCTGGAGGAAGTAATCGACCAGGAGGAGATAAGCAGCGCCAATCCCGATACCGGGGAGGAGGAGACGGAGACGGTTTACCATTACAGCTATACTTCCCACGCCGCCCTCTCCTGGGATAAGCCTGTGTTTTCTCCAGGTCCCAGAGGGACAGCGGAGGTGAAGGGCCTATGAGGGGACAGATGGCGGGGGAAACTTAAAAATGTCAGGGGCGAAACTCTGGCGGAGGCGCTGACGGCCATCCTGGTGACAGCGCTCTCCACCGCCCTGTTTCTGGGGATGATGTCCGCGGCTTCTAAAATCGGCAGGGAGGGAGACAGGGCGGACGCCTGGTTTTACAAATCCATGTCGCTTCTGGAGAATTTTCAGACAGAGGCGGCGCCGGACACTGAGGCCCAGGAGCAGATTCAGACCGGAGCAGGGACCGTGAAGGTGGAGGCGGAGGACGGCTCCGTCTCACAGGCCTTTGAAGTGGATATCTATTACGGGAACGATATGGCTTCCTACCGTCTCAGGGAAGGAGGGACGCCGTGAATTTTATAAAAAAGATGAAAAGCGGCAGGGGCGTGACCATAGGAGAGATGCTGACGGCGCTGCTGATCATGGTATTTCTTACGCTGACGGTGGCCGGAGGCGCCGGAGTGGCGCTGAAGGTTTACCGCACACAGACCTGCTATTCTGAATCCAGGGTGCTGGCAAACAGTATTCTTGTTGCAATGGCTGAGGAATTGCGGTATGCTTCAGAGGCAGAGGTTTCAGCAGACAGCAATTCCATCAGCTACAACAGCCGCACATACGGAGCGGGGCGGTCATGGACATAGAGCCTTGGAGTGCAGATACGGGAGGCGGACGGTTGCGGATACAGTACGACAAGGGGGAGGATGGGGAAGCAGAAGGGGGGAAACCGATTATCCCTACGGCGACGCCACCTATACAGGCTTCCATGTGGAGGCAGTTGAGGACAAAAAGGTTTTTGAGGCGGGTGCAGAAGCCGGCAGCGTTCTTATCTCCTACAATATATGTGACGGCCAGGGGAAAATCTGGGCTGCAATAAAGGATCTGGAGCTGCGCTTTCTCAATGGGCCTGAGGAATAAAAGCGGAGTAATGGGGGACACTTTTCAAAGGCGTCCCTTTTTATATTCTATGAGAGCGCTCCCGTGATAAAAGCTCCGGGAAGGAGCCCTTGGGGGCGCAGAGGAAGGACGCCGCCGAAGCCATAAAACGGAAAGGAAGCGTGTGAATATGAGCAAGTTATACGACCAGTTAAAAACATATATGGACCGGGCAATGGCTGTAAAGACAGCTATGACCCTCTTTGAGTGGGACAATGAAACCCTGGCCCCCAGGGAGGCGGGAGAGCTGACTTCCCATGTCATCGGCGTACTCTCAGGGGAATATTTTCAGGCGCTGACCTGCAGGGAGCTGCGGCAGATACTGAAGGAGTGCAGAGGAGAGGAGACGTTGTCTGAGGCGGAGTCCGCCAATGTAAGAGAGCTCCTGGAGGAGCAGGAAAAAATCCAGTGCATTCCCCGGAACGAATACCAGGAGTTTGCCGCTCTGACGGCCCGATCGACCGGCGTATGGGCCAGGGCCAGGGAGGAGAATGATTTTGAGGCATTCGCCCCTACCTTAAAAAAGGTCATTGAATATCAGAAAAAGTTCGCCGGCTACCGGGCTAAAAAGGGGAAGAAGCTTTATGATGTGATGCTGGATGATTATGAGCCGGGATTTCCATGGAAAACCTGGATGAATTTTTTGACATTCTGAAAAAGGAGCTGGCGCCCTTTCTAAAACAGGTGGTGAAGGAGAGCCGGAAGGTGGACGACCGCTTCCTAAAGGGCGGTTATCCTGAGGAGAAGCAGGAGGAGCTGGCCCGGTTTCTTGCAGAGTATGTGGGTTTCGACTTTGATAAGGGCGTTCTGGCAGTCAGCGCCCATCCCTTTACAACCAACCTGCACAATAAGGATGTGCGGATTACCACCCATTATACGGATTCTGTAGACAGCTCCCTCTTCTCTGTTATCCATGAGGCGGGCCACGGAATCTACGAGCTCGGAATCCGGGATGAACTCACGCTCACCCCTGCAGGCCAGGGAGCCAGCATGGGAATGCATGAATCACAGTCGCGTTTTTTGAAAATATCATAGGCAGAAACAGGGCCTTCTGGACGCCTGTCTACGGGCGTGTCCAGGACATGTTTCCGGAACAGCTGGGGGATGTAAGCCTGGACGCATTTGTGGCTGCCGTCAACAAGGTGACAACGGGCCTTATCCGCACAGAGGCGGACGAGCTGAGCTACAGTATTCACGTCTTAATCCGCTATGAGATTGAGAAAATGCTTATAGAGGAGGATTTGGACGTGAATAAGCTGCCCGAAATCTGGGGGGACAAGTACGAGGAATATCTGGGCATCCGTCCTGAGAATGCGGCTGAGGGAGCGCTCCAGGACATCCACTGGTCCCAGGCTCCTTCGGCTATTTCCCCTCCTATGCCCTGGGAAGCGCCTTCGGAGCGCAGATTTACTTTCACATGAAGAAAATAATGGATTTTGAGGGGCTTCTGGAGGAAGGCCGGGTGGACGTCATTCGGGAATATTTGAAGGAGCATATCCACCAGTTCGGCAAGATTAAGACCAGCCGCCAGATTTTAAAGGATGTGACGGGGGAGGATTTTAATCCCCGGTATTACGTCCGGTATCTGAAAGAAAAATATTCCCGGCTCTACGGTATATAAAAGAGAAGAGCCTGACGTCCCTCTGAGCAAAATAAACACATTCCACCATATATCGCCTGCCGGTTTCCAACGGTGCGGCGATATTTTTATATTGCAGACAGGCCGCCTCATAGGCCCGGTAAACCGCTCATATATTATACGTAGAGAAGTGTAGATTGGGAGGGATGGAAACCTTGAATAAACGTGTCATATGGGCGGCGGTCACAGGCTCTTGATTCCCTATGTGGGGACTCTTGCATGGACAGGCACCATACGGGGGAGGAGCTGCGGTATGAGCAGCAGAAAGGCGCCCCCGGAGGACGGCGGATTCTGCTGGATCGCAGCGGCGGATCCTACTATATGGATATGGAGGAATACCTTCCGGGCGTCATAGCCAGGCAGATGCCTGTGGAGTATGAGCCGGAGGCGCTGAAGGCCCAGGCCATCATAGCCAGGACCTATATCTGCCGCCAGATAGAGGCTGCCGGCGAGGGAGACGAGATTGCGGAATCGGCCCTGGATATGGATTATCTGGAATCGGATCAGCTGAAAAAGCTGTGGGGCTCCGGCCGTTTTCCCCATTATTATCAAAAACTGGAGGATGCGGTGAAGGCCACCTCAGGCATCGTCATGACGTATGAAGGCAGGTGCATTGATCCTATGTACTGCAGGGCGGCGGCAGGCATGACCCGGATGGGGGATTTCACCCATCCCTACCTGCAAATTGTGGACTGCCGGGGGATGTGGAGGCGGAGGGTTATATGCAGATGGTTACATTTTCTAAGGATGAGTTTGCAGCCCGCATCAACAGCATCCCCCAGGCCGCTTCCGGGCCCCGGCGGACCGAGCCCTCCCAGATTCCGGGCGCCGTACAGATCGCGTCCAGGGATGAGGCGGGATATGTGGACGAGATACAGATCGGCGGATACAGCTATACGGGGGAGGAGGTCCAGTATGCCCTGGGACTTCAGTCCGCAGCCTTTTCCCTGGACGCCTATGAGGAGCAGATACGGGTCACGGCCAAGGGAATCGGACACGGTTACGGCCTCAGCCAGTGGACAGCCAACCAGAAGGCAAAGGAGGGGTGGAGGGCAGAAGACATTCTTGGATATTTTTATAAAAATATTGCGCTTCTTTCTGAATAATCATTCCCGGTTTGGTAAGAATAGTACCGAGGTGATAAACGTGAAAGAGAAAGTAAATCAAATGTTCAAGGATAAGCTGTTTCTTGTCATGCTAGTGTTAGGCCTGCTGACTATTGTAGCCGCAGCAGGAGTGTTTACCGTACAAAGAGGAAAAGGTAATGAGGCAAACCCATACCTTGAGGTTCCCCAGCCAGAGATGATTGCCCAGGAAACCGCACCGGAGATACCTCCCGTTGCAGGCTCGTCTGAGGGAACGAAAAATGCAAAGGACGACACCCAGGCTCCCACCAGGGCGGCTGTGGCGAAGAATGAGAACCAGGGCAACGATCTGGCGGCAGAGGCAGGGGCAGGGCAGAATGCAGCAGAAGCTCTGGTGCTGAATTTTAACGACGCCAGCAAAATGACATGGCCCGTAAGAGGAAATGTGGTTCTGGATTACAGCATGGATCAGACGATTTACTTCCCCACGCTGGACCAGTACAAATGCAATCCCGGCATTGTGATTCAGTCGGACGTCAGCACGCCTGTGGAAGCGCCTGCCAACGCAAGGTCCTGGAAGTGGGCGTCAGCGATGAAATCGGCAGTTACGTTGTCCTGGACCTCGGAAATGAGTACAAAGCCACCTGCGGCCAGCTTAAGGAAGTCTGCGCAGCGGAGGGCGAGTATCTGAAACAGGGCCAGATCCTGGGCTACGTATCGGAGCCTACCAAATATTATTCCGTAGAAGGGGTCAACGTATTCTTTGAGCTTCAGCATCAGGATAAGACAGTGGATCCGCTGAATTTTATGGAGTAAGAAGATCCGGACATTTTGGTGATAAAAGTCAGAAAACCGGCGGGGCGACCAGCTGGTTTTTTGATTGCCCCAAACAAAAAGGCGTCAAGGGTATCGTATAATTTAACACAATGCATTGACAAAGTGTAAAAGGGGTGATATGCTAAAACAAGTCTGGTGATCCATTGCATGACCCGAAGCTGGCAAAAGGCAATGGTTACATACGGATAATAACAGGGAGCTTGTGAAGCAGGCTGAGAGGAAGTAATCGAACTTCGACCTATCGTACCTGATTTGGGTAATGCCAACGTAGGGAAATATGTGACGCTTATTTGACTGCATTTTAAGGTCCATTCCCTGTTGGGATGGACCTTTCGTACGGAAAAAAGCAGAAAACGGAGGAAATGTGTCATGAAAATAAGTGTCAGAAAATTAGCGGTTAGTGCAATGCTGACGGCCGTTGCAGTGTCCCTGTCGGGTTTTTCTATTCCCATCGGGGCATCCAGATGTTTTCCCATCCAGCACCTGGCCAATGTTATAGCAGGGGTATTCCTGGGCCCCTGGTACGGTGTGGCTATGGCCTTTTGCACTTCGCTAATCCGCAACCTCATGGGGACAGGCAGTCTTTTGGCCTTTCCGGGCAGCATGATCGGAGCCCTGGCCTGCGGCCTGCTGTACCGGCATACAGGGAAGCTTGCGCTGGCTTACCTTGGGGAAGTCGTTGGAACCGGAATTTTGGGGGGCGTCCTGTGCTACCCTGTGGCCGCCCTGATACTGGGCAGGGAAGGGGCTGTATTTGCCTATGTAATGCCCTTCCTCATGAGCACCCTGAGCGGTACCGGGATTGGGGCGTTTTTCATGGGAGTTCTGCTGAAATCGGGGGCGTTTAATTATCTGAAACATCTGCTGGATTCGGAAGTGCAGCTTTCCGGCGCAGTGGGAAAATAAGGAAAACTTTTCCAGTATTTAAGAAATTTCAGAGTTTTATAATAATTTGTTCACATCCGGTTCAGAGGCGCGTTTTATACTATTATAAGAATACAGGAAGAAGGAGTGACAATATGAATATATTATTTTTCCTGACTCCTAAAAGTGACGTGGCGTACATAAGCGAGGATGATACGTTGAGACAGGCTTTGGAGAAGATGGAACACCATAAGTATTCCGCTGTACCTATTGTCAGCAGAACAGGACGTTATGTGGGGACGCTGACGGAGGGGGACCTGTTATGGGGGATGAAAAACAGTTTAACCTGGATCTGAAGGGGCTGAGAAGATACCGGTTACAGCCATCCGCCGCAGGTGTGACAACCGCCCGGTGAAAGCGGATGCTGATATGGAGGATCTGATCGGCAAGGCGCTGAACCAGAATTTTGTGCCGGTGCTGGACGATCAGAAGTGCTTTATCGGAATTATCACCAGAAAAGATATTATAAAATACTTCTACCAGAAATGCCAGACAGCCAATGAGCATTCCAGGAAAGGGGCCGGAGAAAGAGGCGTGGAACAGAGAAAGGCGGATCTGTCCGCAGTTGTGAAAATGCGGGAGAAAGAGGGAGCCTGGTGTAGGGCGGCAAAATTGTATCAGCAGTACAATGGAAGATTGTGTATATTTTTGAGTCCGTTCGATACGGGCTCTTTCCTTTTTGGGAAAATACATGAAAATAGCAGACAAAAGCATTGGATCTGTGTTATAATATCGCCAGATAGTACACTGCTACAATTCGATGGCGCGTCAAAGCATCAGAGTGTATGAGGAAGCCGGAGCACATTCCCAGAGGAATCCCCAGGGAGGCTGCTGCGGCTTTAGCGCAAGAATGGAGGCAGGGAAGAGGAGGTCATAAGAAAGAGATGATATGGGCGAAAGAAGAAACACTGTCCAGAGGGGAGATTGAAGAAATTCAATTGAAACGGCTGCAGGAGACGGTGGAGCGCAATTACAACAGGTTCCCGCTTACCGCGCAAAGATGGAAGCGGCCGGCGTAAAACCGGAGAATATAAGGACTTTGAAGGATTTAGGCAGGCTTCCCTTTACAACGAAACAGGACATGAGGGATAATTATCCCTATGGCCTCTTTGCAGTTCCCATGAAGGAGCTGCGCAGGATCCATGCGTCCAGCGGAACGACGGGAAAACCTACGGTTGTGGGCTATACCGGCGGGGATCTGGAGGTGTGGAAGGAATGTGTAGCCCGCCTTGCAGTGGCAGGGGGCGCCAGTGACGAGGACATCGCCCAGATTTGTTTCGGATATGGTATGTTCACCGGCGCCTGGGACTCCACAACGGCCTGGAGAAGGTGGGAGCAGCCATTGTCCCCTCCTCCACGGGAAATACCCAGAAGCAGCTGATGTACATGAAGGATTTTCAGACTACCCTGCTGGTGGCCACCCCTTCCTATGCTATGCGTATCGCTGAGGTGGCGGCGGAGATGGGCATGGATCCCAAGAAGGATTTGAAGATAAAGAGCCTGGTGCTGGGCAGCGAACTGATGACAGAGGCTATGCGCTGGGAACTCTACAAAGTGTGGGGCAGCCATGTGAATCTGACCCAGAATTACGGCATGAGCGAGCTTATGGGCCCCGGGGTGTCGGGAGAATGTCTTGAACTCAACGGCATGCATATTAATGAGGACCATTTTATAGCGGAAATCATAGACTCCAGGACGGGAGAGGCGCTGCCGCCGGGAGAGAAGGGGGAGCTGGTTATTACCTGTATTACGAAGGAGGCCCTTCCTCTGATCCGCTATCGTACCAGGGATATTACCAGGCTGATGTATGAGCCTGTGCCTGCGGGCGCACCACGGCCAGGATGGAGAACCTGTCGGGCCGTACCGACGACATGCTTAAAATCCGGGGGGTTAACGTATTTCCCAGCCAGATCGAGGAAGTGCTTATCAATACAGATGGAATCGGGCCCAATTATGAGATTGTTGTGGACAGGAAGAATCATTCCGACTTGCTGACCATCAAAGTGGAGGTGGAGGCCGAGGCTATGATGGATTCCTATGGGGCCCTGGAAAAGCTGGATATCAGCCTTCGTGAGAAAATGCACATGATGCTGGGACTGGACGCCAAGATTCAGCTGGTATCCCCCAATACCCTTCAGCGGTTCGAGGGAAAGGCCAAGCGTGTGACGGATCTGCGGAAAAAATGATATGCCCAGGCATTTACAAATACATAAATATACAATCAGGAAAGGTAGGAATAAAACGTGTCTGAAAAAAAGATATTACTAGGCAATGAAGCCATCGCCAGAGGGGCTTACGAGGCCGGTGTGAAGGTGTCGGCTGCGTACCCCGGCACGCCCAGCACAGAGGTGAGCGAAAGTATCGCGCAGTATGATGAGATCTATGCAGAGTGGGCTCCAAATGAGAAAGTGGCTGCAGAGGTGGCTATCGGCGCCTCCATCGCAGGAGTACGGTCCATGTGCACCATGAAGCACGTGGGAGTCAACGTGGCGGCCGACCCCCTGTATACTGCCGCTTACACAGGCGTCAGAGGCGGGATGGTGGTTGTGGCGGCCGATGACCCGGGAATGTACAGTTCCCAGAATGAGCAGGACAGCCGTATGGTTGCAAGGGCGGCAATGATTCCTGTATTGGAGCCCTCCGACAGTGCCGAGGCAAAAGAGTTTATGAAGTATGCCTTTGATTTGAGCGAGAAGTACGACACGCCTGTTATGCTGCGCAGCACCACCCGCTTATCCCATTCCCAGGGCTGGTGGAACTGGAGGACCGCATCGAGCCCATCGATATTCCTTATGAGAGGGATGCGGCTAAGTTTGTAATGATGCCGGGCAATGCCATCAAGCGCCACGTCTGTGTGGAAGCCCGTATCAATGAGATGGCGGAGGACGCCAACGGGCTGCCTGTGAACACAGTGGAATACAACGATTTGTCCGTAGGATTTATCACCAGCGGCATTCCTTATAACTATGTAAAGGAAGTAATGCCGGAAGCATCGGTGCTGAAACTGGGGCTTGTGCATCCGCTGCCCAGAAAGCTCATCGAAGAGTTTGCCGCTAAAGTAGATAAGCTTTACATATTCGAGGAGCTGGAGCCTGTCATTGAGGAGCAGGTGAAGGCCTGGGGCATACAGAAGGCCGTGGGTAAGGAAATTTTCACCCATCAGGGAGAGTACAGCGCCAATCTTATCCGGGAACGGGTGTTAAAACAGAGCCCGGATGTGGATAATCCGGCTGCTGTTCCTGCAAGGCCTCCCATACTCTGTCCGGGATGTCCCCACAGAAGCGTGTTCAGCGTTCTGAAAAAATTGAAAATCCATGCTGCAGGCGATATCGGCTGCTATACTCTGGGCGCGGTGGCTCCCCTTGGCGTTATCGACACTACCATCTGCATGGGTGCAAGCATCAGCGCCCTCCACGGAATGGAGAAGGCGAGAGGCAGAGATTATATCCGCAACTGGGTAGCGGTCATCGGCGACTCCACCTTTATGCATACAGGCATTAATTCACTTGTGAATATGGTTTACAACCAGTCCCGGGGCACAGTGCTGATTCTGGACAACTCCACCACGGGTATGACCGGACACCAGGATCATGCAGCCACAGGCAAGACCTTAAAAGGCGAGACTGTGCCTGCTATCAGTATCTACAATCTCTGTAAGTCCCTGGGAATCGAGAATGTCTGCGAGGTGGATGCATTCGATCTGGAAAGCCTAGAAACCATCATAAAGGAGGAGACTGCCAGGGACGCAGTATCCGTGATCATCACAAAGGCTCCCTGCGCACTGCTAAAGGGAATTAAATTCCCCAACAAATGCAGGGCTCTTTCGGATATGTGCAGAAAATGCGGCGCCTGTCTGCGCCCCGGCTGCCCGGCCCTCACAAAGAATGAGGACGGCACCATATCCATTGATGAGACTATGTGTAACGGCTGCGGCCTGTGCATGCAGCTGTGTAAGTTTGACGCCATCAGGCAGGTAAAGGCAGGTGAATAAAATGACATCCAAAAATATAATGATTGTAGGAGTAGGCGGACAGGGGACCCTTCTCACCAGCCGTATCCTGGGAAAGCTGGCAATCACAGCCGGTTATGACGTAAAGCTTTCGGAGGTTCACGGTATGGCTCAGAGAGGCGGAAGCGTGGTCACCTTTGTAAGGTACGGAGATGAAGTGGCTGAGCCCATTGTGGAGGAAGGACAGGCGGACGTGCTGATTGCATTTGAGCGTCTGGAAGCCTTCGGTATCTGCATTTCCTTAAAAAGGACGGGGTGGTTATCGTCAATGACTGGCGGATTGACCCAATTACGGTTGTAACGGGGATGGCCTCGTATCCCGAGGGAATCCTTGACACCTTAAAGGCATCCCGCAATACCATTGTGGTGGAAGCCACGGAGGAGGCCAAAAAGCTGGGCGCGCCCAAGGCGTTCAACATCATTGTGCTGGGCGCTGGAGCAAGGCATATGGGGTTTGAGAAGGACGACTGGATCCGGGTGATCGAGACGACTGTTCCGCCCAAGACGGTGGATGTAAATAAGAAGGCATTTGAAATCGGATATGCGCTTTCAATTTAACAGATCGGAATAAAATTAACTATGCAGAGGGGTTGCAGACAGATGCAGATGATATGGAATGAAACGAAAGAATGTATGAGCAGGGATGAGCTTACCAATCTACAGAGTGTAAGGCTGGTGAAGCTGGTGGATCGGGTTTACCACAATGTGGAGTATTACAGAAAGAAGATGCAGGCTGTGGGGCTGGAGCCGGGAGATATACGCGGAATTGAGGATTTGGATAAGCTGCCCTTTACCACAAAGGACGATTTGCGGGAAACGTATCCCTTTGGAATGTTTGCGGTTCCCAATTCCCAGATTATGCGTATACACGCATCCAGCGGAACTACGGGAAAGGCTACCGTGGTAGGATATACCCGGCGCGACGTGGACGTGTGGAGCGAGTGCGTGGCAAGGTGCATCACGATGGCGGGCCTGGGAAGGAACGATATTATCCAGGTAGCTACGGATACGGACTGTTTACAGGGGGCCTGGGAGCTCACTACGGAGCCGAGAAGATGGGAGCAACCGTAGTTCCCATGTCCACGGGAAGCACTAAAAAGCTGATCACCATGATGATAGACTTCGGCGTTACAGGGATTATGTGCACCCCCTCCTATCTGCTGCACATTGCGGAGACCATAGAGGAGATGGGAGTAAGGGATCAAATTAAACTGAAGGCTTCCATCAACGGAGCCGAGCCGTGGACGGAGAATATGCGCCGCCAGATAGAGCAGCAGCTGGGAATCCAGGCTCACGATATCTACGGCCTCAGTGAGATAATGGGGCCGGGTGTGGCTACGGACTGTAAGTTCCACACGGGACTTCATGTACATGAGGATCATTTCCTGCCCGAGATTGTGGATGAAAACACCCTGAAACCCCTCAGGGACGGCATGACCGGAGAGTTGGTGTTCTCCACTCTGACAAAGGAGGGAATCCCACTCATCAGGTATCGGACAAAGGATCTGACCAGCATCGATCACTCTGTGTGCCAGTGCGGGAGGACTATGGCAAGAATCGCAAGGTTCAAGGGCAGAAGCGACGACATGCTGATTATCCGCGGCGTCAATGTATTCCCCTCCCAGATTGAGGCTGCGCTTCTGGAGATGGGCGGAACCACGCCTCATTACCTGCTGATTGTGGACCGCGTGAACAACCTGGATACTCTGGAAGTTCAGGTGGAGGTGGAGGAGCGTTTCTTCTCCGATGAGATCCGGGAGCTGGAAACGGTCACAGGCAAGATCGCCAATGTGATTCAGCAGGCTATCGGCGTGGCAGTGAAGGTAAAGCTGGTGGAGCCTAAGGGGCTGGAGCGCAGCATGGGCAAGACGAATCACGTCATTGATAAAAGGGAACTGAAATAAGAAAGGTGGGTATGAGTTTATGTTTGTTAAGCAATTGTCCGTATTTATAGAGAACCGCGAGGGCAGACTGGAGCAGGTGACGGAGGTACTCAAGGAGGAAGGCATTAATATCCTGTCCCTGAGTATGGCCGATACCACAGAGTACGGTATGCTCAGAATGATCGTATCCGATCCAGTGAAAGCCAAAGACGGCCTGAGAGCCAAAGGCTTTTCCGCTATGCTCACGGAAGTTCTGGCTGTCAAGCTGGAGGACCAGGTGGGAGAACTCCACAAAATGACTCATATTCTTTGCAGCCAGGGGCTGAATATTGAATATATGTACGCCCTTGCCTCCGCCAACAGGCGGGCTATGATAGTGAAGGCTTCCGACGGGGAGGAAGCGGCCAAAGTCATCGCAGAGGGAGGACTGGTGCTGTACAGCAATGAGGAAATGTGCTGGTAAAATAAATTATTCCCAGAGATGAGACGGAATTTTGACAAATGAAACGAGACGGCTGCGCTGAGAAGTGAAACTTAATCAGAAGGCCGTCTCTTTTTCTGCAAAACCGTGAAAAACGGAAATACACACCGCCCGGCGGAGGAGCGGCAGGGCCGGCGCAAAGGAATACGCAGATATGCATCTTATACAGGGAAGAAATGCCTACCCCCTGGAGAATCCGCTGGATGTCACATGAGCCACCGCATTGCCCAGATCGTCTGTCACCTCCACCAGATAGTAGCAGGTGGAACGGCCTTCCTTCACTTTCCTTGCTTCCGCTATGAGGCGGGTGCCTTTGGCAATACCCAGGTAGGTTATCTGGGCGGTAGTGGATACATGAAGGGGCTTGTTCCAGTTGGATGCCACGGCGAAAGCAAAATCTGCCAGTGTGAAAATAGCGCCGCCCATAACTGTGCCTGCCGCGTTCAGATGATGAGGTTGTATTTCCAACGAACATTTTGCAAATCCCTCATCCACCTGGTCGATAACAGCCCCGTTATCGGTGGCAAATCGGTCCTTCGCAAATACCCTTTGTATCTGTGTAAGCGTTTCCGTATTCATGATGAATCCTCCTGTACATATTGATAGCAACTGACCTTTGGCTTTAACTATATACCAGAAAAAGGGAATTGTCAATGAAAAGCAAAACAGGGTCTAAAAATAGACCCTGTCGCTGTTATGATTCATATTTCCGGCTGTTAATTGCTGCAGCCGCAGGCGCCTTCGTTGGAGATTCCCCTGCCGTCATTTCGCGGAGTGGGAAACCTGCCCCAGGAACCGTCGCGGAATCCCTCCCAATAGCCGGTACGGAAGCCTTCGCGGAAGGCCTCGCGCCTTTCGGCGGCACACCGCACATTGTTGTTATTGCCGCAGCCGCAGCCATTATTGCCGCAGCCATTATTGCCGCAGCCACAGCCGCCGCTGCAACTATTACATCCACAACCACATCTGGAACCACATCCACAACCACATCTAGAACCACATCCGCAACCACAACCACATCCACATCTAATTCCAAAGCAACACATATATCGCATCTCCTTTTTTATAAGTTTGTACTATATCATATGGGACGGGGAGACAAAGTGTGACTGTCTGTCTGGACGGTCTTTTTGTCACCGGTATCGGGATTTTACATAAACTATAATAGAAAATAAAGAAAGGAGTATTCGCTATATGGATTCTTATACAGATGTAAGTGCACAAAACTGCGGCTGTAGCTGCGGCTGCAGCCAGCATGCAAATAGGCCTGTGCCTGCCAACACCTGCGCAGGCAGCCGGAGCGACGCTGCCATGCAGCCGAATTATCCGGATATGTCCGGGTTTGCCTGGACATCATGGGACTGTGACACACAAACCCCAGGCTATGCTTATCCGGAAACTTCATGGACCCAGCCCGGCAGTGCGTCATGTACGCAGACAGCTCCGGGCTGCCTGGAGCAGCAGTATCCTGTGGCTATGGCATATGTGCCTGGCAGCAGTGGCAGACTACCTACGCCCCTGAGAGAGGGCTGTTACAGGGCACCATTTCCCGGACCTGGATCTGGAGTTTAATTACGGGAGGTGCGGCAGATGATGATGTACGATTGTGATTCAAATACCCGTGAAGCCCTCTTAAGGAAGATTGACCAGATGGGCTTTGCTGTGGATGATACCCAGCTCTACCTTGACACTCATACCTGCGATACGGCGGCGTTGGCATATTTTAACCAGGTGTCCGAGATGTACCGCAATGCAGTGGCCACATATGAGGCGCAGTTTGGTCCGCTTATGGCTTACCGCAGCAATGACACGGCCTACTGGTCCTGGATAGAAGACCCCTGGCCATGGGAAGGAGGGCAGAATTAATGTGGAAATATGAGAAACGGTTACAGTTCCCGGTTAATATTAAGGAGCCCAATGCACAGATGGCTCAGTTTATAATGAGCCAGTACGGCGGCCCTGACTTTAATAACCTATGATATATAGAAATGAATATATAAATGCCCATTGCTGCGGTCAAAGACAATGTCTTTCACAATGTTGCGGAGGGCATTTCCTTTTATTTCATAATCAAGGTTGGGATCTGAAAGAATCTCATGAACATGTGCAACCTGGCGCATAATTTCTTCCTTAGTAGGGGCTGTGGCACACTGGTTCATTTGCTGGCGGAGCTTTTCAGCATCAGCCAGGAGCTCATCCCGTTCCAATTTCAGGCGGAGTTTGTTCTGCTTATACTCCTCCAGCGTATCAACTTCATTTTCATAGGCTTCCTTGATGCGCTGTTCCTTGACCTCCAGCCGGTTCAAGGCTTCTTGGATGGCAATTTCTTCCGCATTTATCGCGTCGTCATTTTTACTGATGTATTCATATTCCAGTTCGTTCTCTGCCAGAACTTCCTCCAGTGACTCAATCACCGCCTTTTCAGCCAAATGCACCGCCAGGCAACAGGATCCTTCGTGAAAGCCTTTAGCATATTTCCAGCATTGAAAAAATCAGGCCGTTTCTTTTTATCATTTGAGCGATTATATCCGAGGCTGCTGCCGCAGACACTGCACTTAAGAATACCGGAAAGCCAGTGTGCGTTGGAGGAGGCTTCTCTGCGTCGCTGTGGACGGTATTCAGATACTATCTTATTTTGGATATCATCAAAAATGGACGTTACGGAGCTGCGCACTTCGTGGGTTCCGTGAAAGGTGATGCCATTCCATGTGACCTCGCCAATATAAAATCGATTGGTAAGGATCCGAAATACAGTACGGCGGTCAAACAGATTGCCCCGGCGCGTCCGGTATCCCCGGGCATTGGCAGTTCTCGCTGTAGCTGTCATGTCCTTGCCATTGTAGTAGGTTTGAAAAATATATTCTACGATAGTGTAAGACTTCTCGTCTATGATAAAAGGCTTGCCTTCCCCGACGGCTTTGTAGCCAAGACTGGGAGTAGTCTGATAACCCTCTCGGAGAGCTTTTTCAGTCATACCCCGCAATACTTCGCCCGAAAGGTTAATGGAATAATACTCGTCGAACCATTCGATAATGGTTTCGATCAGCCGGCCAAACATGCCTTCCATAATTGGTTCAGACACGCTTTTGATTTCTACGCCGCATTTTTTACGAAGTATGCCCTTGTAGAAAGTGCTTTCCTCCTGATTCCGGGCGAACCGGGAGAATTTCCAGAGGTAGAGCCGCTTAAATGGGGCCGGCTTTTGGGATTTTGCAATGGCAATCATGCGCTGGAATTCTGGACGGTTGTCTGCTTTGCGGCCGGAGATTCCTTTTTTTTCGATGAATATGTACTCTTTTGGAAGTATGAACCCGTCGGCTTTGGCTGCGTCCATAATAACGCGGATTTGGGCGTCTGGGGATAGCTCTGTCTGGTCATCTGTGCTGACACGGACGTAGGCGGCGCCAATTTCTAGGGTTGATGGTGTGGCCATTTAATCATCTCCTTTATACATTTGTATGCTTAATTTTGACAAAAAAATCATAAAAAATACGCCCCTTGCCAGGACGCGCTGGAGATGATATAATTTACTTGCTTAGGGTAATATATCTTCTGGGGCGACCCGGTAAGAGAAACTATGTGAAAAGCTTCTGTGTTTGCAGCACAGGGGCTTTTTATTTATGCGAATTCAGATGCGAATTCGTACTTATATTTATTATTATACTCTTTAATAAAATTGCGGAAATTAAAAACCACCTTTTGCTCTATCGGATTTTTTGGGAGTATTGAATCTATTTTATAATTAAAGCCTCTAAAATATTTGGATTTTTGATTCGCCTGATTATAAGGCAGCTTGCATAATATGTGAATGTCCTCAACACCCAGGAGCTGTATTTTTTGTGCGACTATATCAGGACACAGGGCAAATAAAGAAAACAAATCAGACTCCATTTCTGCAAAATTCCAACTAAACCGCCATAAAAAATCTCCATGCAGTGCGGTTGCGTGTCCCAGCTCTATATAAGCCAACATTTTCATAATAGCCCAATTATATTCAAAAGGATCACAATTATCATTAATCCCTAAAAAATATTGGTCAGGCCCGGGGCGCGGTGAGATGAATGCATTGCCGTAATTTTTGTATAGCTCATCGGCTGGCGTATTTTTAAAATCACTATAATACAGGTAGGCGTATGGTCTATTGCGCATTATTCCGGCCGCGTTAACAGGCAAAGAATTAACGTTTTCCTTCAGCAAAAAATGATAGGCCTCATCTCTAATGTAATTAACATTTATATATTTATCGCTTGTTATATTTAACACATCTAACATAGTTGCATTGGGATTCCTTTATTTATCTATATAATTCTCTAGTAAAGTTTGATAAGGATTCTTTTTGTTTAATCATTTCGCGCCGTTCATACATGTACGCTATATCCGCATTGGAGTGATGTGATAAGTTGCATATTACCCTTCCAACACAAATTAGATTAGAATTCTCATCTATTTTTATTGGCTCATACTCTGGATTTTTGGACACCAATTTTTTATATCCAAGCTCCTTGATAAAGCATTCCCCGTCCAGAATGAACACCCCGATCTCACCAATCTGCAAATCCTGTGCCTTTTCTACAAGAACAGCATCCGCATCCCAGTAAATAGGTTCCATGGAGTCCCCCGTTCACTCCCAGAGCAAAGTCTCCATGCTTTGTTTTCCCGTTGTCCAAGATTTCCATGTCGAACTGAACTAAATCATCCCAAAGTATTTGCCCGGTTCCGGCAGAGGCCAGTTTTTCATAGTATGGAACGGTACGGATTTTAGGACGGCCCGTTTCAATAGATTCTTTTTCTGATCCTGTGTTACGCTGGGCATATTCTGATAATCTTGCAAGCTGCGCTACTCTTTGCGATTCTCTATCTAATATAAGGTCAACGCTTTCTCTGCCGTAATCGTCGAGGTTACGGTATTTTTTTATCATTTCGGATTCCGCATTTGTAAAAAGAATGTTTTCAGCACTGGAAAATTCTTTCATAATATCACAATTATAGAACTTACATAGTTTTAATAACATTTCTCCAGATGGCTCTGATTTTCCTACCTCCCACGAACTAAACGTTGATTGTGGGATCTGGAAATGTTCATAAACTTGCTTTTGTGAATATCCAGCTTTAATACGAAGCTCTTTTAAAGTATTGGAGAATTCTTTACTTGCCATTCTACACCATCCCTTCATAATTCATTATAACGAAAAATTTTAGTAAGTCAATAAAAATATTGAATAATTCGTTAAAAACCTCTTGACAAACGAAAAATACGATATTAAAATAAAAATAACGAAATATTCGTTATACGAGAAAGGAGGTTAAAAAGTTTGAATTTAGAAAAAAATCTTGCCAAATTTATAAGAACAAAAGGGATTCAATTATCGGTAATGTCAAGGGCAACTGGGATTCCCTATATGGCATTGTATGATACCTTTTATAACAGAAAAAAAGAGCGGCAAATAAAAGGAAAAGAACTGATTGCAGTTAGTGAATTTCTAGGCATTAACCCATCTGATTTTATTGACACAGACCAGCCACGAAATTCACACACCGACACGAAGTAAAGGCCACTGGCTAAGCCAATGACCTTTGCACATTGAAAATTCAGGATGTCGGGTGTTCGTGGGCAGATTATTAGAGCTATCATCCTCACTGCCTATGCGTTGCACCTTCCAGACCAATAAAGATAACAAGCCTGGCTTGGATCAATGTTGTCCGTTTTTGCGTAACGGAGTTTCGTTGAGTTAACCCGATTATTCGGTGCCGGTTACCCGGCAGAGGGGCAAAAAGCCTTACCCAATCCGAGCGGTTCTTCCATAAAGGTAGCGGCTGCCGCCCTTGATGCAAAGTTGCTTGCAGCGGCTACGTGTGTCGCACTGATTGCAGCAGAAGCAAAGTCCTTCGTTCTTCTTGCAGCTATAACGCCAGGGCCATTTAAGAGATTAGCTGCCTCTCTAAATGCCTTTGCTCCTCCTGCAAGTTCGTCTAATGCTTTCTTCGTCATACCACCTCCAAATGCGTTGGTAAGTGCGTTGTCAGCGAGTTGCGAAATTGTTGGCTCCTTCTGTATGTTATCATACGGCTTTTTATCCGTATTTCTGTACGTTACCGTACAGTTCAGCATATGTCTTCATCCTGAATATATCTATTTTATCGCAACAACAAAACATTTTCAAGTATTGAAAGTCCATGAGGTTAAGACAGGTTTTCCCTGATAAAGGTGTTTACTATTTATTTAATGAATTAATACCAGATAAAGCAGACTATGTAGACACAGGAATGATAACAAAGCATGAGAAATCTGCTAACCCCGATACATAGGCAAGCGGATAGGAGGTGAGAGAAGGATGAAAGCATTTCACGAAATGCAAAAGAAGATAGAGGAATTAGAACTTCTTAAAGCGAGACTATCAGAAGGATTAGGAGATGACGTTCTCGAGGAGGCATCCGAGGAGTTGGAAATGATCATAAAAATATAATCTTTCAACTTCCCCGGAAAAACCTCTGATTTGTTTAAATTTGTTGAAATGACTATCTTTTCTTAATTTCCGTTGGTGTGTTAGTACACTCTCAGTGCCCGGAATGGACACGGTGGCCGTGAAAGGACTATGAGAAGAAGGAAACAAGTACAACCGGTACCGCATACAATCTACCAGAGAGGGGTGGTGATAGTGCAGAAATTGAAAGTATTCAAATACATAGAAATTGATGGTCAGGATGTTCCAATGGAATCACTGACAGATGAGGAGAAAAGGCGCATTGCTTATGCACTGCAAGATAATGTGATGATTCCCTTGGGATTTCGGAGAAAGAGAAAGACCGCCTGAAGGCGGCCCTGAAGGACAAGCATAGAAAGGGGTGCGGGGGATGAGAGAGAACTTGAAAAAGGCCCGCAAAGAAGCGGGCATGACGCAGCAGCAGATGGCGGACAGGCTGGGGATTGGATTGAGGCATTATCAAAAAATTGAATACGCAGAACTTAATGGCTCTTTCGAGGTTTGGGATGCCTTGGAGGACCTTCTGGGGGTACATCAACGGATACTCCGAGAGATTTCAAGTAATCATCACGCCCCAACAAAAAATCAGTAGGAACGTCAAATAAATCGGCAATTTCAGTGAGTAAAGATAGATTTGGTTCTCTGTCACCGCCTTCGTATTTTTGATAAGTACGTAAAGCAAGACCTAAAGCGTCAGCGGTTTTTTGTAAGGTATATTCTCGAAAAATTCTTGCAGATCGCAATCTGTTTTTAAACATATAGGTACCTCCTAAAAAATACTTGACTATGCCCAAATTGTACGTTATAATCCGAGTAAAGTATATGCCCATTATGGGCATAAAAAAGGAGGGCACCCTATGCAAATCGAAATCACAGGAAACAGGTGCGTAAGCTGTTGCGAATTCATCCAGTATTATGGGCGCAATTATTATAGGGAGTATGTCCCGATTGATTGTGGCTATTGCGTCAAGCGTCAGCGCAGGACAAGGCCGGGGGACAGATGTAAGGATTATAGCGAGGCAGGAAACGCAAGCGCGCCAATCGGAGCGATAAAAAGTTACACGCAAGCTGGATAACGGCACATTAAGCCAGTAATAATTTAAGCCAGGGGGATTGACAATGAACAAAAAAAGCAATTGCGAAATTGGATACAGAAACAAAAGCAGCTAATCAGCGAAGCTGCCGAACAGAAGGACCGTGACTATATAGCAATGATGTGGCTGGGATATCTGAACGGCCTGAGACTTACGAACGCGATTACATACATGGAATATCAGGCCTTATATGATGAAATACAGCAGTATATAGCAGGATTCGAGGCGGCCTGACATGGAGGAGCGGAAGCACATTGAAAATCAAACAAAAGGCCCCTGACGCTACAGCAATAGCGCCAGGGGCAGGTCATCCGCAGACCAAAATACACACCTTAATTATACCTGCGGATGGCCTGAAAGTCAAGAAAAACAGCGGCATTACGCCGCTTTGACAACTTGTTAAGTTTATTATCTTTTGGACAAGCAGGAGAGACGGATGCCATACTACGAGAAAATAGGCAGGGCAGGGATAACAGAGGCGCATTACAGCTACCACGACAGAAGCAGGCCGGAACCAGGAGGAGAGAGGGAGCGGCGCAAAAAGAAGAGCAGGCCAACGCCGGAATCCCAGAGGAAAAGCAATATACGCAGGGCGGGGCAGAGGCTGACCCTGGATCTGAATGAAAACTTTGGCCCGGATTGCTGGTATATTACCTGGAATTATCAAAAGAGCAGAGGCCGTCAGATAAAAAACGCTGAACCGGCAGGTGGCAAGGGCATTGAGAATCATGCGGAACATATATAAAAAAGCAGGTAAAAGCCTGAAATATGTATGGGTGCCGGAGGTAGGCCCGAGAGGGGGAAGCCACATCCACATTGTCATATCTCCGATTGACTTAAACCTGATAAAAAATGTCTGGACATATGGAGGCATGTATATAGAGCCGCTGCGCAAGGATCGGAATTACCGCAGATTGGCCGAATATTTTATCGGATACTCGGAGAAAACCCGGCAGACCTTTGGAGGGAAACAGGCAGGGAGATATAACCCAAGCAAAAATCTGGCGCATGTGGAAATTGAAAAGCGCCGGAAACGAAAAAAGACATTCCGAGCCGGAGAAATCACGGCGCCGAAAGGCTGGTATTTGGACAAAGAGAGCGTACAGGAATGGGTAAATGAGCGGGGATACCGGCATCTGTACTATCTGCTGGTAAGGATACCCAATGACGAAAGGGGGCCGAAAAAATGCAGAACGTGAATCTGTACATAGAAACGTCCATCCATGGACCGGCCAAGAAACCGGGCAGCTATATTTATATACTGGAATGCGTCAGAAACGGAGAGGCCAGAACCAGGGATGGCAGAGGCGCCATCGGGGAGACGACGGAAAACGCCCTTGCGCTTACAGCCTTGGCGGAGGCAGTGCAGCGGATAACAGAACCCTGCTCCCTCCGAGTATTTACCCGGTGCGAGCACATTTTAAATGTGATGGGAAACCATTGGGCCAGGCAGTGGCGGAAAAACGGATGGAGAAATGCCAAGGGCTCCCCGGTCAAGCATGCAGAGCTTTGGGAAAAAGCGCTCTGCGGCCTGGACAGGCACTGCTGCCTCTTTACAGATGAGGAGCATTCTTACACCAGATGGATGCAGGAAGAATTAAAGCGGAACAGGAGGAAACCGGCGTGACAGCAGACAAAAGGAAACGAAAAAAGGGGGCATAGAGCCTCTGGAACTGGAGGCGTTCAGGAACCGGGTAAAGGCAGGGGACCGGCTGATGTGTTACAAAACCAGAAGAAAAGGGGATGTTGAGGAAATGGCCCTGGCAGAAATGAGGGTGGTAAAATCATATCCATTTATTATACTCCTGGTTTATAAAGGAGCCTGCGGAAACTATTTTAAAACCAGTATGACTTGGGCGGAGGCAGTTATCCTAAACCGGATGCCGCAGGAAGAGCTGACGGCGGAGGTGGTAAAAATGCAGCAGGAAAGGGGACTGCCTTATTACATCAGCAGAGAGGGTGAGGAAAGGCCCGGAGATGGATACTCGGCAGAGGGCAGCCCTGATAGTCAGGATGAGGGAAGCGGGGAAATCCTATGTGGAGATCGCGAAAGCGGTTGGCCTGCACAGCACATCCGTCAGGGTGATATACCGGAAGGAGACAGAGGCTGAGTGAGAAGCATTATAGAGCAGGAACCGGCAGAGGCGTGTTTTATATGCGGAGCCTGGGGACCGCTGGAGAGGCATCACATATTTGGAGGGAACCCGGGCAGGAAATGTCCGAGAAATACGGGTTAACAGTGCATCTCTGCATAACCTGCCACAGAGACAACAAGAAAGGAGTGCATGCAGATGCAAAGAAGTCGCAACGCCTGCATCGAATCGGTCAGGCGGCATTTGAAAAGCGGTACGGCAGGCAGAAATTTTTCGATGTGTTTGGGCGTTATTATCTTGCTGACACGGAAACAGCCAGGGAAGCGCCGGAGGAGGAAGAACCGCCGGGAATCATCTTCCTGGACCGTTGAGCAGTTCGGGAATCCCGTGAGTCTTATAGGGAGGACTATATTTTTTACAGACAGGATGCAGTGCTGCAAATGCGAAGAGATGGATCCTCTGGAACTGTGCCCTAATCTGGATAAACCGGCTGCCTGTCCCCGGGTGGAATATGAGGTACAGATAAAATCCGTGAAATACGAGATGATAAAAGGGCGCCTGACATACACAATCAATGATGCCTATGAGCTGTCAGAGGAGCAGGTGGAAAAGGAAGTGACGTTCCGCCCAAAAAGGAACGCCCATGGAAGATGAACGGAACCAGGGAGCTGACAGCGCTATGTCAATCGAAAGCCTGCCGGATGGGGCCGGGCCCTTAGAACTGGTGGGAGAGCTGCAGCGCGGCAAAAGGCTGTATATCTACTACCGGGATACAAAAGGAGGATGTTGGTACAGCAACATGATCCAGACAGAAAATGGTTATGTAACGGAAGAGGAATACATATTCGGGAAGAAGAGGCGTGAGAGATGAACAGGGTTATTTTAATGGGTCGCCTGACCAGGGATCCGGAAGTGCGGTACACACAGGGGGAACGGGTTATGGCAGTCGCCCGCTATACGCTTGCAGTTGACAGGCGCGGCAGAGGCCAGACCCAGGCCAGAGGAGAACAGACGGCGGATTTTATTAACTGCGTTGCATTTGACCGGGCCGGAGAATTTGCAGAGAAATATTTCCGCCAGGGAATGCGTGTACTGGTGTCGGGCAGGATCCAGACCGGCAGCTATACAAATAAAGAGGGACGCAAGATAAATACAACAGAAATCATTCTGGATGAGCAGGAATTTGCAGACAGCAGACATACAGGAGGGGAGCCTGAAAGCCGTCCACTCCAGGAGAGCTCCATTGGGGATGGGTTCATGAATATACCTGACGGGGTGGAGGATGAAGGGCTGCCGTTTAATTAAAGGGAGGAAAAGGGCCAAAGGGTCAGGTTGTATAAAAAAGGGATAAGCAGATGGGAGGAGCAATGGATACTGAGAAAAAATAGAATTGATTGCTGACAGATACGGGTATGAGCCGCAGAGCCGTCAGTGCATTAAGGAGATGGCGGAACTCACCCAGGCAATCAATAAATATTGGAGAAAACGAAATTTTGGAGGAAGTGACAGACAAATAGCAGAGGCAGAGGATGCAGTGCTGGACGAAATGGCGGATACCCAAATCATGCTGTGGCAGCTAAAATATCTACTCGGATTTGGAAACGGTCCGCTGGAGAAACGGATAAACGAGAAACTGGACAGGCAGGTTAACAGAATAAAGGGGGCAGAGGGATGATAAAGATTAACTGGGATATGCCAGAGAGCTGCAGCCAGTGCGCTGCATATGAGCCCATGGAATACACCAAATATCAGGAGCCTGATGAGGGAATCTGCCATATATCAAAACGCTTTATGATGGGACATAAGGTAACACAGGGAAGGCCGTCATGGTGTCCGATCCGGCCAGAAGAAAATGCGCCGGAGGCAGAGGCCAGGTGCTATCTGGGCAGCCCCTGCCGGTTTCAAACGCCTGTAAAATAAGCAGGAAACTAAATCGGAACGTTGAGGAGGACGGGCAATGAAGCATTTGAATGATAGATTTTCGGAAGGAGGATATCATGCTGAGATTGGTGAGCGCAGATGCTGTCAAGGAGATAATCTGCAAATATGAAAACCATGCCATTCAAAAAACTATGATATGGGAAATCGAGAAGCTGACTGGCTGCATCGCCACTGATGAGCAGATGGTTGAAATCCTTGGAAATGATGATGCTCAATTAGATTAAGATTTTACAAAGAGGCTAATATGACTATAAAGCAAATTATAAAAGAAAAAGGATGGCAAATGGAGACTGATGTGAACATCCCTTATCGTTCTATGGATGTGAATATTTGTTTTCAGGCTGGTGGAATTGCGGACGAAACTCAGCTTTGTATTAATGCCTATGATGTGAATGAGTTGGAAGAGTTGTTTTCAGAATTTTGCAAAGAAAATAATATTCCAAAGAACGCGGTAATTAGTGTAAATATAGTGCAGCTTTATTATGGGAAAATCTAATTGAATTAAGACTTAAAGGAGGACGGAATGGCGAAGTTTTGGAATAACTTGAAATATCATGAGGATTCGATTGAAAAGCATAAAATCACGTCGGATGAAATTGATTTTATGAAAAATCTGCAAAAAGAAATGAATACTCAAGATAATTTCGGACAGGCAAATCCTAGATATTGGGTGATTAGGGACTTTGGAGAAATGTACGGACAGGATTTAAACAACCCAGATGGATATATCCTTTATTGCGTTGACGATTCTGAGGAAGTATGCAGATTTCAAAGTACAGTTTTTGGTGAGCTGTGTATTGAAAAAGTAGTGGATTTTTTTACAGAGAATTATTCCGAAGATTTTGAAAAGAGAGACTTTGAAACAGTATATGATTTGGATTCTTTAAAGGAACTTCTTGAGGAAAAAGAATATAAAGATAGTTTTTTTATTGTTGAGTATGAAATTCATCCAAAGTATTCAGGCTTTTTTTTGACACACAAAGCAGCGGAAACGCATTTGAAAGAGAATGCACATCATTACAGTGCAAATGCAACGACTTATGCAATGACAGCTTGGCGAAGTCACGAGGCTGATATGCTTTATAGGATTTTGCAATGCGTTGATTTTGAACTGC
>BBZN01000011.1 GCA_001304855.1 Clostridia bacterium UC5.1-1D2
GCTCCCACCGGGGAGGGAAGCACATCGGGCAAGGACGGGGATTTGGGCAGCTTGGGAGACGTTAGTTCCGCAGAGGATGCAGGCGGCAGCTCCCCGGATACTCCACAGACACTGGGCAGCAGGTCTTTATCCATCGAAAAGAGGAGCCTGCAACTGCTTGGAACAGGCAGCGCGTCAGATATTATCAGCGGACTGGCAGGTAAAGGAAAAGCTTTAACCACCATAGCAGGCCAAAGCAAAGAGCTGACCGACGCTATGTCCAGCCTCATGGGCGACACCTCTGACGCTGCCAAGTACAGCAGCGAGCTGGTGGATAACCTGGATTTCCTTATTGAGGATATCACGGCCCTCAATGACTCCCTGGACGTGTACTATCCTGACCTTCAGGCCTGTCTGGACGATACAAAAGAGCTGGTAAACTGCACCACCGACGCATTAAACAGCGGGATCAGCACACTGACCATTGTACAGAACACTCTAAAGGATACCAGCAATGATTTTGACTCGGCAGCCAGAGACAGCTTAAGGGGAAGCATGGCGCTTCTGGATAAAAGTCTGAATATCCTGGACAGCACAACATCAATCCGCCATGCAGGCCGCACCATGAAGGACGCCATGGACAATGAGCTGGATAAATTTGACACGGAAAACCGTTTCCTTTTTATGGATCCCTCCGCCGAAAAGGTTTCCTTCACCTCAGAAAAAAACAAAGCTCCAAAGACCCTCCAGATCGTTCTCAGAACCGATGAGATCAGCCTGGACGACGGTACGGTTAAGACAGCGGACGCAGAGTCGGCCAAGGCCGTGGTGAGCCCTCTCAGGCGCATGTGGAATGTGCTTGTGGAAATGTGGCGGGCGGTGGTGAGCATTTCAAAACAGGTAGCGGCTGGCCGGGAATTTTAGTATAATGGAATCCATAGGGAGGAAGGGGTTCCATGGCAGAGATAAGCAGACAGGAGAAAACGAAATACAAGCTGGCAGACTCCATGAAGGAGTCTATGAAGGCGGCTCCGGTGGAAAAGATAACGGTGAAAAACATTGTGGAGGGCTGCGGACTCACCAGGCAGACCTTTTACCGGAACTTTCTGGATAAATACGATTTAATCAACTGGTATTTTGACAAGCTGGTGCTCCAATCCTTTGAACAGATAGGAACAGGCCACACGGTGGGGGAAAGCCTTGCGCAGAAGTTTGCGTTTCTGGTTAATGAGAAGGTGTTTTTCACAGGCGCATTCCGCTGTGACGCTCAGAATTCCCTGAAGGAGCACGACTTTGAGCTGATTCTCCAATTTTACACCGATCTCATAGCCAGAAAGACCAGTCAGCCCTTAAGCCCTGAAATCCGTTTCCTTCTTGAGATGTACTGCCAGGGCTCCGTCTATATGACTGTAAAATGGGTTCTGGGCGGCATGAAGGATTCGCCGGAGGCCATGTCCGCCAAGCTGGTGGAGGCGATGCCTCCCAAATTGGCCGAAGTTTTTAGAACCCTCAGGCTTCTGTAGCTGCTTTGTAAATAGCGCACAATAAAAATAGTGAAAATACACAAAAAATAATTAAAAGTGACAGACAGAGATGTTTGTCACTTTTATTTTTTACCTGTGGTTGTTATGATATTAACAATAAGACAGAACTCAAAACGCCGGATTGACCGGCAGTATTTATAAAAGAAAAGGAGAGAATACCATGGCGAACAGAATTGTATTAAACGAAACATCCTACCACGGGCGGGAGCAATTGCCGAGATTGCAAACGAGGCGAAGGCGAGAGGCTTCAAGAAGGCGTTTGTATGTTCCGACCCCGATTTAATCAAATTTAATGTAACAGGAAAAGTTACAAAAGTGCTGGACGAGGCCGGACTGGCCTATGAAATATACTCCAATATCAAACCGAACCCAACGATTGAGAATGTACAGACAGGCGTGGCTGCATTTAAGGCCTCAGAGGCGGACTATATTATCGCCATCGGCGGCGGCTCCTCCATGGACACATCCAAGGCTATCGGCGTTATTATCACCAACCCTGAGTTTGAGGATGTGAGAAGCCTTGAAGGGGTGGCCCCCACCAAAAATCCTTCTGTGCCAATCATCGCTGTTCCCACCACGGCAGGCACTGCGGCAGAAGTGACCATCAATTATGTAATCACAGATGTGGAGAAAAAACGTAAATTTGTCTGCGTGGATACACATGATATTCCTGTGGTGGCAGTGGTGGATCCGGAGATGATGTCCTCCATGCCCAAGGGCCTGACAGCAGCTACCGGTATGGACGCTCTCACCCATGCCATTGAAGGCTACACCACCAAGGGCGCCTGGGAGATGACCGACATGTTCAACCTGAAAGCCATCGAGGTGATAGCGCGCAGCCTGAGGGACGCTGTGGAAAACAAGCCTGAGGGAAGAGAGGGCATGGCTCTGGGCCAGTATCTCACCGGTATGGGCTTTTCAAACTGTGGACTGGGAATCGTCCACTCCATGGCCCACGGACTGGGAGCCCTCTATGATACCCCTCACGGCGTGGCAAACGCCATTATTCTTCCCACTGTTATGGAGTATAATGCGCTGTACAGGGACCAAGTTTAAAGACATAGCAATTGCCATGGGCGTGAAAGGCGTGGAGTCCATGACCCAGGAAGAGTACCGCAGGGCCGCAGTTGACGCAGTGAAGCAGCTGTCGGTTGATGTAGGCATTCCTGCTGATTTAAAGGAGATTGTGAAGGCCGAGGATGTGGATTTCCTGTCCCAGTCTGCTATGGACGACGCCTGCCGCCCGGGCAATCCAAAGGATCCCACCTTTGAGGATATCAGGAATCTGTATCTGTCCCTGATGTAACGCCCCAAAGCCACAGCCTTGTAATATAATTGTCAGAATAAAACCGCAGCCTCTTTCCGGTATCTGCCGGCAGCGGCTGCGGTTTATCCTTTTATATTTTATCGTCCGGTTCTACAGCGCCTTTCTATGTACCCTCTTTATTCTCAAAGCATAGCGGCTGTGATGGCGGCTGAGGCCGCCTGGAATGGCTGGCGGAATTTGTCTATTGTCTGGGTGGATTTTAACCACGCCTGCCCCGGCTTCATCTTCTGCGTAAAAATCCTGCCCATGTCCTCCGGATGCTTGGCCTGCTGATATTTGAACAGCATCTGTCCGTCGGGCATCTGTCCCAGGATTTCTATCTTGCCTGTGACATGGGACATGGCAAAGCGGATGGATTTGCCCTGGCCGTTCTGCATGGCCTTGGCTCCCTCCACAATTTTGCATCCTTCCTCCAGGGGAACCTGAAACTGGGCCTTCACTCCTGATACGGGGCGGCACTGGAAAATGTAGTAAGGAGTAATACCCCAGCGCGTCAGCCCTTTCAGTAGTTCACCTAAGGCCCGGCTGGTGTCATTTATGCCTTTTAAAAGCACCGTTTGGTTTTTCACCACAATGCCTGCTTTTAAGAGTTCCTGGATTCCTTTGTATGCTTCTGGAGTTAATTCCTTTGAATGGTTAAACTGAGTGACGACGTATATCTGCTTTTTCTGATTATAGAATCTGAGAATATCTAAAAGCTCCTGGTCTTCATAAATCCTCATTGGCAGGACCACCGGAACCCTGGTGCCGAACCGGATTAAATCCAGATGGTCGATTTTGCTGAACAGTTCCAGATACCGTTTGATGGTGGCGTTGCTGTTCATGAAGGAATCTCCGCCGGAAATGAGTATATTGCTGATTTCCGTGTGCTCTGCAACGTACCGGGCCATCTCCTCGATGTTATCAGCCGTCTCGTCGTCTGAGATTCCTACCAGCCGTTTTCTGAAGCAGTGTCTGCAGTACATGGCGCAGCAGTGGGTGGATAGAATCAAAGCAGTCTGTTTATATTTGTGCTGCAGCCCGGGCAGCACTGTGTTGTCCGTTTCTCCGCTTGTATCAAAGGCCCCGCTTAAGTCTGTCTCGCCTATGGAAGGAACAGACATCCTGAAGATGGGGTCCTTCTCAGGATTGGACCAGTCGATAAGATTGAAGTAGTAGGTCGGGATTGTCATAGGAAAACGTTCCAGGATTGCTTCCAGTCGGTTTTCCTGCTCATCGGTCAGGCGCAGCCGTTCTTTTAGTTCACCAGCTGTTGTAATGTTGGTTTTCAGTAGTTCTTTCCAAGTCATATAATCTCATCCCCTTTTTCATAAATTAGTAAAATTATAACAGAAAAATAAGCCCCTCATATGAATAAATCATTAAAGAAAAAATAAATTTTTTCTCAAAAACAACGCGTTTCCTAACGTTTTTTTAACATCTCTAAATTATCCAAAATTGGATAATGATGATATTTTAAAAAATAAAAATATTGTAAAATAATGTTTCCGCAGTTGATTATTTTACAAACAATTTACACAGACTTTACATTGAAGGCCGGAAAGGATATTGACGATACATGAAATATCCCGTATAATGAGTAGGTGTAAAATAAACGTAAATATATTGTAAATAAAAGGAAAAGAGGCTGTATATATAGTATGAGACACGCCCTGGAAGATGGCTGCCGCCGGTGTTAAATAGGGAAGGCATAACCTGCGATTTTAGCGATAAAATGGCGGGCTGTGCCTTCTTTTTGCGGCTGTTCCAGGCGGGCACATCAATATCCGATATTTGATAATACAGCCGGATGAGCATTTCCGTTAGACAAAAGGAGAAAACACATGGGAGTAGAATTGGTTTTGAGCTTGCTGGGAGGTTTGGGGCTGTTTATGTACGGCATGCAGATGATGAGCACCAACCTGGAGGCAGTGGCAGGCAACCGTATGAAGCAGATTCTGGAGCGCCTTACGGCAAACCGGTTTCTGGGTGTGCTGGTGGGAGCCGGAATAACGGCTTTAATTCAGTCGTCGTCGGCAACTACGGTTATGACGGTAGGTTTTGTTAATTCAGGTCTTATGTCATTGAAACAGGCTGTATGGATCATCATGGGAGCAAATGTGGGAACCACCATTACCGGACAGCTGATTGCCCTGGATATCGGCGCCCTGGCTCCCCTCATTGCTTTTGCAGGCATTATGCTGTTGATTTTTGTAAAGAACAAAAAGGTGCAGCATGTGGGAGGGATTGTGGCCGGAATCGGCGTGCTTTTCATCGGAATGGGAATGATGAGCGACGCCATGGTTCCCCTTCGGGATTCCCAGACCTTTATTAATCTGGTAACAAAGTTTTCCAATCCGCTGCTGGGGATTATCGTAGGCGCCGTATTCACAGCCGTCATACAGTCCTCCTCCGCATCGGTAGGCATTCTTCAGGCTCTGGCCATGGGGGGCGTTATCAACCTTCAAAGCGCCGTGTTTGTATTGTTCGGCCAGAATATCGGTACTTGTATAACCGCGCTGCTGGCGTCGGTGGGTACAAGCAGAAATGCAAAACGGGCCACCATGATTCATTTTATGTTTAATGTCATTGGTACGGTTATATTTGTGACGCTCTGTATTCTCACTCCTTTTACGGACTTTGTTATGGACTTACGCCGGATAACCCTGTGGCCCAGATCGCAAATGTCCATACGATATTTAATATCAGCACCACCCTGCTCCTGCTTCCCTTCGGAGCTATGCTGGAGCGGTTATCTATCTTCCTGCTGCCAGACAAGGCTGTTCCTGTAAAGGATGCAGACCGCTGGTTTGAGGATCTTATGGCCTCCAAGCACCACTTAGGCGTGTCTACCATCGCCATTAACCAGATTCACGAGGAGATTATCGGTATGCTGGATACAGCGGCGGTAAATGTGTCTGAGAGCTTTAAGGCTGTGGCTGAGGGAACGGGAAGCGGCGGCATAGAAGCCATAACCGCCCGGGAGGAAGAGATCGACATAAGCAATATGAGATTGTCCAAAAAAATCTCCAAGATACTGGTTCTGGATCAGACGCCCAAGGATATCGACACCCTGAACCGGATGTACACGATATTAGGCAATATTGAGCGTATCGGGGATCACGCCATGAACCTGGCGGAATATGCAGAAACTATAGAGGAGAAAAAGCTGAGTTTTTCTGAATTTGCCAAGAAGGAATTTGCAACGATGGAAGCCAGCTGCAGAGAAGGAATGGAGTATCTCCAAAAGGCTGCAATGGGGGACCCGGAGTTCAGCCTGTCCCAGGTAGCCGAGGTAGAGCAGCGCATTGATGACATTACACTTAAGTTCCGCCAGAACCAGATCGACCGGATGAGGGAAGGAAACTGCAATGTGGAATCCTCTATTCTCTATTCGGAAATGCTTACAGATTATGAACGAATCGGCGACCACATGCTGAACATTGCCCAGGCCTACGCGGCAATTGACTGGTCGGGGGAAAACAGCCAGACAGCAGCGGCGGCTATGGCTTAAAAGAATAGGAAAATCTTAAATAAAAAGTAAAACAAGACCTCCCTCAATATGCTATGCTTTTGGAAAGCACAGGATATCTGAGAGGAGGTTTTTATGAGAAGTTATATTGCCGTCCTGGCGGTCTGTTGCGGGGTTGGCGCGTGGATTTCAGGCTGCGGGGGAGGCGCCTCAGGCAGGGAATTATCCTCCGGGGCCCGCGTCATTTCTGAGGAGCCGGTACGGGAGACAGCCGGGCGGCGGGAGGAGACGGATTTTGAAACTCCTGAGTTTGTGGAATGTGTATCAGAGGCGGAAAACTACTATATGATCACCGATGAGAAAGAATCCCTGGTTCCCTGCCTTGCCCTCTTTGACGACGGGACCTTCGGATTCACCTATGATGTTTTAAGCTCGTACTATCCTCACGGAGTCTGGCGAAAAGAGGGGGATCGCCTTATTGCCGTGACTGATGATGGGAAACACACCTATGTATTTCAGTCGGATAACGGCAGATATATCTTTTTGGAGGAGGAGTCCTCGGACGCTGCGCTTACAGACAGGGGAATAGCGCCGCCATTACGGACAGGGCGGTATTCGCCCCGGAAAAGCCGCTGAAAGACCTGAAGGAAATGACTGCAGTGGTGAAGGAGATAGAGAAGGACTGCTTCCTGGTGTCTTCCCGAAGTGACCAGTATCCGGGGGTGTACTATGTGTACTTTGGCGGCAACGACATAAGCCGGGTGAATGCCGGAGATGAGATACGGATATTGTGGGACGGTTCTGTGCTGGAGACAGAGCCGGGTCAGATTTATGCGGATATGATTCAGACTGGGGAATAAAACCGATAGTGCAGAGGTATGGAACCTGACGGCAGGGGACCAGGGAAAACCAAGTCCCGGTCCCTATGATTTTTTAGTTGCGGCAGGCAGATTCCAGCAGTATCTGGTTGCCAGAATGCGGACCAGTATAATCAGGAGAGCGCTGATGATCAATGCGCTGTCCCCTGAAATCCGTTCAGCCAGGAACACATAACACAGGGCGCCTGCAAGGGAGGCGCAGGCATACACGTGTTTCCTGAGAATGTAGGGCGTCTGCCCGGCCATGATATCCCTGAGCGCCCCGCCGCCCACTCCCGTGAGCACTCCCAGAAATACAGAGAGAAAACGGTACTCCCCATACCCGGCCAGCGCTGCCGTATCAATGCCCGTCACTGTAAATGCGGCCAGGCCCACGGCGTCGAAGATGTTCATGGTCTTTTCATAGACTGTAATATAGCTGCTTTCCAGTATTCGTTGGTTGAGCCTTACCACCAGAAACAAAATCATTACCGTCATAAAGGCAGTGAATACATAGACCGGATTTAAAAACAGGCTGGGTGGGACAATTCCAAGGATTATGTCCCTCAGCATTCCGCCCCCCACCGCCGTAGTTACGCCTAAAACCACCACGCCCAGAAGGTCCAGCTCTTTTTTTATAGCAGCCATGGCCCCGGAGGAGGCAAAGGCGATTGTTCCGATTATCTCGATTGCAAAAAAGATTGATACATGTATTTCCATAGACATTCCCGCTTTCTTTTCCTCCGGGCAGTCTCTACAGAAGGAAAATATTATGTTCTTTGCAGGTTTTCCGCATGTCCTCTGGCCAGATGCTGGCCTGGACTTCCCCGATGTGCGCCCGGTCCAGAAGAAGCATGCAGAGCCTGGACTGGCCGATGCCGCCTCCGATGGTGTAGGGAAGCTCTCCGTTGAGAAGCATTTTGTGATAGGGAAGGTTTTTTCTGTCCTGGCATCCGGCCTTCTCAAGCTGCTGGGCCAGAGCGGTTTCATCCACACGGATTCCCATGCTGGAAATCTCAAGGGCACAGTTCAGATTCTCAAACCAGAACAGAATATCCCCGTTCAGCTTCCAGTCGTCGTAGTCAGGCGCACGTCCGTCGTGGGGCTCTCCCCCTGTCAGTTTATCCCCAATCTGCATAAGAAATACACAGCCGTGTTCCTTGGTAATAAGATTCTCCCGCTCCTTTGGGGATTTGCCGGGATACAAATCCTCCAGCTCCTGGGTGGTAATAAAGAAGATGTCCTTTGGCAGATGCTTAACAGCCTCAGGATATTTGTACCATACCTCATGCTGCATATGCTTGATAATTTTAAAAATCTGCCGCACTGTGTCCTTCAGTGTGTCCAGGGTGCGTTCTTCTCTGGTGATAACCTTTTCCCAGTCCCACTGGTCCACATAGCTGGAGTGGAGGTTATCCAGCTCCTCATCCCTGCGGATGGCGTTCATGTTGGTGTAGAGTCCCTCGCCCGGCTGGAAACCGTACTCCTTAAGAGCCATTCGTTTCCATTTGGCCAGGGAATGAACCACCTCCAGCGTCTCGCCCGGCAGGCCCGGCATATCAAAGGCAACCGGCCGTTCTGTGCCGTTTAAATTGTCGTTGAGTCCGCTGCTGCGCTCTACAAAGAGGGGAGCGGAGATACGCTCCAGATGCATTTCCCTCCCCATTTCTTTCTGGAAGGTATCCCTTATATATTTGATTGCATCCTGTGTCTCCCGGATGGTCAGCCGGGGATCGTAGTGTTCAGGTAATATGAGTTCCATTTAAAATCCTCCATTAATCAATTAACATACGTTTCCTATGGTATCATTAATGGGAAAAAGGTGCAAGAGTTAAAAATAAAAAATCCCCCGCAATGGCGGCAAATAGTAACAGTTCAGACGGCATATAAGCAAGCCGGGGGCCGGTTTTGCCCGCAGACTCCCGCCGTCTGGGCAGTCACGGGAAATACGGGGAATTTGCTATGAAAAATGTTGAAAACCGAAGGTTACAATTTATGGAATTTATGGTAAAATAATTACAGACATCCAATTGGATATTTACAGTTCCACCGTTATTATGCCATCCTTCCATTCAATATAATATATCAGGTAACTAACGAAAGAAGCGTCCACTCCCCCAGGACGCTTCTTTTGCAGTTTCTGCCTGTATTATTCAAACAGATCCATTAATTTTTTCCGCATTTCTTTGCGCTGCCGGGCCGTCTCTTCCGGATCAGAGGTGTATACTCCCTCCTTCTCCATCACAATATCCCCCTCTTTCAAGCCGTCGGGAAGCTGTGATCTGGGGATGGTTATAATTTTTTTCAGTTCGTCTTCACACAGGGCCAGATCCCCTTCCAGCCGGTCGATTATGTAGCTCATTGGCTTTATCCTCCTTTTCCCTGGGGCGGCGTGCGCTTATGGGCTGCACTGCCTGCAGGGAGCGTACCCCATTTCAATGAGGGTATCCCTGTTTTCTGTTACATCCTGGCGGTTTGACTCCTTCATATCGTCTACAGACCGGCAGGAGGGGAGATGGAATTTTTTGCTGTTCGTGTTGAGGACGTAGGATTGGGCAAAAGCTTCCCCTTCTGCTTCGATTTCAGCTTCATCCCCGGACCAATTGCCTGATGAAGCTTCCCCTTTGGCGATCCAGGTTATGTTACTGCCGTCGCAGTCGGCCACAATGGCGCCATCCTGATCCGTTCTGAATACCTGAATCCCTCTTCTTTCCAGTTTTTCCAGAGTCTCTTTGTGTGGGTGCCCGTAGGAGTTGTCCTCTCCGCATTGGATTACAGCATAGGTGGGGGAAACTGCATCCAGTAATTCGTCGCTGGTGGAGGTGCTGCTTCCGTGATGTCCGGCTTTCAGCACATCGGCCTGCAGGTCTTTGTTATATTTTACAATATCGCTCTCGGCCTCTTTTTCTGCGTCCCCGCACATCACCAGATGGATATTTTTATAGGACAGCCTGATTCCCACAGACCAGTTATTTAAGTCATCGCCGTAGTCTCCTGCGGGAGCCAGAATCTGAAAGGCGGCGGCGCCCAGGGTGTAGGTGTCTCCCACCTTTGGCATGGTGATTTTCATTCCCTTATCTGCAATCACATCCAGCACATCGCTGAAGGTTTTTGTGGTGTGCTCTACAGGGGGAGAATCACTTTCTCTGTCGGAAACTCCCTGAGCACATCATCCAGGCCGCCGATATGGTCGGAATGGGGGTGGGTGCCGATTACGTAATCCAGAGACGTCACTCCCGCATTTTTAAGGTAAGTCACAACGGCTGCTCCCCGGTCGTTCTCTCCGGCATCGATGAGCATATAATGTCCCTCCGACTCGGCTAATATGCTGTCGCCCTGGCCTACGTCAATAAAATGCACCTTCAGATTCCGGGTGGAGGGCAGGGCAGGGGAAAAGGCGGTTTTCTCCTG
This sequence comes from Clostridia bacterium UC5.1-1D2, assembly GCA_001304855.1. GTDB lineage: Bacteria > Bacillota > Clostridia > Lachnospirales > Lachnospiraceae > Enterocloster. The sequence goes on from BBZN01000011.1 coordinate 10,570, forward strand.
ACCGGAAGACAGGGAGGCGGAGGGGGGAGAAGGCTCCCGGCAGCCGCCAAGAAGGAGAACTGCCGCCATTAAGGACCATAATATCAGCAGCCGGATATGTTTGTTAGTTTTCATAGAAGTTTGTCAGCCTTTCTGTTGTTTGCATTTCTTCGCTTTAAAGTATACCCCAGGGCGGCCTGTTCGTAAAGCGGTTTGTAAGGGCCGGGATAAAGAAAACAACTTGTATATTTAGGGGATGGTTGTCATATAATGGTAATAAATGGAGCAGTCCAGGCGGTATAAAAAGGATTATTTCCGGTAAGCCGGGCAGCCCCAGAAAAGAAAATACCAAGAAGGAGCGTGTAAATATGGCACGGGGAGTAAGAAAATCACCAATAGAAAAGCTGCAGGGGGAATTAAATGAGGTGCTTGCATCCATAGCCCAGTATGAGGATTGTCTGGAGACTATGAAGGAGAAAGCCAAGGTTCTGGAAGGCCAGATTCAGCTGGAAGAGTTTAAGGTTGTAAACGAAATGTTGAAGGAGCGGGACATGACCATGGATGATTTAAAGGACATGCTGGCAGGAGGAGAGAGCCGTATGATCATCAGCGCCTGACTGCAAAAACAGTTATTTTTAAACCGCAGTCCCCTTTTTGATATCAGATGATTTTCCGTTGGAAAGAGTGAATTAAAAAGGGGTTCACCTGAATTTACCATAAACTGGAACGTACAGCTGGGGGAACGTAATTTTTAAACACACCCAGATGTACATTAAAGATATTTTATGTTAAAATAGAGAAAAATTCTCAGTGGAGGTACAAATGATGGCTCAGGTGACTCTGGGGAGTACAGGGATTACAGTAAATAAAAACGGATTCGGCGCCCTTCCCATTCAGCGGATTTCGGATAAGGATGCAGTGGGGCTGCTCAGAAAAGCATACGAAGGCGGGATAACCTTTTCGATACGGCCCGCAGCTATTCCGACAGCGAAAAAAAGGTGGGAATGGCCCTGGAGGGTATCAGGGATAAGGTGTTCATTGCCACTAAGACCATGGCGGAGGATACAGAGAATTTTTGGCGGGATTTGGAAACATCTCTTTCCAATCTCAGAACAGACTACATCGATCTGTATCAGTTCCACAATCCATCCTGGTGTCCGAAGCCGGGAGACGGCAGCGGATTGTATGAAGCGGTTTTGGAAGCGAAGGCCCAGGGGAAGATTCGGCATATCGGCATAACTAACCACAGTCTGGCAGTGGCCAATGAGGCGGTGGATTCCGGTCTCTACGAGACGCTCCAGTTTCCGTTTAGCTATCTGGCGTCGGACAGGGATGTGGAACTGGTGGAGAAATGCAAAAAGGCAAACATGGGCTTTATAGCCATGAAGGCGCTGTCGGGAGGGCTGATCAATAATTCCAGGGCCGCCTACGTATACCTGGCCCGGTTTGACAATGTGGTTCCCATCTGGGGAGTGCAGAGGGAGAGCGAGCTGGATGAGTTCCTTTCTTATGTGAAGGAGCCGCCTGTGATGACCGATGCTGTCAGGGAGCTGATTGAGAGAGACAGGGCGCAGCTTCAGGGTGAATTCTGCCGGGGCTGCGGCTACTGTATGCCCTGTCCTGTGGGAATAGAGATTAACGACTGCGCCAGAATGTCGTTGATGATACGCCGTTCCCCATCTGCCGCCCACCTTACACCTGAGGCACAGGAGAAGATGAAACTGATAGAGCAATGCCTCCACTGCGGAGCATGCAAGAGCAAATGTCCTTACGGTCTGGATACCCCTGCGCTTCTGGAGAAGAATCTGAAGGATTATCTGGAAATTCTGGACGGAAAAGAATATTAGAGGGAAAAGACAGAAGGCGCTGCAAAATTATTTTCCTCCACAACATGGGTATGTGTATAGAACCGGCAGATACCTGTGCTTGTATTGGAGCCGAATTTTGCAGCGCCTTTTTTATTGTATTGAATTATCCGCGGTAACGGTTCAGGCATGCGTAGATTTCCTGAACCCGCGGCATACAGAGTCCCATAGCGCTGTAAGAGGAATCGCTGATGGCAGTAAGCCCTCCCTTTTCCATTTCTTTGAGAAGGAGATTCACAATGCCTGTTACGCTGTACCGCTCAAACAGCTGATGTTCCACACAGTAGCGGACCATCTGTGCCAGCGCGTTCGTCTGCTCACTGTCTGCCAGCTGTTCTACGAACCGAAGATCCACCGGAGATTTGCCTATCTGGATTGAATCCTTTCCATATACTTTTACCTTGATGCGCTCGTCTCTGCCGCTCCGGCCGCCGCCTTCCTGATAGGCGCCGCCCCGCTGACCGTAACTGCCCCGTTGTCCGCCGCCTTCCTGATAGGCGCCGCTTCGCTGACCGTAACCGCCCCTCTGTCCGCCGCCTTCCTGATAGGCGCCGCTTCGCTGACCGTAGCCGCCCCGTTGTCCGCCGTCTTTCGGCTCCCGGCCGCCGCTTCTGTACCCATCCCGGTTGCTTTCCGTCCTGCAGGCGGCTGTATCGTGCCCTTCCTCACCGGTTTCCTGGCTGTCCGCGGCATACCTGCCAATTGTCTTTCCGGGTGTGAGTTTTCTTCCCGCGTCAGGCAGCACAAAGCCGGGGGCGGAGGTGATAGGCTCTGCGCCGTAAGTTTTGCAAAATTCCTTAGTGCGTCCGGTAATGTCGAAGGGTTCATAGCAATCCATCTGTATAATGGTATCGGCAATATAAAAGTAAGCTCCGGAGCTGCCCGCCACCATCACGGTGGATACTCCGCCGTGATCAAAGAGCTGTCTGGCCCGTTCAATAAAGGGGGTGATGGGCTCTTCGGAGCGGCTGATAATTTTCTGCATCAGATCATCCCGGACCATAAAGTTGGTTGCGGAAGTGTCCTCGTCGATGAGAAAAGTACGGCTGCCGGACTCCATCCCCTCTATGACGGCGGCAGCCTGGGAGGTGCTTCCGCTGGCATCCTCTGTGGAAAGCAGCGCGTGTCTTTTTGTTGGGCAGGTCGTTGATAAACAGGGAAATGTCCACATTCTGGATACTTCTTCCGTCCTCTGCGCGAAGCTTCATGGCTGTCCCGTCTGTAATTACATACTCCCTTCCGTCGCCTGCAATATGATTATAAACGCCGGCCTCCAATGCTTTCAGAAGGGTGGACTTGCGTGATAGCCGCCGCCCACTATGAGCGTTATGCCTCTGGGTATGCCCATACCTGTTAGCTTTCCGTGGTTAGGCAGTTCCAATGTAATCCGAAGGGAGTCTGGGGAAGCAAAAGGAACGCTTCCCTCCATGGGCCTGCTGGAAATACCGCTCTCTCTCGGCAGAATAGCCCCGTCCGCCACAAAGGAAACCAGATCCAGGCGTTCCAGTTCCTGGCGGATAAAATATTGGTCCTCCGCCAGCCGGGCTACGGCGTCCACCTCCTGAGGCCGCCGGCTTTTGTAGTAGAACACCTGTCTTACGCAGCGGGGGAGGAAATCAAAGAGAATGCGGATCAGTTCACCTGAATTAATGGTTCTGCCGTTGGCGGGAAAACCGGCTTCAAACCGGGCGGTTATTCCCTTTGAACCGCATTCGCAGGCAGTTCTGCTTAAAATTTCAGCTCCGGGACGCTGATTGCCATAAGCCCGCTTTTTCCGGAGCCTTTTGCCCTGAAATTATATTTTGCGATTTCCTGATGAAACTGGCGCACCAGATAGTCCTCCAGGGCCGTCTGCTTCCAGGCTGTATCAAAGAGGGAGGAGGGATACCCTGCCTTCTGATGTGGAATAAAGACGCTTAACTTGGAGGGAGAAGCAAAGGGATCTCCCTGAACATGATCGATTGAGAGGGTATAGTCGGAAAATCATAGGATCCTCTGGTATCTTTGTAAGCCGGATAACTTCTTCTGTCGATGGATTCCAGCAGTTTTCGTAAATCATTGGATGATTTCATGGTTTCACACACCTTTCAGCCTGCTGCGGCAGGCGCTTTTATCCTTAATTCTATGGCAGGCGGCAGACTGGAATAGGGCCGGCCCGCAGGCAAAAGTTCCCTCTGCCCTCTGGGGAAATTTTGCTCACAGCATCCATTTTATAGCAGGAAAGATGAAATTGCAAGGTTCAGCATAACTTTAAATCCCTCCCAAACAACAGGAACCGTTGAAGATGAGGAGGTTCTATGATATAATGTCGCCAGACATTATATCGCGCCGGTCCGGTTCCGACCAGAGGGAGGAAAGGCACAAAACCGGACCGCACGATTAAAGCTTAAAGAAAGCAGATGAGAATTCAAATGAATGATAGAAATACCTCAAAAGAAGAAATACGCAAAGCCATATCCGCTGCAGAAAAGGTACTCATAGGAATCGGCGGAGAGTGGAAGCTGCTGGAGGACGGCAGGGATGTCCGCAGCCGCAGCCTGAAGGACGAGGCCCAGCGGGCAGTCAGGGAGGCCTATGAATGTCTCAGCCGCCTTGTAGAGGACAAAGATTACTACATAGTAACCACACTGACCGACGGCGCCATATATGACGCTGATTTTGACCCGGCCCGCATTGTAGCTCCCTGCGGAAATATCCACTGGCGGCAGTGCTCCAGGGCCTGTACGAAGGATATCTGGGAGGAGGGTGAGGTTCCCTCAGACGTCTGTCCCCACTGCGGCGCACCTCTGACAGGGAACACCCTGGAAGCGGAAACCTATATAGAGGAAGGCTACCTGCCAGGTGGGAAAATTATAAGCAATGGCAGACCAAAACGCTTAACCGGGAGCTGGTAATCCTGGAGCTTGGGGAAGGCTTTAAGACTCCCACCGTTATTCGCTGGCCCTTTGAAAAGATTGCATTTTTCAATCAGAAATCCATCTTTTTCCGCATTCATGAAACCCTCAGCCAGATTCCCAAAGAGGTTGGAGAACGGGCCCGGGGAATGGGAGAAAATTCTCTGGAATGTATCCGAAGCTTTGCTTTCTTCAAAAACCGTTGACTTTATCACTTTACCATGATAAAATTTTGAAATATAAACAGCTGTCCGGCGTCGAAAAAACCGGGCCGGTACAGTCATAGAAGCGAGGTCTGAATATATGATTGCAATTATCGATTACGATGCAGGGAACCTGCGCAGCGTAGAAAAGGCCCTGATGTTTTTGGGCGAAACCCCTGTCATCACCAGAGACAGGGATATTCTTTTTCATGCGGACAAGGTGATTCTGCCGGGAGTGGGAGCCTTCGGCGACGCCATGGACCGGCTGGCCCAATATGATCTGGTGGAAACGATCCGAAAGGTCGCTGCAAAGGGAACCCCCTTTCTGGGCATCTGCCTGGGACTCCAGCTCTTATTTGACAGCAGCCAGGAGAGCCCGGGAGTGGCGGGGCTTGGCATTCTGAGGGGACAGATACTGAAAATCCCTGACAGCCAGGGCCTTAAGATTCCCCATATGGCTGGAATTCCCTGAAGATAAGGCCGGGAACCGCACTTTTTAAAGGCATAGCAGAAGGCGCCTATGTATATTTTGTCCACTCGTACTATTTGAAGGCGGAGGACGAGGCTGTGGTTGCGGCCTCTGCCGGTTACGGTACTCATATCCATGCAGCCGTAGAGCAGGGCAATGTCTTCGGATGCCAGTTCCATCCTGAAAAGAGCGGAGAAGTGGGGCTTGCCATTCTGAGAAACTTCATAGAACTTTAGAGGCCGTCTGAATATTTACTTCCGCCGCCCGCCCTTTACCAGGGACAGCTCTTTTGCAATGTGTGGGATACAGCCGGCAGAAGGAAATTTTCAAACATGCTTTAAAAGGCAGTACAGCAGATAGGAGAAAAATCATGTTTACGAAACGAATCATTCCATGTCTGGATGTAAATAACGGACGTGTTGTAAAAGGCGTAAATTTTGTAAACCTGCGGGACGCAGGGGATCCGGTGGAGATAGGGGCCGCCTACGACAAGGCGGGCGCCGATGAGCTGGTGTTTTTGGACATCACAGCCTCCAGCGACAACCGCAGTACAGTTGTGGACATGGTGCGCAAGGTGGCGGAGACTGTATTTATTCCCTTTACGGTGGGAGGCGGCATCCGCACTGTGGAGGATTTCCGCATGCTTTTAAGGGAAGGGGCAGACAAGATATCCATCAATTCCTCGGCCATTGATAACCCCTCCCTTATTTCAGAGGCGGCTATGAAGTTCGGACGCCAGTGTGTAGTGGTAGCCATTGACGCCAGGCGCAGGGCAGACGGATCCGGTTGGAATATCTATAAGCATGGAGGCCGTGTGGATGTGGGGATTGACGGCGGTGGAATGGGCGGTGAAGGCCGATTCCCTGGGGGCGGGGGAGATTCTGCTCACCAGCATGGACTGCGACGGCACAAAAGCAGGCTATGATAATGAGCTTACATCTCTTATAGCAGATAATGTATCGGTTCCCGTAATCGCCTCGGGAGGCGCAGGAACCATGGAACATTTTTATGACGCCCTGACGGCGGGAAAAGCAGACGCGGCTCTGGCCGCCTCCCTTTTCCATTATAAGGAGCTGGAGATAAGAACCCTGAAAGAATACCTGTGGAAGCGGGGCATTCCCGTCCGCCTGTAAATAAAAAAGAGAGAGCCGCCGGGCCGGGGCAGAAAAACTGCGCTGGCCCGGCGGCTTTTTAGAAAATATTTGTATATATTCGTTGTTTCCTGCCGATTCCTATGCTAAAATATGAAAATGTGAATACTAAGTTAAAAAAAGGAGATGCTCACAAAATGGCCGCAATTGACAATGACTGGCTGCAGCCTTAAGCGGGGAGTTCAAAAAGCCTTACTATAAGAAATTATATGAGACGATAAAAAGAGAATATCAGACCAGAAAGATATTTCCTGCGCCTGACGATATTTTCAATGCCTTTGCATTTACCCCTCTGGCAGAGGTAAAGGTGGTAATTCTGGGACAGGACCCTTATCACAATGACGGCCAGGCTCACGGCCTGTGCTTTTCCGTAAAGCCTGATGTGGAGACGCCTCCTTCCCTGGTAAATATATACCAGGAGCTTCACGACGATCTTGGGTGCTATATTCCAAACAACGGATATTTGAAGAAATGGGCGGATCAAGGAGTCATGCTCTTAAACACGGTGCTGACTGTGCGCGCCCATCAGGCTAACTCCCACCGCGATATCGGCTGGGAGGAGTTCACAGACGCCGCCATCCGCATTCTCAACCAACAGGACAGGCCCATGGTTTTCATCCTGTGGGGAAGACCGGCCCAGTCCAAAAAGCCTATGCTGACCAACCGCAGCCACCTGATCCTGGAGGCTCCTCACCCCAGTCCCTTATCTGCTTTCCGGGGCTTCTTCGGAAGCAGGCCCTTCAGCCGGACTAACGATTATCTGACGGCCCACGGCCTGGAGCCCATTGACTGGCAGATAGAGAATGTATAGGAAAAAACAGGTATAGAGTGAGATTTAATTACATAAAATGTACAGCATGGCAGGTCAGTCCTATAATGGACGGCAGGGAGGGGTTACGTATGTATCTCCTGCAGTCCGGACCGGGAGGGAGCTGTTAGAAGCATGTGCGGTAAGGAGCGTTTATGACTTTAGTTGAGATATTGAAAATAGTTGTGCTGGGTATTGTGGAAGGGTTCACAGAGTGGCTCCCAATCAGCAGCACCGGGCATATGATACTGGTGGATGAGATTATCCATCTGAATCAGCCGGACGCATTTAAAGAGGTGTTTTTAGTGGTTATCCAGCTGGGCGCAATTATGGCTGTTGTGGTTATGTTTTTCCACAAACTGAACCCCTTCAGCCTGCCAAGAGCAGCAGGCAGAAGGACGCCACCTGGGCGCTGTGGATTAAAATAATCATTGCCTGTCTGCCTGCGGCTGTGTTCGGGCTCCTTCTGGACAGCTGGATGGAAGCCCATCTCTTTAATGCCTACGTGGTGGCTGCGGCCCTTATAATATACGGCGTCCTCTTTATTGTGCTGGAGAACAGCAGCGTCTGCTCCAATCCGCAGATCAACAAGGTGGGGCAGATTTCGGCAAAGACGGCATTTTACATCGGTATGATTCAGCTTCTGGCCCTGATTCCCGGAACCTCCAGATCCGGCTCTACCATCCTGGGGGCATGGTGCTTGGCTGCTCCAGAGGAGCCGCAGCGGAGTTTTCCTTTTTCCTGGGGATTCCTGTTATGTTCGGCGCCAGCCTCTTAAAGATAGTGAAATACTTTATGGCAGGCAACGTGTTTGACGGTGCGCAGATATTTTACACTTTATTGGGAATGGTTATCGCTTTTGGCGTGTCCGTCTACTCCATCCAGTTTCTTATGAGTTATGTCCGCAAGCACGACTTTTAAATTTTTTGGATATTACCGGATTATCCTGGGGGTAATCGTCCTTGCATACTTTGGAATTACGGCATTGGCCAGCAGATAGAAAAGGCCGCCTTTCAGCCGGCGGAAGTTCTCCGGCGAAAGGCGGTCTTATTTTATTTTTTCTGGCAGCAGCTCTGTTAATCCAGATTCTCTGCAATCTCATACAGCAGCTTTCTGGAATCCTCCCATCCAAGACAGGGATCCGTGATGGACTGTCCGTAGCAGTGGCAGCCGATTTTCTGGCTTCCCGGTTCAATATAGCTTTCAATCATAAGGCCCTTTACCAGCTTCCTGATGTCTGCGGCATGTCTGCGGCTGTGGAGCACTTCCTTGGCAATACGGATCTGCTCCATATACTGCTTGTTGGAGTTGGCGTGGTTGGTGTCGATGATGCAGGCCGGATTCGCCAGCTCTCTCTGGGCGTAGAACTCGTACAGAAGGCGTAAATCCTCATAGTGATAGTTGGGGATACACTGCCCCCGTTTATTTACGGCGCCTCTGAGTATCGTGTGCGCCAGGGGATTGCCGGGACACTGGACTTCATAGCCGCGGAAAATAAAATCGTGGGGAAGCTGTGCCGCAACCACTGAATTCAGCATAACGGTTAAATCTCCGCTGGTGGGATTTTTCATTCCCACAGGAACGTCGCAGCCGCTGGCTACCAGCCGGTGGAACTGGTTCTCCACTGAGCGGGCCCCCACTGCCACGTAGGACATCATATCCGACAGATAATTCAGGTTGTCAGGGTAAAGCATCTCATCTGCGGTTGAGAAGCCGGTCTCCCGGAATACCCGCATGTGCATGTGGCGGATGGCAAGGATACCCTCAAACATATCCGGCTTTTTCTCCGGATCCGGCTGGTGAACCATGCCCATATAGCCCTCGCCCGTAGTTCTGGGCTTGTTGGTGTAAACTCTTGGAATGATGATCAGCTTGTCTTTCGTATCCTCCTGAACCTTCACCAGACGGCTTACATAGTCGCACACGGCTTCCTCGTTATCTGCTGAGCAGGGGCCGATGATTACCAGAAATTTATCACTCTCCCCAGTAAATATCTTTTTTATTTCCTCGTCCCGCTCCTTTTTGATAGCTGCAAGATTGGGAGCCAAAGGAAACTGTTCTCTGATTTCCGTAGGGGTAGGCAGCAGGTTAATAAATGTGAATCCCATAATATAAGTCCTCCGATTGTACGAGCCCGGATGCATGCCGGGGGTATTTTCACCATAATACTTCATCTCAATGCTACATTATAGTATAGAATCCGCCGTTCGTAAATAGTGATGTTCACGAAAATGTTGACAATAAAGGCATTTCCAAGTATAACTTAGGTGAAATGAATTTAACGTACTCTCAGAAGCTCTCTTGCACCTGCCTTTGGGGCTGATTTTCCGCCGGCCGCACACAGATTTAATTAACGTACCTGCAGCGTACGCCTTATAAATTTGTGAACAGCCGACAAAAAATCATCTCGCAAAATCAGGCGCAAAGAGATTCCCAGCGTACATTTTAATGTTTAGGGGGAGAATGGAAAGACAATGAGATCAGGGGGAAAACAGAGCCTTGGAGCGGGTATGGCTTTGTCTGGAGGTGTTTTCTGGGGTTTTTCCGGGTGCTGCGGACAGTACCTTTTTGAACAAAAGGGGCTGGAGGCGCCCTGCTGGTGGCTCTGCGCCTTTTCTTTGCAGGAATCCTGCTGATAGGAGCAGGATTCGCTGTGAACGGAAGGAAAAATCTGGAAATATTCAAAAAGAGGCAGGACGCCGTCCATCTGCTGGCATTTGCACTGTGCGGAATCACCTTCTGCCAGTTTACTTATTTTATGGCAATCCAGGCGTCCAATGCAGGAACGGCTACAGTGCTTCAGTACCTGTCCCCGATTCTTATTCTAATGGTGGTGTGCCTCCGCGGCAGACGGCTTCCCAGGGGCCTGGAGATTCTGGCTATCGGCTTATCCCTTTTGGGAACCTTTGTCATAGGAACCCACGGGGATATCCATACCTTTCATATTACAGGCGAGGCCTTGTTTTGGGGACTTTTGGCTGCTGTCAGCGCATGATCTATACAATGATTCCCGGAGGCCTCATTATTAAATACGATATTTATCAGGTTTTGGGCTACGGAATGTTCTTCGGAGGCATTGCCATGAGCCTGGCGGTCAGGCCCTGGACTTATGAGATAGCCTGGGACGGAGGCACGCTGGGGGCTGACAGGGGTGATTGTGGTAGGAACGGCCCTGGCTTTCGGATTGTATCTTCAGGGGGTGGCGATTGTGGGACCGTTAAAGGGCAGCGTACTGGGCAGCGTGGAGCCTGTTTCCGCAGTTATAATCTCTGTAATCTGGCTGGGAACCTCCTTTACGGCAGCGGACTTTCTGGGATTTGTAATGATACTGGCCGCCGTCATGGTTTTGATTGCAGCCCAGCGCCCCGGGGAGAAGAGGGAGGGGCCGGAGCATGAGGAAAACTTGTGAATAGGGGTTGACAAACGGTGAAACCCTGTCTATAATGGTCATAATTTCATGAATTGGCTATGACGGGAACAAGTAGTGATCTGCAGACCCATACAGAAAGCCGCCGGGTGATGAGAGGCGCATGGAGGCAGATCATGAATACATCTTCGAGCTTTGCACCGAAGGGCTGCGCACATTGATTGTGGATATGCCTTGTAGGCTGCGACGTATCCTGCACACGTTACAGTGCTAGAGTATTAGAACAGACAGAGGGTTCAGTACTTGAAGAGGCGGACAGTGTGAGCTGTCCGTGAACATTAGGTGGTAACACGGAAGCGCAGGCTCCGTCCTTTTGAATGAGAGGACGGGGCTTTTTATATTACGGAAACCGTATGTGAGGCATGAAAGACCTTCGGACGGGAGGCCTGAGGCTGCGGGGAAGATACCGGGCCCGGGCGGAGAATCCTGCCGCCGGAACCTTTTCGCGACACAGGAAAGCGGGCCTGTTATATAAAACGCTTTGCTGAGGGCGCCCGCAGGCATGTTCAAAATAAGGCCGCGGGGACAGCCGCGCCCGGTCAGGAAGCTGGCCGGAGCGGCCCCTTATCTATGCATTTCTCCACAGCAGTTCAAAAACGTAAGAATCTAAGCCCTTGCATGAAACAGGAAATATGATAAAATATTTAATGTAGGAAGAGGAGAGAAAGAGATGCAGATTTATGAAGAATTAATTGCCAGGGGTCTCATTGCCCAGGTAACCAACGAGGAAGAAATCAAAAAGATGATCAATGAAGGTAAGGCCGTATTTTATATCGGCTTCGACCCAACGGCCGACAGCTCCATGTGGGACATTTCATGGCCCTGTGCCTGATGAAGCGTCTGCAGATGGCGGGTAACAGGCCAATCGCCCTTATCGGCGGCGGCACAGGTATGGTGGGAGATCCTTCCGGACGTTCCGACCTGCGCACCATGATGACTCCTGAGACGATTCAGCACAACTGCGACTGCTTTAAGAAGCAGATGAGCCGTTTTATCGATTTCTCAGAGGGAAAAGCGATGATGGTGAATAATTCCGAGTGGCTTATGGGCCTGAATTACATCGAGTTTCTGAGAGAGGTTGGCCCGCATTTTTCCGTCAACAACATGCTGAGAGCCGAGTGCTATAAGCAGAGGATGGAGAAAGGCTTAAGCTTCCTGGAGTTCAATTACATGATTATGCAGAGCTACGATTTCTACGAGCTGTTCCAGCGCTACGGCTGCAATATGCAGTTCGGCGGCGACGATCAGTGGAGCAATATGTTAGGCGGAACCGAGCTGATCCGGCGCAAGTTAGGCAAGGACGCCCATGCCATGACCATCACCCTCCTGTTAAATTCCGAGGGCAAAAAGATGGGCAAGACCCAGTCGGGCGCAGTATGGCTGGATCCTGAGAAAACCTCGCCTTTCGACTTTTACCAGTACTGGAGGAATATTGGAGATGCGGACGTGCTTAAGTGTCTGCGCATGCTTACCTTCCTTCCCCTGGAGCAGATTGACGAGATGGATAAGTGGGAAGGCAGCCAGTTAAACCGGGCGAAGGAAGTCCTGGCGTACGAGTTAACCAACCTGGTTCACGGACAGGAAGAAGCCGGAAGGCCCAGGAGGGCGCCAGAGCGCTTTTTGCAGCAGGGGGCAGCACAGAAAATATGCCTACCTGTGAGCTGCAGGAGGAGGATTTTAAGGACGGTTCCATTGACATTTTAAGCGTGCTTCACAAGTCGGGCCTTTCGGCTTCCCGCTCCGAGGCAAGGAGAAATGTGGAACAGGGCGGCGTATCCGTGGACGGCGATGTGGTGAAAGATGTGAAGGCTGCATTTGCCAGGGAACAGTTTACAGGGGACGGCCTTGTGTTCAAACGGGGCAAGAAGAATTTTATGAAGGTAGTAGTTAAATAAGCTGCCTGAGAGGATGGGGGATTCTCTGATATGAAGAGCAGTTTAGAACGTAGGAAGGAGGATGCGGATGAAGCGGTATAAGTCTGTAAGGCGTCTGGGCGTGCTGCTTGCGGCTGCAGTTATAAGCATAGCTGCGGCATTTGCTGCAGAAGCAAAGGCTGTATCCAACACAGAAGCGCCCGTTACCCTGCATCTGGATATGAACAGCAGAAAGACGTCCATCTATGACGGTTACACGGGATATCTGCTGGGCAACCGGGTTTCGGAGAGCGATACCTTCATGGTTACCAAGGACAAGAATGATGTGAATCTGGATGATGTAATCCTGAATTATTATCTCATTACCTATGACGGCGACACCCAGAAATATCTGGAATGCACCGTCTATGGCCTGAAGGAGGGACAGCACTACCCGGTAATACGGCCTGAGACGGTGGAGAAAGAAACGGCGTCCGGCGGGCTGTATGAGAATTTGGAACGGTGCTATATGGTAGAGTTTGTTTTGGGAGATGCCAGGAAACAATATTATTACCTGGTATATCCTGAGGCTGAGATGAATGAATACCGGAATCTTCTCCTGGGAAAATGGGTCAGGCACAACAGCGGCTGGCAGTACCAGTACCAGGATGGGAATCTGACCTCCTGGGCGCTGATCAACGGCAAGTGGTACTACTTTGGAACAGACGGCTTTATGAAAACCGGCTGGCAGGAGTATAAAGGCCAGTGGTTTTATCTGGATCCGGAGACAGGAGTTATGCGCTCCAACTGCACCATCGACGGCTATGTGCTGGATAACAGCGGCGTCAGAATTTAAGGGCAGGGCCCCCAAGGAGGGGCGGCGGTTGAAAGAGCGGGCTGAGATCGTTTTTCATGATCTTGGCCCGCTCTTTTAGCGCTGTTTTATCATATAAGAAACCGGTTTAACGCCCTACAGGGTGAACTGTGCCACTTCCTCCCTGGAAGGATGGAAGGCGCGGCGCCGGGGCGTGATACGGCGATGGCGGCCGCTTTGGCAGCCCAGTCGAGAGCTTTCTTTGCATCCATTCCCTGAACCAGCCCGCCGATAAAAAATCCGGTAAATGTATCCCCGGCTGCAGTGGTATCCGCCACCTTTACCTTGTAGATTCCCTGGGCATACGTGCGGCTGCCGTCCCAGTAGAGGGAGCCGTCACCTCCCAGCGTCAGAACGATTTTCGAGCCGGGGAACTTGGAAGCCAGCTTATGGAGCAGGGCCTCGCCCTCTCCCTGTTCACCGCAGATATCTCCCGCCTCGATCTCATTCAGGAGGAAGAAGTCCACGAATTCCAGGGGGTAGGAAGGGATTTTCTCATCCATAGGGGAGGGATTGAGCACAATCTTCATTCCTGTCTCATGGGCTTTTTTCATCATATATCCGATCTCGCTCACCTCATTCTGGAGAACCAGATAGTCGCCTGGTTCAAAATGCGTCAGAGCCTGATCTACCATCTCCTTGCTAATCTGCTGGTTCGCTCCGCCGTATAGCAGGATGCAGTTTCCCCCGTCTTTGGCCTTCTGAATAATGGCGTGCCCTGTCTTGCCCTCCAGAACGGAAATCAGCTCCGTGTTAACTCCTGCCGCCTTCAGCTGTTCTATGAGGAAATCACCGTCCCCTGTGCCGATAGCTCCTGCGTGCCATACCTCGGCTCCGCTTTTGCTCAGGGCAATGGACTGGTTCAGCCCCTTGCCTCCTGAAAAAATGTTCATATCCTCAGAAGACATTGTTTCACCGCCCCTGACGAAATGGTCCACTGTGTAGGTGTAATCAATATTCAGAGAACCATAATTTAAAATTTTCATGTCAATCCTTCTCCTTTTGTTATTTAATGTACGCCTCATAAATTTGTGCGCAGCTGATAAAAAATCATCCTGCAAAATCAGGCGCAAAGAGATTCAAAGCGTACATATTTATTAAATGGGAACCGCGTCCTTTTTGGGGAGCTTGCGCCGTATCTTACGGAAGGTTGCTATGTGGGCCAGGGCCGTTATTGTCCAGGATACGGGATAGGACAGGTACAGCACATCCAGGGAGCGGTGGGAGGCAAATACGGTAAATACCCACAGCACCCGGAAGCCGCAGGCTCCGGTTAAAGATACAAACATGGGAATCATGGAATAGCCCAGTCCCCTGAGGCTTCCCACCATACAGTCCATAATACCACAAAGGAAGTAGGTTCCGCAAATAATTTCCAATCGAAGCATACCGTAACGCAGCACATCCGGATCGGAGGAGTAGATTCTCAGAAGGGAATTGCCTCCCAGTACGGCGCTAAGCCCCAACGTGACGCCCACCACGGCCACCACGGCGAGGCAGATATAGAGGATCCGGTTGATCCGGCTGTATTTCTTGCCGCCCAGGTTCTGGCTGGTAAAGCTTAAGTTCGTCTGATACACGGCATTCATAGCTGTATAGACAAAGCCCTCAATATTGGCGGACGCCGTGTTCCCTGCCATAGCGATGGAGCCGAAGGAGTTGACCGAGGACTGAATCAGCACATTGGAGATTGAGAAGACAGCTCCCTGCATTCCTGCGGGAAGGCCTATTTTTATAATCCGCATCAGTTTTTGCCTGTGGATGCAAAGTTCCTTAAGGGAGAGCTTTAAAGCTCCGGGCGCATCCATCAGGCTTTTTATAACCAGTGCGGCGGAAATGTGCTCCGATATAACCGTAGCCCAGCCCACGCCGTCCACGCCCATACCAAAGCCCATGACGAACACCAGGTTCAGACATACATTCACCACCCTGCGGCTAAGAGAAAATACAGGGGGCGTCTGGTGTCTCCCACAGCCCGGAGGATGGCGGCCCCAAAATTATAGGCCATCAGGACGGGCATTCCCAGAAAATAAATCCGCATATAGAGCGCTGCCTGATCCAGCACGTCGTCCGGCGTTCCCATAAGGCGGAGCAGAGGCCTTGCGGCGCAGATACCGAGAATGACCAGAAACAGGCCGCTGAGCAGGCTGGTGGCGATGGCTGTATGGACCGTTTCGCTTACATCCTTCGCCTTCTGCCCTCCGTAGTATTTTCCAACCAGAACATTGACGCCTACAGACAAGCCTACGAATACATTAATCAGAAGGTTGATAAGGCTGAAGTGGAGCCCACGGCAGCCAGGGCTTTGCTGCCTGCAAACCGTCCCACCACAATGATGTCGGCTGCATTAAACAGCAGCTGAAGGATGCCCGACAGCATTAACGGCACCGTAAACAACAGAATTTTGCCCAGCAGCGAGCCGCTGCACATATCCATCTCATATGACTTATTCATCTCAAGTAAAGCCCCCGTGTTTGACTTTTTTGCGGATCGTCCCAGGTCCGTTTTGCGTTCCTATCAGTGTAGCACAAGGCATGTATTTTTACAATGGGTTCTTCCACGTATTCCGCCGGATTTTCACCGGGTTTTTCATGGGAGTTTAAACTTGAGAAATTTTCTTGACAATCAGTTCCAGGTCTTGTAAAATGTAGCAAGTGATAGGGGAGTAGTTGACATGCCGGAGGCATGTAATAAAGTCAACATGCTGATAGTGGATCTATCTGGCTTTATTTGAAATAATGAGACTTATCTGCGGCTTAACATGCCGCAGGTGGGTCTTTTTTTATGCACTCTCCCATATATTAAACCAATACCAGGGAGGAATTGTTATGTCGTTAACCGAGTTGTTTATAATCGCTGTGGGCCTGTCCATGGATGCTTTCGCGGTTGCCGTCTGTAAAGGATTGGCTATGCCGAGAATGAATTGGAGGGGCGCATGGGTCGTGGGCCTGTATTTCGGAGGTTTCCAGGCCGCCATGCCCTTTATCGGATATTTCCTGGGCTCCAGCTTCAGCCAGGGTATCCGGGCCTACGACCACTGGATTGCGTTTATCCTCCTGGCTATTATCGGCGGCAATATGGTGAAGGAAGCCCTGAGTCCTGAGGAGGAGTGCGCCAACGGCTCCCTGGATGTTAAAAATATGACCCTCCTGGCCGTGGCCACCAGCATTGACGCCCTGGCCGTAGGCGTGACCTTTGCATTTTTAAACGTAAAAATCATTCCTGCCGTGTCATTTATCGGCGGCGTCACCCTTACTCTGTCCATAGCCGGTGTAAAGTGGGTAATGTGTTCGGCTGCAGGTACAAGTCCAGCTGAACTGGCGGGAGGGATGATACTCATTCTGATGGGATTAAAGATCCTTCTGGAACATTTGGGAGTTCTGTCTTTTTAAATTATCAGAATATTTTGAAAATTATCCATTTATAACTGGTAAATATTATGGAAAAATAGAAACAATTGTAATAAATTAACTCAATTCAAATATAAACTAAAAAAATAAATAAAAAAAGCAAAAAAGTGTTGACAAATACGGCTTCATTTACTATAATAAAGACAACAAAAGAACAGAGAATAAAAAGAATTCAAGGAACTGTAGACAATCAGTTCACAAGAGCATTAAAATCCAAGCAAAGGAGGTACGGACCACCAAAGACTGAACATTCGTTTAATATATAACTCAAAGGAATTTGATTATATATTAAACCAGGAAAAGCCATTCTACTAATTGAAAACGCTCAAACAGTAAGAAGTAATTCCAGAAGTTGATTTAAAGAAGCAAAAGAATCCAATCGATTGGGAAACGATTCAAGAAGTAGTAACATTTCAAAGATTAAAGAAGCTCTACGAATGGACGCGTTCGTTCATCAAAGAAAAGATTTAATATAAAGAAATAAAAGAAAACTAATTGAAAAGTTTTAAGAAAGCAATTGCAATGAGTATTTAAAGAAATGAAAGAAAGAAACAAACTGTTGAGTGAAGCATCTTAATAACAAATGTACAATCGCATATTTTACTTCTATCTAAAGAGTATCACAGTAACAGTCGTGAATTCGGTTTGGTGATATGACGAGAAAGTATCATTGGAACGAAATAGTTGATACCGGATAGCATAAGAATTAAATGATATAAAAAATGGATTAGACATAAGTGAAAAGATGTGGAACTAAGAGCGAAGGAACAAATAGTAGAAAGGCGTTACAATTTCATATATAAAAAGAAACAATTGTTTCGGAAAAGAGAGGCTTGGTCCAATGGACGTAGTAGTCGGAAGAGAGTATCGTAATCGAGAACGTGGTTAGTCAAAGATTTCGATACTCGTCTTTCTTTTGTGTGTTACAGTTAAAAAGGGCAGCGCCCGGGAGAGCGCGCTGCCCTTTCTGCTGCAGGGGAGACGGTTCCCTACAATCCTTCCAAGTTAAAGGGCGGCGTATATTCTTCCTTTGCGCTGCTTTTTGCTGCATATAGCCTGTGTCAGGCCAAGACTGAGGGCTGTGTCAATGACCCTGTTGTACTCGTAGGTGGTAATCCGGCGGTTCAGTTCAGGATAATCCGGGTTTGGGCAGTAGGGAGTATACTGACTCATAAGGCTTAAGAGATACCGCCCTGAGGGCAGATTATCCTTCATCCAATGGAGAAGGGCAATTGAGTCATCCCTGTGGCCGGGCAGAACAAGGTGCCGTATGATTACGCCGGATACCAATAGAGGGGAATGTCTTCCTGGGAAGCGCCTGAAAGGCCTGCGCTCCGTTCCTTATTCCACACTGGAGCCCCGGTCTGCTCTATCATTTGAAGGATAGCCCGGGAGGCTGTGCTAAAATAATCTTTGACCCTTGAATACTTAAGCCCCAGCTCATTGTGGTAATACTTAAAATCAGGCAGCCATATATCCACATAATCTTTTAAGGCCTTCACTGTTTCTGTGCGTTCGTATCCGCCGCAATTGTAGACCACAGGGACGGTCAGTTTGTGGCGCACCTTGTCCAGGGCGGCCAGAATATGGGGCAGAAACTGGGTGGCAGTTACAAGATTGATGTTGTAGGCTCCCTGGTCTTGAAGATTTAAAAATATTTGGGCCAGATGGTCTGCTGAGATCTCTTTGCCGAAGTGATCTGCGCTTAAGATGTGATTCTGGCAAAAACAGCAGCCCAGTGTGCACCCTGTGAAAAAGACGGTTCCGCTGCCTCCGGGTCCCTGGGCCGGCCCGCTTAATGCAGGCTCTTCCCAGTGGTGGAGCGCAGCCCTGGCAGCTTTCAGCTTGTTATCCATACCGCAAAAGCCCGCTCCGGTCTGCCGGTTTGCGCCGCAGCTTCTGGGGCAGAGGCGGCAGCAGGCGTAAGCTTTAAAGGACAGAAATTCTGGTGTGCCTGTGTTGACGCTCATAAAATACTCCTGACTTATATCGTATAATCCTGCTGTTCAGGCAGGCGGTGCTGCTCCCTGTATTCTTTGGGAGATACGCCGTATTCTTTTTTAAACGCCCGGAAAAAGCTGGTGTAGTCCTTGAAGCCATATTGGTGATACACATGGCTGATAGGCTGGTCCGAAAGGATGGCGTTTTTGCTGGCATGGAGCCGTTTTTTGGAAATGTACTGGTGAAGGGAGATGCCCATATTGTCCTTGAATATGTGGGAAATATGGTATTTGCTCACATAGAAGAAAGCCGAGAGACTGTCAAGGCTTAAATCCTCCTCCAGATGCTGGTTGATATAGTCACATATATTCAGATATAATACATTTTCATAGACGGCTGATTTCTGGTGAAGGCTGTCGTAGAGCAGCCGGTTAATATAGACCAGAAAGGAGACTGCTGAAAGCCCTGAGGCCAGGCGGCGGAAGGGGCGTTCGCCCCTTGTCTCCTCGATGAGATCGGTCAGCTTCCCCTGGATTTCCTGGGTGGTAATGTAGTCGGTGTGAAAGCGGTAGGACTGATGGCTGTCCGCATAATCAAAACCATAGGTTAAATCCCTGTTCCAGCCGTGAAGCCTGGCATAGTATGCTTTGCCCAGCCAGAATACGAAACGGCGGTAAGGCTTGTCATAGGATAAAAATTCAGGATAATGAGGAATGCCGGGGGGGACAAGCAGACAGTCCCCATACTCCAGTTTATAACATTTTCTCCTATATGGTATTGAACATCCCCTTCCAGGAAAAAATAAAATTCATAGTAGTCATGTGCATGGGCATCTACGGATTTCAGAGTCGTGTCACTGTAATAAAACAGTTCAAAATCCGGGGATTGCATATACTGTCTTGTGTTGAAATCGGTGGACAGTTTTTTTTCACTGGGAGGGCCTCCTTCTTAATAATTAAACCAATCTTAGCACGAAACAACAACATTTGCAATATGCACAACAAGTATCACTATGGACGAAAAGGTTCATTCTGCTATAATGAAAACAGGATTAAGGGAACGCGAAATCAACACCAATTTAAGGAGGAGTTACACATGAAATTATCATTCAGATGGTACGGAGCAGACGATAAGGTGACCCTGGAGAACATCCGCCAGATTCCGGGCATGCAGTCTATCGTTACAGCTGTTTACGATGTGCCTGTGGGCGAGGTTTGGAGCCGTGAGAGCATTGCCCGGCTGAAAAAGCAGGTGGAGGACGCAGGTCTTGGCTTTGATGTCATTGAGTCCATTCCGGTTCATGAGGATATAAAGTTAGGGAAGCCGTCCAGAGACAGGTACATCGAAAACTACTGTGAGAATGTGCGCCGTGTAGCGGAGGCCGGGATCAAGTGCATCTGTTATAATTTCATGCCTGTATTTGACTGGACCAGAACCCAGCTGGACCATGTGCTGGAAGATAGCTCCACCTCTCTGGTTTACTATCAGGAGCAGGTAGATGCGGTTAATCCCTTAAACAGCGACAGCGATTTGACTCTTCCGGGTTGGGATTCCAGCTACACAAAAGACGGCTTAAAGGCTGTAGTTGAGGAGTATCACAGCCTGACTGAAGAAATGCTGTGGGATAATGTAAAATATTTCCTGGAGCGTGTGATTCCCGTGGCGGCAGAGTGCGACGTAAATATGGCGATCCACGAGGATGATCCTTGCTGGAGTATATTCGGACTGCCAAGGATCATTACCTGTGAGGAGAATCTTGACAGATTCTTAAAGCTGGTGGACGACAGGCACAACGGCATCACTCTGTGTACCGGTTCCCTGGGCTGTTCAGCGAAAAACGATGTTGTAAGACTGGCCGGAAAATACGCGGCTATGGGCAGAATTCACTTCGCCCACATGAGAAATGTGGAAGTGCTGGACAATGGCTTTGAAGAGAGAGCCCATCTTTCTTCCTGCGGTTCCCTGGATATGTTCGGTATTGTAAAGGCCCTTGTGGACAACGGCTTTGACGGGTATGTAAGACCTGACCACGGACGTATGATCTGGGGAGAGACAGGACGGGCAGGATACGGTCTCTATGACAGAGCTCTGGGCGCGACCTACTTAAACGGCCTTTTCGAGGCGGTGGAGAAGATGAGCAGGTAGAAGTATTTAATATGAGATTCTAGAGGACAAGGACCAGACGGCAGCTTTCTGGTCCTTTTGCTGAATACCGGCAGGCGGACACAGGCATTAGGGAGGAGCATATGGTTTTTGGAACAGATTTAACGGGCAAGACGGCAGTGATAACCGGAGCCGGCGGAGTCCTTTGCAGCATGTTTGCAAAGACGCTGGCGGAAGCCGGTGCGGCAGTCGCGCTTCTGGACGTCAATTTGGAGGGGGCGCAGAAGATAGCGGAGGAAATATGCGCAGAGGGAGGCCGGGCCCTGGCCTATGAAGCGGATGTGCTGGACAAAGCGCTTTTGGAAAGCGTTCATGCCAGAGTCCTTTCGGAGATGGGACCTGTGACATTCTTGTCAACGGAGCCGGAGGCAACCAGGCCTGCGCCAATACTACAAAAGAATACTTTGAGATGGGAGATATTGAGGCTGATGTAGTTTCCTTCTTTGATCTGGAATACAAAGGCGTCCAGTCCGTTCTGGATTTGAATTTCCTGGGGAGCTTCCTGACCAGCCAGGTCTTTGCAAAGGATATGGTGGGGCGGGACGGCTGCAGTATTCTGAATATCTCCTCAGCCAGCGCAGCCCGCCCTCTGACCCGCATCCCTGTTTACAGCGGCGCTGTGGCGGCCCTCACCAATTTTACCCGGTGGCTGGCAGTCCACTTTGCAAAAGCCGGTATCCGGGTAAATGCCATCTCCCCCCGGTTTCTTCGTAACCAATCAAAATGAAGGCCTCCTCTATGAGGAGGATAAAAGGCCCGCTCCCCGCGCGGCCAAGGTCCTTGCCGCCACTCCTATGGCCGCTTCGGCCGTCCCGAGGAGCTTATAGGCGCCCTCCTCTTCCTGCTGAACAACGAGGCGGCCAGTTTTATTACAGGCACAGTTCTCACTGTAGACGGGGGCTTTACGGGCGGCCTCCGGGGTCTGACGCAGCAGCCTGCGCCCTCTTTACCTTCTTTCCCCTCTGGAAAGATATCTGGGCAGCCCCTTTTCCTTCCGGTGCGTTACCTCGCCCTGGATCAGGGGGAGCCCATACTCCAGATACTCCGGCCCAATATCTCTTTTATCTGCCGTAATCCACTCTGCAGGAAATCCCTTCTCTTTATTACACACGTTTCTCACTTCTGTAACCCCATACTCCACCTCATAAACGGCGCTGTTCCTGCGGATTAAGGTAATCATCTTGCCTGTCTCGCCCTTAAGTCCCATTTCCACAGCCCTGCGTCCGGCCTCCGCCGCTTCCTCCAGATCCGTTCCAGATACCAGCAGTCCGCTGCATCTCTGATTCACGTTCAATTCCACAGACCGGACCTTTACCTGGAATCGGTTGCGCACGTAACTTTCCAGCAGCTTCCCGCACCCTGTAAGCATCTTATGGCCGAAGGTATCCACCTGGGCTTCATTGGTATACTCGCAGATAAGCTTCCCTGCGCTGTCCTGTATCCCTTCCGACACACAGACTACAACATTGGCTGATTTGCCAGCGCTTCCTCCAGATCGGTGAAGAAGCGGTCCATCTCAAAGGCGGCCTCGGGCAAATAGATCAACAGGGGATTGTCACCCGGAAACCGTCTGGCCAGACAGCTTGCGGCTGTAACCCAGCCTGCATGCCTTCCCATAAGCTCCACAATAGTAACGGAAGGCTTCTGATAGACGGCAGCGTCCAGCGCAATCTCCCTCACTGTGGACGCCACGTATTTGGCTGCGCTTCCGTACCCGGGGGTATGGTCCGTCACAGGCAGGTCGTTGTCAATGGTTTTTGGAACTCCTATAAACATAATATTCTCATGGCGCAGCTGGGCACAGCGGGAAAGCTTGTCCACTGTATCCATGGAATCGTTTCCGCCGATATAGAGACAGATCCCGATATTCAGGGCGTGAAACTTTTCAAAGAGAAGCCCGTATACCGGGGCGTCCAGACGCTCCGGCAGCTTAAACCGGCAGGAGCCGAGATAGGCCCCGGGGGTTTGCTTCAGAACCTGTAAATCTTCAGAGCTTAAAGTATCCGAAAGGTTCTCATAGTGCCCGGAGAGAAAACCCTCCACACCGTTCACCATACCGTAAACGGCGCCGATGTTCCGGGAATGAGCCACACCGCCTTCAATGACGCCATATAAGCTGGCATTAATCACAGCCGTAGGGCCGCCGGACTGGCCCACCAGAATATTTTTCTTCATAAACCTGTATCCTCCTGTACGAAACTTACTTACACGCTTTAAGAGTATATAATAAATAGTCAGACAATGCAATGCGCTCTTGTGATCCTGCATAGAAAATTCGTATAAATTTGTAGATAATGCCAATTGAAAAACCCTTGACCCTGTGTTAGTCTGTATACAGAAATAAAAGTTGTATACAAATTAGCAAATCTAAATACAAGTAAAGCGAAGGAGGATTTACAGCCATGGATATTCGTTATTCAGCCAATCAGAAGGACGTGAAGCGCTACACAACCCAGGAGTTAAGAGATGAATTCCTGATTCAGAACCTCTATGCTGCAGACGAGATGACTGCAGTGTATTCCCACGTAGACCGCATGGTTACGCTGGGGTGTATGCCCGTGACAGAGACTGTTTCCATAGACAAAGGCATAGACTGCTGGAAGAATTTCGGAACCCATTATTTTCTGGAGCGCAGGGAGATCGGTATTTTTAATATCGGCGGCGCAGGGAAGATTACGGCGGACGGCCGGGAGTTCAGGATGGGCTACAAGGACTGCCTCTACATAACAAAGGGGACCAGGGAAGTATATTTTTCCAGCGACGACGGAGCCGCTCCGGCTAAGTTTTACATGGTGAGCGCGCCTGCCCACACTTCCTTTAAAACTACGTTTATACCCATTGCAGATGCGGCGAAGAAACTGCGGGTCAGGGGAGACAGCCAACAAGCGTGTTATCAACCAGTTTATTCATCCATCCGTACTTCAGACCTGCCAGCTTTCTATGGGAATGACTGTGCTGGAGGAGGGCAGCGTATGGAATACCATGCCTGCACACACCCATGAGCGCCGTATGGAGATTTATATGTATTTTGAGGTTCCGAAGGATCAGGTGGTGTTCCATATGATGGGCGAACCCACTGAGACAAGGCATATTATTATGAAGAATGAGGAAGCCGTTATCAGCCCGTCCTGGAGTATCCACAGCGGAGCCGGAACCTCCAGCTACACCTTTATCTGGGCAATGGGCGGGGAAAATATGGAATTTGACGACATGGATACCATGATGCCCAATGAGATGAAATGATTGCAACAATAATAAATGAAAACAGTTCAGAACCGGCTTTTCCGGTCAAGATGATAAGCCGTCCTGAACAGTTACAGCAAATGTACATATAATGGAGGATAGAATCATGGCGGACTATTTACAGAATTTTTCCCTTAAGGGCAAAGTGGCCTTATAACAGGCGCATCCTATGGGATCGGCTATGCCATTGCCAAGGCCATGGCGGGAGCGGGAGCTACCATTGTGTTCAATGATATCAGGCAGGACCTGGTGGACAAGGGACTGGCTGCGTACAGGGAGGATGGAATTGAGGCCCGGGGCTATGTCTGCGATGTGACGGATGAGGATGCGGTCAACGCCATGACGGCTGCCATAGAGAAGGAAGTGGGCGTTATTGATATTCTGGTGAACAATGCCGGGATTATCAAGAGGATCCCTATGTGCGACATGAGCGCTGCAGAATTCCGCCAGGTGATAGATGTGGATTTAAACGCGCCTTTTATTGTGTCCAAGGCGGTTATACCGGGTATGATTAAGAAGGGCCATGGAAAGATCATCAATATCTGCTCCATGATGAGCGAGCTGGGCCGCGAAACCGTATCCGCCTATGCTGCGGCAAAAGGCGGTTTAAAGATGCTCACCAGGAATATTGCATCTGAGTACGGCGGGTATAATATTCAGTGCAACGGCATCGGCCCGGATATATTGCCACACCTCAGACGGCGCCTCTGCGTGAGACTCAGCCTGACGGCTCCAGGCATCCATTTGACCAGTTTATTATCAGCAAAACTCCGGCCGGACGCTGGGGGGATGCAGATGATTTAGGCGGGCCTGCCGTATTCCTGGCGTCTGACGCCTCAAACTTTGTAAACGGCCTTGTGCTCTATGTGGACGGGGGCATCCTTGCCTATATCGGGAAGCAGCCTGATAAAGGGCAGAACGGGGAACGCTCTTTCTTGCTTGAATTTTCCGCAGGAATCATTTATAATTTACCAATAGCGTGTAGTAAACTGTCCGGCGGCAGAAGGTGCAGCCGGACAGTTTCGGTATAAATTTCTGCCGCATATTTTCTATGGAACAGGGGGCGCAATATGGGAGAGGCCGTTTTAAAACCGCGGCGAGCAGGTGTTTGGAACTCTGAAAAGGGAGATTCTGGATCTGGCGCTAAAGCCCGGTCAGCTCATCAGTGAAAATGATATATGCAGCCGCTTCGGCGTCTCCAGGACACCGGTGCGGGATGCTTTAAGACTTCTTCAGGAGCAGGGGTTTGTGGAGACGATCCCTTACAGGGGAACCTATGTCACTTTGCTGAGCCTTGACAACATTAAACAGATGATCTATATGCGGGTTGCAGTGGAGACGATGGTTCTCAGGGATTTCCTTCAGGTCCGAAGTCCTTTGGTAATCGAGGAGATCCGGCATGCCATCGCAATGCAGAGGGCGCTCATCGGGGAACCCTGCTTTACGCCGGAACAGTTTTACCGCATGGATGCCAGATGCATTCCCTGTGGTTTTCTGCTGTGAGGCGGCAGAAGCTTTGGGAAATGCTCCAGGCCCAGCAGCTTCACTACACCAGATTCAGAATGCTTGATTTCCTGACGGAGACGGATTTTATGCGTATTATAGGGGAGCACGAGGTATTGTTCCGGCTGATAGTGGACAACAATGAAAAGGGGCTGGAGGAAGCCCTTAAGGAGCACCTTTACTACAGCATGAAGCGGATGCGCCGCTCCATTGAGGTGGATTACAGGGATTATTTTGAGGAAGAACCAGAAGAAGGACGGTTTGTCATATGACAGGCCGTTTTTTGAAGTTGTGAAAAGAACGGGAAAGGCATGGGGGTTAAGAGGGCCGGCCTCAGGGCGGGAATCCCGATAGTCAGGGGAAAATGCTGTGGATTGGGACAGAATGTATTCATTATAGCGAAGATATTCAATGTCTAAAATATAATTTATGCTTAAGCTATCAAATGATCGGCTCGGAATGAGCTAAAATACAGGAGATAGCGATGATAGATTACACACCATTCTGGAACACTTTGAAGAAATCTCAGGAGAACTGGTATACGCTGACGAAAAAACACAAACTGTCGGACAGCACCTTGCACAGGCTGAAGCATAACAAAGATATATCCATGAAAACAGTTAACGATCTGTGCAGGATATTGAATTGTGAAATTGAAGATATAGCATCCTATGTGCCGTCAGATAATGATCAGACATTATAACCTTTGAAGATTACCCCCTTCCCAAACTTCCGGATTTATTATAAAATAGGTTTTAATAAGCCGGGCTGTGCCTGGATGCAGGCAGCCTCTGAACATATACAGAGCCAAAATGAGATGAGCGGCTGAAACGTATTTTCCTTCCGGCTGTTTACAGGCATTGCTGCGCTCAGGGCGCAGATGGGAACGCCGGCGACATACCTTGGGCGAAGCGGCTCAAAGACAGACGCAAAGCGCCATGGCGGGGAGGAAGGGATGAATGAAGAGAATCGTTGGAGAACCTGGAAGAAAGTCATATGCAGCAGGCGGGCTGCGCAGTATATGGCTTTCTTTTTCGTTGGAACGAAAAATGCGCTTTCTGGCCGGTTCTGCGGCGGCAGTGGTGGTTCTGTCCATAGCGGCAAATATTCTGGTGGCGGGATACGGCATGAAGGGATTCAGTTCTGTACTGGAGAGCAATTCCCGCACCCTTGAATTCTGGTCTGCCATGGACCGGGAGACCAGCGAATTTATGGCTTACGCCAGAGACGGGTCTCAGGAAAATCTCAGGCTGCTGGAAACGGCCTGCGCCAGGACGGAGGCGGCTATAGAGGCCCTTCCCTTCGACTACGCCGCAATCGGAAGAGAACGGTATGCAAAAACCTGGTCTATACGAAATATGTATGAAAAGTATGCCGGCGTCAGGGATACTTTTCTGAAGCTGGAACCGGAGGCGCCGGAATATCTGGAGAAGCTGTATACCATCTACCGGGTCCAGGGATACCTTGGCGCTTACGGCGGGCAGCTGGAGCAGATGAGTGTGGAGATGGGCAGTGAGCGGAATGAAAAGCAGCAGCCTTTTCTGGTAATCGCGCCTGCAGTCAGCCTTCTGTGGGGCGGCGCGGCCCTCCTTATGGTAAGATGGCTGAACCGTTCGGTTCACAGAAATATTGTTAAGCCTGTGGTGGAACTGGCTGAAGATTCCAGGCGTATCGGGGAAAATGATTTTTCCGGGCCGGATATCCAGGCGGAGGGAGGCGATGAAATCGCTCAGCTGGTGAGGGCGTTCTGTACCATGAAAGCCTCCACCAGGGGATATATAACGGCGCTCACAGAGAAACATGAGGTGGAGAAGCAGTTGGATGTGGTGCGTTTACAGATGCTGAAGAACCAGATTAATCCCCATTTTTTATTTAACACGCTGAATATGATTGCCAGTACGGCTCAGATAGAGGATGCGGCCGCAACTGAAAAGATGATCACTGCGTTGAGCCGTCTCTTCCGGTATAATCTTAAATCTACAGAATCGGTAATGCCTCTGGAGCGCGAACTCCGGGTGGTCCAGGATTACATGTATCTCCAACAAATGCGCTTTGGAAAGCGCCTCCGCTACAGCGCCGATTGTCCGGAGAATACGCAGGAAGTGCTGGTTCCCTCCTTTGCCCTCCAGCCGCTTGTGGAAAATGCCATCAAACACGGCCTGTCCTCCAGAAGCCGGGGGGGCCGGATCCATGTCCGTACCTGGATGGAGGGAAAGCGGCTTCGCATTTCAGTGGCGGACACCGGAACGGGTATGAAGGCGGAACGGCTTTCTGAGATACGGGAGGAACTGCGCAGCGGACAGGAGGGCAAAACAGGGGTAGGATTGGGAAATATTTACAGGAGAGTTCATGCCATGTATGAGGACGGGGAGATGGAGTTGTACAGCTGTGAAGGCTGCGGTACGGTGGTACAGCTGGCATTTACGCCGGAGCTTTTAAAAGGAGGAAGGAGGTAAGCGCATGTATCGGGTATTGCTTGCAGATGATGAACAGATCGAGAGGATGGCGTTGGCGAAGCGGCTGAGGAAGCATTTCGGGGACAGCCTGGAGATTCATGAGGCTGCCGACGGCGCCCATGCTCTGGAGGTGTTCCGGGAGGAGAGCAGCCAGATTGTGATCATGGATATTTCCATGCCGGAGATGGACGGGGTGACGGCTGCAGAGCAGATACGGAGGATGGACGAGGACTGCATTATTATCTTCCTCACGGCATACGATGATTTTGCCTATGCCAAGCGCGCCATTGTAATCCGGGCCCTGGATTATCTGTTAAAGCCCTGCGAGGACGAGGAGCTGGCGGCAGTGATGGAGGAGGCCATGCGGCTTACGGACAGGCGTCTGGAGCGGAGCGGCAGGGATGTGGGGACAGGGGGAAGAACCGGGCGGGAAGGCGGAGCGGACGGAGAAAAGGCCGGGAAATCCCCGGAAAGCGCAGATGAGTTTCGGGAGTCCCCCGACGATGAAAGCCCGACGCCGGAGGGAGACAGCCGTCTGGCCCAGGCGGCGGAACGGATCCGTGAATTTATCCGCAGCAACTACATGAAAGAAATTTCCATGCAGGACGGAGCCAGGATGATGAATTACTCCGACGCATATTTTTGTAAACTGTTTAAGCAGTGTTTTGACCAGAATTTCACAGCCTACCTGACCAATTTCCGCATCAATGAGGCGAAACGTCTGCTCACGGACAAGAACGCCAGCGTCAAGGAAGTGAGTATGCAGGTTGGATATTATGATTCCAATTATTTTGCCAAAGTGTTTAAGAGAGTAACGGGAATGATACCATCGGAATTTAGAGATGGACAAAGTGCACAAAAATAAGAAGTAAATTTTGTGCATATATACGGATAGTCACAAGAGAAAAAGAGGGGAGGACAAAATCTTCTTCCTAAAAGACAAAGTTTTACGGTACAAAATAAAAGCCCCCGGCTATATAATTAAGAAGTTGTTAAGAGCGGCGCCAAAAACCTTAACGCATTTTGATTATACAGCCATGGGGCTTTTCTCTGCTTTAAAATACCTGCAGAGCGTGTTTAGACAAAAACAGTATGGGAAGTGGAAAAACAGTCTAAAATATTCAGGTAGGCAATGAGCGGTACAAAAAATACCGCCGGGTACAGCGGACCGGGCAAGTGAACGCAGAGCTGCACTTAATAGGGCAGGCCAGGCTAAGCCCCACAACACCCCAAATTTCAATTTGCATTATCAACAGGGAAAGGAATGGAAAACAGTGAGAAGAATCTTAAAGAAACTGACAGCCTGTATACTTGCGGCTGCTGTTGGGATCGGCCTTACAGGCTGCAGCGGGATAACCTCGGGAAAGAGGATTATCCGTATATCCCACGCACAGTCGGAAACCCATCCTGAGCACATCGGCTTCTGGCATTTAAGGAGTATGTGGAAGAACGTCTGGGAGACAAGTATGAAGTGCAGATCTTCCCCAACGAGATTCTGGGTTCAGCCCAGAAGGCCATAGAGCTGACACAGACAGGAGCTATCGATTTTGTAGTTGCAGGAACTGCTAATCTGGAGACATTTGCAAGCGTGTACGAGATATTCAGCATGCCCTATCTTTTTGACTCCGAGGATGTTTACAAATCGGTTATGCAGGATACGGAATATATGGAGCAGGTTTACGCCTCCACAGATGAGGCAGGATTCCGTGTGGTAACCTGGTACAACGCAGGCACCAGAAATTTTTACGCTAAAACACCCATCCACACCCCTGATGATTTAAAAGGCAAAAAATCAGAGTGCAGCAAAGCCCGGCCAGCGTAGCCATGGTCAATGCTTTTGGCGCGGCTGCAGCCCCCATGGGCTTTGGAGAGGTTTACACAGCCATTCAGCAGGGTGTTATTGACGGAGCCGAGAACAATGAGCTGGCTCTCACCAATAACAAACACGGAGAGGTTGCAAAATATTATGCCTATAACAAGCACCAGATGGTGCCGGATATGCTGGTTGCTAACCTTAAATTCTTAAACGGCCTGAGTCCTGAGGAATACGACATTTTCAAGGAAGCCGCGGCCCTTTCCACCCAGGTGGAGATGGAGGAGTGGGACAAGAGCATCCAGGAGGCAAAAATATCGCCATAAACGATATGGGAGTGGAATTTATCGATGTGGACGTGGAGGCGTTCAAGCAGAGAGTACTTCCTCTTCATGAGAAAATGCTCAGTGATAACCCCAAGATCACAGACCTCTACAATTACATCCAGGAAGCCAACAAGAAAGCGAAGGGAGGACAATAAAATATGGAAGGAATGCATAAAGCAAGAGCCGCAATCATGCGTGTTCTGGGCGTATTCATCATCTGCCTCTTTGCAGCCATGACTGTAATCGGCGCCTATCAGATCATAACCCGGTATTTCTTTAACCGGCCCAGTACTGTATCTGAGGAGCTTCTGACCTACTCATTTACGTGGATGGCCCTTCTGGCTTCCGCCTATGTATTTGGCAAGCGGGACCACATGCGGATGGGATTCCTTGCAGACAAGCTGTTGGGAGCCCCTAAAAAATATCTGGAGATCGCCATTGACCTTCTGTCCTTTTCATTTGCAGGTGTTGTGATGGTTTACGGAGGCATTTCCATCACCAAGCTGACGATGATTCAGACCACGGCGTCCCTGCGCGTGCCTATGGGGTATATCTATGTGATTGTACCTGTAACGGGGATTTTGATTATGGTGTTCAGTCTTATGAACGCGGCCGATATGATGCATACGGATTTCAGCGAAAAGGAGGGTGCATAATATGGATATTGCAGTTGCCTGCGGACTGATTATTCTGGTCCTTTTGTTAATAATGCTTCTGGCCGGCGTACCCATAGCGGTGGCCTTGGCCGTCTCTTCCATTTGCGCCATTCTGCCTGTACTGAACACAGGGGCTTCGGTGCTTACGGGGGCCCAGCGGATTTTTTCCGGTATTTCCGTTTTCAGCCTTCTGGCCATCCCGTTTTTTATACTGGCAGGAAATATTATGAATAAGGGCGGAATTGCTATCCGTCTCATCAATTTTGCAAAGCTTTTCACCGGTCGGATTCCGGGAGCGCTGGCACATACCAACGCTGTGGCCAACATGCTGTTCGGCGCAATCTCCGGTTCCGGTACGGCTGCCGCTTCAGCCATGGGCTCTATTATCGGACCTATTGAGGAGGAGGAGGGCTATGACAGAGACTTTTCCGCAGCAGCCAACATTGCCACAGCCCCCACAGGCCTGCTGATTCCTCCCAGCAATGTTATGATTACCTATTCGCTGGTCAGCGGCGGAACCTCTGTGGCAGCCCTGTTTATGGCAGGTTATATTCCGGGGATTCTCTGGGGACTTGCCTGTATGGCGGTTATCTTCTACTTTGCCAAGAAAAAAGGATACAGAAGCACCCGGAAATTCAGCTCCAGTGAAAAGCTGAAGGTGGTTTTTCAGGCGCTGCCCTGCCTTCTGATGATCGTAATTGTAATTGGCGGTATTATCAGCGGTATTTTCACAGCTACGGAGGGAAGCGTGGTAGCGGTAGTTTACAGCCTGATATTATCTCTGTTTTTCTATAAGTCCATTAAATTTTCAGAACTTCCGAAAATTTTTCTGGATAGTGCAGAGATGACCGGTATCATTATTTTCCTTATTGGCGTTTCCAGTATTATGAGCTGGGTTATGGCGTTTACAGGAATTCCTACGGCCGTATCCCAGGCAATGCTGGGAATCAGCAACAACAGGTATGTGATTCTGTTTATTATCAATATTCTGCTGCTGATTATCGGTACATTTATGGATATGACTCCGGCCTGTCTTATTTTCACGCCGATTTTCCTTCCTATCTGTCAGGCCCTGGGTATGAACACGGTACATTTTGGCATTATGATGATATTTAACCTGTGTATCGGAACCATCACTCCCCCTGTGGCACTACGCTGTTTGTAGGAGTCAAGGTTGGAAAGACCAAGATTGAAAATGTAATCAAGCCTCTGCTTCTCTACTTTGCAGCCATATTTATAGTGCTGCTGCTGGTATCCTATGTGCCAATCATCTCCATGTGGCTTCCGGGGCTCCTGGGTTATGTATAAAGAATAGAAAAATGTATGCTGCCGGCAGTTATGGATCACTGCCGGCGGTTTTTGCCTTTTTACAGAGGATTGCGTTGCGGTTTTTACCGGCATTTGGTATAGTACTAGAGTGCCTTTGAAAGCAAGGCAGGAGGCGCAGCTGACACAAAGCAATTTTCATATACGCTCTGGAGTATTTATTAGTAAGTGGGGAATCAGACAGAATGGCGGAGATATTGATAAAGGCAGCGTCCTTTGTGGCGATTATTATTATGGGAAATGTGCTGAGGCGGAAGGGATTCTTCAGAGAAGAAGATTTTTACGTACTGTCTAAAATTGTATTGAAGATTACCCTTCCTGCAGCAATCATATCCAATTTTTCGGGAATCGTTTTGCAGCCGTCTATGCTTGTAATGAGCCTCCTGGGATTTGGAGGAGGGGCTTTGCTGGTTTTACTGGCATTTCTGGTGTGCGCGGGTAAGAGCAGGGATGAGAAGGCATTTCACGTCCTTAACCTGACCGGTTATAATATCGGGAACTTTACCATGCCTTTTGCACAGAGTTTTCTGGGACCGCTGGGCGTGGTGGCAACAAGTATATTCGACTCCGGCAACGCCTTTATCTGTCTGGGAGGCACCTTCAGCCTGGCTGTTATGATTAAAGAGGGAAGGGGAGGGATTCGGCCGGGGCCTATTATAAAGACCCTGTTTCACTCGGTTCCCTTTGACGCCTATGTATTGATGATTATTTTGTCCCTTCTTCATATACCTCTGCCTGCGGCTGTGACATCTTTTACAGGCATAATAGCCGGGGCCAACGGGTTCATGGCTATGCTGATGATCGGGGTGGGCTTTAAGCTGAGCGGAGGCAGAGAGCAGACGGGAAGGATCGTGAAGATTCTGGGGATCCGGTATTCGGTATCCGTTGCTCTGGCGGCAGCCTTCTATCTGCTCCTGCCTTTGGGGCAGAATACCGCCAGGCCCTGGCAATTCTGGCCTTAAGCCCCATTGCCTCCGCAGCTCCGGCTTTTACCGGGAACATCGGGGGGGATGTGGGGCTTTCCAGCGTGGTGAATTCACTGTCTATCGTCATCAGTATTGTACTTATTACCGGGACCCTGCTGCTGGTTCTGTAAAAGGGCGTTTGAACAATCTTGGAAGCGTTCAGGAATTACAGCTGGGCCCTATCAGCAGATGTAGCCGGTCAGTTCATGGATGTAGTCCGGCACTGCATCAGGAAAGATGTCCAACGCTGCGGCTAATTCTCCGAAGAGCAGTTTCCTGGCCGCTTTGACCCCATCTTTTTCACGGATTGTCAAAAGCCTTCCCTTGCCCTTGCGGGAAATCTCCATATGAGAAATTTCCTTTATCATCGCAGCCAGCTCCAGACAGCTTCCCGACTGGAGAATCTGTTTGTAGATTTGAGGCCGTTCCCTGTCACTTGCGTACTTCTTGCATTTGACATCCGGCCATGACATAACAAAACTTTCAGCTTCCTCTTTTGTCATAATATCCCTCATCATTACCTTGTCGGTGTCTACAGGGATACAGATCGTTCTATTTGGCTCGAATTTTGGCGTCAGATAATAATATAATTTGTCATTATTTGAGAAATCTGTTTTGGATATCTCATTTACCTGACACACGCCCACGGTTCCGTAAAGTATAAAATTTCCTTTTTCAAACAAGTTACCACCTTTCTGAACAGGTTCTGTTCACTGCTTAACAGGTATTGTTTAAGTATTTTTTATAATATAAAAAATCACATATTTTTGTAAACCATCATAGGAATAATGACTTGCAAAAATATGTGAAATCAGAATCTTATAAAAAAATACTACTTAATCATAGCACATTTTGAAGCAATTGTCAACTTGATTTGGGATTTTCGTTGCAGTATGATGGTTTCTGCAATAAACGCCTCGGGATTTAGTTCCACTCCCCGGAGCATGAACTAAAATACCATTGTGGGCACGCAAGGGTTTTATGCCCTTGGGAAGGATGGCCAAAGACGAAAAAATCCAGGCCCGCCGCACATTGGCGGCAGGCCTGGAAAAAAGGGGAGGATAAGTATTAATTATTTTTCTCTTTCGTGTATACTCCTATTATGGCCGCCTTTTGAAATTATATACATTCGGAATAAAAATATTTTTAAACTAATTTTCTGACGCAGTTTATAAAAAAGAATAATGGGGCCCGGTTTTCTCCATACTATTGTCAGAGGTGAAAAATATGAACAGAGATAAAGAGGAAAAGCTGGCGCAGAAGAAATCCAACGAAATGTTTAACAGCGTCACGGAAAAGGTGAAACCGGAAAACCAGAATCAGACCCATAATTCCAGGCGGGAAGGGATGGGGCCTAATACAAAGAGAAAGCCTGTCTAATTGATGGTTGGGACAAGCTTTTTTCTACTAAGAGAAAAGTTATCCACAATATTGTGGAAAAGAATGTGGATAAAGTTAAAATGTCTGAAAACATAAGGGGATCCCGTCCTTTTCCTGTATCAGCAGGACAGACGGGATTCCTTTTTTCTAACGCCATGCCATGGAGTCCGGCATAAAAAATGGGGGCGTTCTCCGCCCCTCATTTCCTGCTTCCGCTATTAAGCTTTGTTTACGAAAGACTCACAGTCTGTACATTCCTTCTTTGTAGGATTTGTCTCGTGTGTGCCAACCATAATTCTGTCCAGAGTACAGTAGTTTTCTTCCTGTGCGTGATGGGTGCAGTTCTTAATTGTACATTGGATGCTCTCATTCTTTCCGTCTACTTTCATGGTAAACCTCCTTAAAATAAATAATTTATTTCCTGCTTAGTATTTGCAGAAACCAGTAAATCATACGGCAAATATGACCTTACAACCTATCTTTCTCAGGGGAATCTGCATATTTATCCCAGAAATGAAAATATATTTGAAAAATCTTCCGATTTGTTATATACTATGGTTTATGAGTCCCCATGGACAGGCTGCATAAGGTTTTGCGTATATAGGTCATGGCGCGGACATGAACATAAATAATACAAAAAGGATGGATGTTACAATGGCATTATTAGAGACATGGAGAAATCTGGCATATGGAGACGGCTGGATGATAAAAAAGAGAAGAACTTTGGGCTGGATATTTTCAGATTGAAAAGGGAATTTACGAGCAGATTCTCTCCGCTCCCACAGAGGTGATTACAGGAACTGTCAAGGAGCTGGCCGACAGGTACGGCACCGAACTTTTGATTATGACCGGTTTTCTGGACGGCATTAACGAAAGCTTGAAGGGCTACGAAAACCCCATCGATACCATGGAAGAAGATACCCAGGTTAAGATCGAGATCGATCCGGAGAAGCTTTATTACAATATGGTGGAAGCTAAGGCCGACTGGCTGTATGAGCTTCCTATGTGGGATGATATTCTCACGGAGGAGAAACGCAAGGAGCTTTATAAGACACAGAAGGCGTCCGGTACAATACGCAAGGACAAGAAGGTTTTCCCAAATGATCCCTGTCCATGCGGAAGCGGTAAGAAATACAAAAAATGTTGTGGTAAAAATGCGTAATGGAAGCTCAAAAGCATAGGTTCCGCAGGATAATGCCGCCTGTCCGGAGAATATCCGGGCAGGCGCTTTTGCAATCTATATGAAAGGGATGGATAAGCCTATGGAAGCATATACCGGTTTTGCGGAAGTTTACGATCTGTTTCAAGATAATGTACCTATAAGGAGTGGTGCGATTATCTTACGGGCCTTCTGAGAGAATATGGCGTGGAGGACGGCCTGGTGCTGGATCTGGGCTGCGGCACAGGAAATGTTACCAGACTTCTGGCAGAGGCCGGATACGATATGATCGGTGTGGATAATTCGGGTGAAATGCTTCAGATTGCTATGGACAAGGTGCAGGGAGCCGGTGGGAAAATACTGTATCTTCTTCAGGATATGCGTGAATTTGAACTTTACGGCACTGTAGGGGCAGTTGTGAGTATCTGTGATTCCATGAATTATCTTCTGGAATATGAGGATTTAACCCAGGTGTTCAGGCTTGTAAACAATTACCTGGATCCGGGCGGGGTATTTATCTTTGATATGAACACAGAATATAAGTATAAGGAATTGCTGGGAGAGCGTACCTTCGCGGAGGACCGGGAGGAGAGCAGCTTTATATGGAATAACTTTTATGACGAAGGGGAAGGGATCAATGAATACGATTTGATTCTTTTCATACGTGAGGGGGAGCTGTACCGGAAATTTGAGGAGACTCATTACCAGAGGGCCTACAGCTGGAAGATGTGAAGGCTGCAGCCTCAGACAGCGGCCTGGAATTTGTGGCTGCTTATGACGCCTGTACCATGACCCGGTCAGGAGGACAGCGAGCGAATCTATGTAGTGGTCCGGGAACAGCAAAAGTCCGGAGCCAAGAATGAGAAAAAAGACAAGGAGCGATAGAAAATGGCAGATTATGTAATCAGAGCAACGGCAGCCCGGGGAGAGATCCGAGCGTTTGCGGCAACCACAAGAGATTTGACAGAGAAAGCCAGAAAGAACCATAACACAAGCCCTGTGGCCACAGCCGCCCTGGGCCGGCTCCTTACGGCAGGGGTTATGATGGGCTGTGAAATGAAAGGCGCGGAGGATCTTCTCACTTTGAAAATCCAGGGGGACGGACCTATTCAGGGACTTACGGTTACAGCGGATTCCAGGGGAAATGTAAAAGGGTATGCATTTAACCCCATGGTAATGCTTCCCCCAAATGACAAGGGCAAGCTGGATGTAGGAGGAGCTCTGGGCGTAGGTGTGCTGAGTGTTATAAAGGATATCGGCCTGAAGGAGCCATACACAGGACAGACCATATTGGTGTCAGGAGAGATTGCGGAGGACATTACCTATTATTATGCCACCTCTGAGCAGACCCCTTCTTCCGTAGCCCTTGGAGTTCTCATGAACAGGGACAACACGGTTCGCCAGGCAGGCGGTTTTATAATTCAGCTGATGCCGGGGGCCGGGGAGGACGTCATTGGACGGCTGGAGGAGAAACTTAAGGAGATTACCTCTGTTACAACATTGCTGGATGAGGGAAACACGCCTGAGATGGTACTGGAGAACATTCTGGGAGAGTTCGGCCTGGAGATTAACGACAGGATCCCTGCAGCATTTACATGCAGCTGTACAAAGAAACGGGTGGAAAAGGCGTTGATCAGTGTGGGAAAAAAGGAACTCCAGGAAATGATAGACGACGGAAAGACCATTGAGGTGAACTGCCATTTTTGCAATAAGAATTATGCATTTACAGTGGACGAGTTAAAGGATTTATTTAACAAGGCCAGATAGGCCGGGGGAGGCTCAAGGCTCCGAAAAAGGCAACAATAAAGCCAGTCTCGCGACTGGCCTTTTGTAATCATTTGAAATCAGATATAACTTACTTCAACTTTCTATCAGTGATGATATATGTTTGAAAAAGGTACACTGTTGTTCATTGATTAAAGTCTGGTTACGTTAGTAGCCTGGGGACCTTTAGCTCCGTTAACTACGTCAAACTCGACTTCTGCGCCCTCGTCTAAGGACTTGAAGCCTTCCATGTTCAGACCTGAGTAGTGTACGAAAACATCGTTGCCCTGCTCGTCGGAAATAAATCCGTAACCCTTCTGGTTGTTGAACCACTTAACTGTACCTTTCATTACGATACCTCCAAAAATATTAAAAAATGTTCTTATGTTGCAAGCTATTTCGCAACTGCCCTTAGAATATCACAAATGTTGAAAAGTGTCAAACGTTTTTGGTCATAAAGCATAAACAATTTACACAAACCTTAGAATCTGTTGTCAAAAGATTTGTTAAGCCTGAAATGTCATATTCCCAAATGAATATTTTTCGGTTAAAATGGAATACAGGCTGCAATTTTTTGCCAAATAAGAGGAGGGCGGGCTATGGAAACCGTTGTATATTATACGGAGCTTTTGGAGCGGGAAACCGAGAAGATTATTGTAGGAAAAAGGCGTCAGATTGATTTGATATTGATGACTATATTTGCGGGAGGACATGTGCTGCTGAACGATCTGCCGGGAAGCGGAAAAACCACGCTGGTTAAAACCTTGTCCCTGGCGTTGGGCTGTGGTTTTAAGCGGCTGCAGTTTACGCCGGATCTGCTGCCCTCAGATATTGTGGGAATGACGGTATTTAATCAGAAAACATCGGAGTTTGAGCTGATAAAGGGACCGGTGCATACAAATCTGCTTCTGGCTGACGAGATCAACCGGGCTATCCCCCGGACGCAGTCCGCCCTTTTGGAAGCTATGGAGGAGGGGCAGACTACCATTGACGGCAAGAGCCTGAAGCTGCCGGAGCCTTTTTTGGTGATGGCAACGCAGAATCCGGTGGAGCAGGAGAGCACCTTCATGCTGCCGGCCGCTCAGATGGACCGCTTCTTTGTATGCCTGTCCCTGGGATACCCGGAGGCGGAGGAGGAGATGAGGATACTGGAGCATTTGGGAAGCCGTACCCCCTATGAGGAGGTGAACGGGGTTACAGATCCGGAAATTCTGATGGAACTGCGAAAGGAGATCGCCGCTGTGGCGATCTCGGAGTATTGCAGCCGCTATATTGTGGATTTGGTACAGAGGACGCGGACAAGCCCCTGGTTTAAGCAGGGAGGGAGCCCCAGGGCTTCAAGGTGCCTTTATCAGGGAAGTAAGGCCCTGGCCGCTATGAGGGGGAGAACCTATGTTGTCCCTGAGGATATCAAGGATATCTGGCAGCCGGTCATGGAGCACAGGGTATCGCTGACGGGAGATGCACGTTTTCAGAAAAAGACGGCAGAGGGGATTTTGCAGGAGATTTTGGAGAAAACCCCTGTGCCGCCTTATAAAAAGGAGTTGTTTCATGGACGGTAAGAAAATACCTCCTTCCCAGAGCCGCGACAGCATATTCAGCAGTATTCCGGGCCTTCTGACACTGCTTTTTTTTGCGGTGCTGGCGATTTACTTTCAGGCTGCCATGATAGGGGCTTTTTTGCTTTTGTTTTTTCTTTCTGTGCCTTTGCTCCAGGGTGTGGAGCAGGGGAATCTGCCGTCATGTACAACTGTCGGTACGGGCGGTAAACAGCGTCTGCCATGTGGGTGAGAAATGTGTGGTGGAGCTGAAGGTGCGCAACCAGAGCCTCTTTCCTCTTATATGGCTGGATGTAATTCTGCCCACAGGCAGGAAGGAGCTGGTGCGGCCTGTAAATGCAAAGGAATTTTTCAGGTTTGTAATGCATGGCCGGCAGGATGAGGAGACGGCAGTGAAGGAGCGGTTTGTGTGGCTGCTGTGGCAGCAGGAGATTACCTGGCAGGAGGAGCTTTTGGCAGTGCACAGAGGGGTGGTTTCCATAAATTCCATTGGCTTGCAGGCAGGAGATGGCTTTGGGCTGTCTGCCAGAACGGACGCGCACCTGCTGGATGCGCCCCTCCGCCTGGTTCTGTATCCCCGCCTGATTCCTGTGTCAGTAATCATTTTCTCAGAATCTCTCAGGAAGCGGTGGCCTGCAGCCGGGGGCAGACGGAGGATATTACCCTTTTGAAAAGCAGCAGGCCATATGAACCCGGAGATCCGGTGCGCAGGATTAACTGGCGTCTGCTGGCCAGGTGCGGGCGCTTGATAGTGAATGTCTATGAATCCGTGTTGCCGGCCTGTGCGGCTTTTGTTCTGGATCTGGAAAGCTTCAGACGGGTGGAGGAGAGGAAAAATGCAAACAATCAGACTGTGGTGGAACGGTTTCTGAGAGAGAAAAAACTGGAGGGGATGATCAGCCTGATTGCATCATGCATTACAGCTCTGGCCCAAAGGGGGGTGCCTGCAGCCCTGGTGCTGCCCGGATATGGCGCCCGGCAGCCTGTGTTCTGCATGCCGGGGGAACGTCAGGATCAGCAGGCGGAACCGATGGAGCTCTGGCCATGCTGGATTACCAGGCGGAGGACGTAGTCTTTCCCTATGAAGAATTCTGGCAGGCGGCACACCGCCTGGGAGATATCTATGTCTGTACGGCTGCAGACGGCAGAAACTGCCTGGAGGAGCTGGCGGATACGCTGGGAGACGGCAGAGTGCATATTTTGGCGGGAGAAAGCCGCAGCGGGGAGCTGAGAGACAATGCCTGCCTATATGGGGCGGATATCTGCGGGGAATATAGAAGCATTGTGAAGGAGGGGGGAGGAGTGTATGGTACGTCATCTGCTACGTGATTGTGTGCGGGGATTTGGAATTTTGGTTTCAGATGTGGTAATCTGCGGGATTTTCTTTTGTCAGTTTCCGATTATGTCCGGGCGCGGGGGACTGTGGATCCATATGGGAGTCTGGTGCCTGTTTCTGCTTGCCCTGTTTTTGGGGGATCGGCTGCTGGTGTATCGTGAGATCCCGGTAAATTTTTATATTGCCTGGAATCTTGCTGCTGTGGCAGCCGGGGCCTGGTATGTGGCGGCCCACTCTCTGGGAGAGGGATGGAAAGCGTTTCCGTGGCTTCTGGCAGGAGCGGCAGCTCTTACAGGCGCCCACAGCGCCTGGTTATCCTTCCGGCTGCCTGGGGCCAACGGAATTCAGCGGTATGTTGACGCCCTGATTGTGATTCTTGGATTTTACCTGTATGAAATCTGGTGGATGGAAGAAGGGAGGGCGGGGCAGATATCGGCATTGCCGGCAAATCAGGGCGCCCCGGGGTTTTTAGGGACGGATATGACCCGTCTTATTCCGCTGTTAGCCATGGGAGCGATTGTCCTGAATCTGACAGCGGTAAACCAGATCCGGACAAAGGATGAGGGGGCGGCTGTTATCCAGGGCTCCGGTGCAGGAGGCAGGGCTGTGCTGGTCCTGTCAGGGGGCGCCGTTGTGGGCGCGGCTGCAGCTGTGGTGGGCCTCGCCTCAGGGAAAGTGCACAATGCTGTGGATCTGTTTCTGTGGCTTATGGGATATGTTCTGAAAGCCGTGGAGCTGGTGATGACCCTTTTTGCCATGGCAGTGGGCTATGTAATATATTTCTTTATAATGCTGATGCCCAATGGGCCTGCAGGTATGCAGAACAGCGGGCTGTATGTACAAAAGCAGGAGATTATAGAAAAAGTGGAGAACGCTGTTATCCAGGTGCCGGACTGGGTGGCCGGGGCGCTTCTGGCGCTGGCTGCCATAGCCGGATTAATATGGGTGTTCCGCCGTTTCAGGGGAATGAAACTTAAAGGGGCGGGGCCCTTAAGGGCGGAGAAGGCCATTGTCAGAAAGAGCTATGTCCTGGAAGCTCTGCTTACGCTGGCAGGGAGAATGAGGGATGGGATTCTGTTTGAATTTCGTTACCGGCGAAACCGCAATACCCTGGAAGGTATGCTTGTATATGCGGAGCGTTTGGGAAAACGCAGGAAGGTTTCCAGACAGACAGGTGAAGGGCCAGGAGAATATATGCGCCGCCTGGCCGCCCGTCTGGAGGCTGGTGAGAACAGGCAGCGGGAGGAGCTCTTCCGCCTGGCCCACCGTCTGGATTGTGTGTGCTACGGAGGAGGGGAACACAGCCTGAGAGGGGAGGACTGCCGGAATTACATGAAAATCATTGCCGCCGCTTCCAAAACATCCCGTGTTGATCGGAAAGAGCGGTGAAGGGACAGAGAGGTGTAAACGGCCGTTTCGGGTCAAAATCCAGGGAATGGCTGCATATGCGGACAGGACTAAATGAAAGAATCGTCATATGATCGAAAGGGGGAAACGTCGGCCGGATGAGAGAGGCGGGCGATGAAAACAGAAAGAAATAAGGGTCAAAGTCTAAATTTTGTGATATAATATCGCAAGGCGTAATAACGCAGCCCTCCCTTTCCCGGCAGCGGATTACAAAGGGCCCCGTTGGGATCGGGCGCAGATTAGGAAGAGGCGCCATGAAAAAGGCGGGGGAATGGAATCAGGACAATAGGCGTTATAAAGAAGGGATACAGAATGAAGATTTCAAATATATGGAAGCATTTCTGCACCATCACAAAGCACAGGCACCTGGTCAGAAAGCATTGCTTCAGGCTGGGGCTGTACTGGCAGGGACTGACCCATGATCTTTCAAAATACAGCCCTGAGGAGTTCTGGACAGGGGTCCGCTATTATCAGGGAACCAGAAGCCCCAATGCGGCGGAGCGGGAGACGGTGGGATTCTCCCGGGCCTGGCTTCACCACAAAGGCAGGAACAAGCATCATTATGAATATTGGATCGACGTATCCAATCACAAAGAAGAAGGACTGGTAGGCAATAAAATGCCCCTCAGGTATGTGGCGGAGATGGTATGTGACCGCATTGCCGCCTGCGAAGTATATAAGGGGAAAAATTATACCAGCGCTGCACCCTTGGAGTACTATGAGTATACAAAAAAGTATATTACCATCCACCCGGATACAAGGGCGCTTTTAGAAAAACTTCTGGTAATGCTGAAAGATGAGGGGGAGGAGACAACCTACAGGTATCTCCGCAAGCTTCTAAAAAGGGGAACGTACTGATTTGCAGGTCAGGAACCGGCAGGCCAGATGGCAGATAAAGCCTCCCAGAATCACAGAAGCCAGGTACAGAAGATTTCCGCAAGAGTGCCGATGGCCAGGGATATCTGGTGAAATACAATCTGCCGTTGGGGTAATAGGGCTGATATAGAACATGTCGGCATTCCGAAGGGTGGGAAGCAAATATTAATAAAAGTGGCGGTGAGCGAGCAGCGAGAAACAGGGGCAGGGTGGAGAGAAACCCTTCCGGTTTCCGGCTGCTCGTGTTTGACAGGGCGCAGTAAACTCCCATAAAAATCAGAATAAAATGCCAGATTAGTCCGTGAAGCGTCAGGACCCAATAAGGATGCAGCAGCCCGCTGGGCTCAGCCAGAGCCATAAAGCCTCCTAAAACAGCGTAATCCTGAATAAAGGTGGCAGTGGACGTTGCAGCTGTTTCCAGAGACAGTTTTTGAGAACGGGATATGAAAGTCCAAGGTACATGGGTACGCTGCAGAGCTGAAAGGGGAAATACCACCAGTCATAGGTTCTGCCGTTCACAATATAGTAAAGAAAACCCTGTTTAAATAATTCGCTGGCTGCCAGAACCAGAGCTGAGATAAAAAGGATCCGGGAAGCCGGCCTTTCAGACAGTCTGCGGGCCAGAATAACGGCTGAGAGAATACCGGCAGTTCCGAACGCTATATGAAAAGCAGAATATGGCCTGGGCGTTTCCATCGCCCAGGCTGCAGCTTTGAAAAAATTTTCTAAAATTATATCCATTGCCTGCGCCTCCTGACGGATTGATTATATATCATATGCAGAGGTCTTTCAACTCCTTCCCAATGGTTATGTTTCTTAGAATAAAAACGGATTCCCAGGGAAAGCTAAAGGGAGATAAAAATGACGGAAAGGCAGGAAAATCAGCAAATGGGATTTATTATAGCATTGGCGTCGGGCGCATTGATGAGCTTGCAGGGAGTATTCA
The DNA here is from genome assembly GCA_001304855.1 of Clostridia bacterium UC5.1-1D2. GTDB lineage: Bacteria > Bacillota > Clostridia > Lachnospirales > Lachnospiraceae > Enterocloster. The sequence goes on from BBZN01000011.1 coordinate 54,322, forward strand.
ACACGGAGGTGACGAAGCAGACCAGCGTGTGGGTGGCAGCGGGCTGGGTACAGTTGACTGCATTTATCACCTGTGTTCTTATCTGGCTGTTCACAGGGAGAGAACCCGTAGGAGGACTGATGGCAGTTACTCCCAAGTATGTTTTATTGGGCGGCATTATGGGAGCCTGATTACTTATACGGTTATCCGCAGCATGGCTTCTCTGGGGCCTGCACAGACAGCGCTTCTGATCGTGATTTCCCAGATTATTGTAGCCTACGGGATTGAATTATTCGGCCTGTTCGGAGTGGAAAAGGCGCCGTTTGTGTGGCATAAGCTTATAGGAGCCGCCATCGCCATCGGCGGAATCATCGTTTTTGAACGATAAAAAGTGGAAATAAAGCTTGTATTTGAAGGTTCTTTTAGTTAGAATAGTAATATCAGGCTGAGATGGTACTCCACAAAAAGGAGGAATACCATTGAAGATGAAACTTAGTTCTTTCAAAAGGTACAGGCTGGCTGGGATAGTCATATGTATGTTGGCTGCAGGCATATGCTATAGCTGCGGCAGTTCAGGGGGTTTTGGGCCTCAGGACGAGTCTGTGATGACCCTTGAATCTGCAGAGCCTTTGGGCCGGGATATAGCAAGAGCGGCGGATCAGGAGATGTCAGAAGCGGCAGGGCAGGAGCCCGCAGCTTCAGAAGTTCCGTTATCCGGCCGTTTTGGGGAATCCGGCGGGGATAAGCCTGAAAAGACGGCTCTGCCCCCGGTATTTGTCCATGTCTGCGGACAGGTGGAGAAGCCGGGCGTCTATGAACTGCCGGCTGGAAGCCGGGTTTATGAGGCTGTTATAGCAGCGGGAGGATTTTCCGGCGAGGCTGCAGGAGATTATCTGAATCTGGCCCAGGAGGTGCAGGACGGCATGAAGCTGGAGGTGCCCCACAGGGATCAGGCAGATGAGTGGAAGAGCCGGGGGCAGAGCGGTATTGCCCTTCCAGGCGGACAGAGCTTCGGGAGGAGACGGCGCAAAAGTTAATATAAATACTGCATCCGTGGAGGAGCTGATGAGCCTTAGTGGAATCGGCCGGTCGAGAGCAGAGGATATTATCCGGTATCGGGATAGGTTCGGAGGATTCGGGACCATAGAGGACATAATGAATGTTTCTGGAATCAAGGAAGCTGCTTTTGAAAAGATTAAGGAGAGCATAACAGTATAAATTGACGGGGCGGCCCTGATTATGGGCCGCCATTGATAGATAAGGGGACAGAAACATGGCAAGGGTATTAGTTGTAGATGATGAGAAATTAATTGTTAAAGGCATCCGCTTCAGTCTGGAGCAGGACGGGATGGATGTGGATTGCGCCTATGACGGCGAGGAGGCATTGGTGCTTGCCAAGCAGACGGAATACGATGTGGTTCTTTTGGATGTAATGCTTCCCAAGTATGACGGATATGAAGTCTGCCAGGCTATACGGGAATTTTCGGATATGCTATTATCATGCTGACGGCGAAGGGCGGCGATATGGATAAGATTTTGGGGCTGGAATACGGCGCGGACGATTATATCAGCAAGCCTTTAATATTTTGGAGGTGAAGGCCAGAATTAAGGCCATCATGAGACGCAATTCCAAGAATAAGCGTCAAAAGAAGGAGGAGACTGCAAATAATATTATCGCAGCTGGGGATCTTAAGATGGATACGGAGAGCAGGCGGGTATTTATTGCCGAAAGGGAAATTAACCTGACTGCCAAGGAATTTGATCTTCTGGAACTCCTGGTACGCAATCCCAGCAAGGTCTACAGCAGGGAATCCCTTCTCACCTACGTATGGGGCAATAAAGCATGGAGAATGGAGATGTGCGGACGGTGGATGTCCATGTGAGAAGGCTGAGAGAGAAGATAGAGCCCAGTCCAAGCGACCCAAGGTATGTACATACAAAGTGGGGCGTAGGATATTATTTTCGGGTAAAGCTGATAGCGCCCTGAAGGGGGAAGGCCGGTGCAGATATGCGCCGGGAATGTGCAAAGAGAGGAACGGACTAATGTTGGAATACAGAATACGGACAGCAGAGCCGGCGGATCTGGAGGCAATCGCCCGGGTGGAACTGGCTTGTTTTCCTGCGGCTGAAGCCGCAGACAGGAAATCTTTAAAGGAGCGGCTGGAGGTTTTTCCGGAGAGCTTCCTGGTGGCAGAGGCGGGAAGGCAGATTATCGGGTTTATTAATGGAGCGGTGACGGATGAGAGAGCCATTGCAGATGAGATGTTTGAGGACATTTCCCTGCATAATCCCTCCGGGCTTACCAGAGCATATTCGGACTGGATGTAATTGAGGCGTACCGCAGCCGCGGGGTGGCGTCACTTCTGATGAATACACTCATAGAAAGGGCCAGGAAGCAGGGGCGTAAGGGATTGATTCTTACCTGTAAAGAGCATTTAATTAAATATTATGAGAGCTTTGGATATGTGAATATGGGCGTGTCCGCCTCTGTTCACGGGGGAGCTGTGTGGTATGATATGATACTGGAGTTTTGACAGATGAAGATAACGCTTGTGACAGTGGGAAAGATTAAGGAGCAGTTCTTTGAGGAGGCGGTGAAGGAGTATGCCAAGCGTCTTGGGAGGTACTGTAAGCTGGAGATAATCCAGGTATCAGACGAGAAAACCCCGGACGGCAGGTACGGCCCTGGAGCGTCAGATTAAGGAGACGGAAGGCAGGCGGATACTCTCTAACATAAAGGACGGAGCCTATGTGATTGCTCTGGCCATAGAAGGAAGGATGCTCTCCAGCGAGGAACTGGCGGAGAAAATAGAACGCCTGGGCGTGGAGGGCGTGAGCCGGATCGTGTTTGTGATCGGCGGTTCCCTGGGACTTTCCGGGGAAGTGATGAAGCGGGCGGATTGCGCCCTCAGTTTTTCTAAAATGACGTTCCCTCATCAGCTGATGAGGGTGATTTTGTTGGAGCAGATTTACCGGGGATATAGGATTATGACGGGACAGCCGTATCACAAGTGACGGGGGTGAGGGATGATTGTTTGAAAAATAGGTTGTATTTATCCTAGTTTTAGCATATACTAAAGTTGAGGTGATGAATATGATGGTAAATACAGATGCGCTGGTAGCAATGACAGAAGCAAATCAGAATTTTTCTAAAGTAACGCATATTGTAGACGAAAATGGTCTTGCTGTAATTCTGAAAAATAATAAGCCCAGATATATTGTGGTGGATTTTGAGGAATACGAAGCGATAAAAGGAATCAGAGCGGCAAGAGAAAAAAAGTTAGAAATGACAGCAGACACTTTAATTGAAGAAAATATGGAAGCATTTCTGGAGTTGGCTAAATGATAATTTTAACAGTAGATGAAGTTATCAAAATTCATGGAAGGCTTATAGAAAAAACAGGCGGACTGGATGGATTAAGAGACAGGGGGCTGTTGGAATCTGCTATTTTCAGCATATCCAGTGGGTTTGGGGAGATAGAAGTTTATCCTACGGTTGAAGAAAAAGCCGCCAGGATTGCTTTTGGCATTGTGAATAATCAAGCTTTTTTAGATGGTAATAAGCGGATTGGCATGTTGTCTATGCTTATGATACTAAGGTTGAATCAAGTAGATATAAAATTCACACAGCGAGAGTTGATTGCTTTAGGATTAGGCGTGGCAGATGGCAGTCTTGGTTATAATGAAATTTTAGATTGGATAATAAGTCATAAAATAATGGAACAGAATTAAGAATAAGCAGATATTACAAATATAGTAGAAGAATCCCAGGCTGATGATAGATAGCCTGGGATTCTTTTGCGGAAAGGAGGATGGAGGGAATTAAGTAAACGTTCCATAGCCAGTACCTTGAACATGGAAATCAACAAAGGGTTTTTGAAAATGAAGCGTTCTTTTCGGCTGTGCAAAAAATCCCACTCCGATTACAGTTGGTATCATATATCCAATCCCTGCGCCAAGCGCCGAACCTGCAATTCCCATATCCATTGGTACAACAAAAATATAATCAAGTAAAACATTGATTGCTCCGGCACTTATGGATAAGACCATTCCAAAGCCGGGTTTTCCCGCCGTTACAATCAGATTTTGAAATAACACCTGCATGAATACCTCCCGATAGCCGGGGTCAGCCTTGTGGCCCTCTCGAAAAGTTGTGATACTCATAGGAATCTCCTTCAAAAGTTCGCCCCATAGCTTCTGCAAAAAGGCTTTCGCAATATCCTTTTTTCGATATTGTGGGTGTACCCCTAAAGCAAGAAAGAGTTAGAACAGGCAAAGAAGCGTATCCCCCAATCTGACCACATTTTCAGGCGCATCTATGAGGACGACATAACAGGCGCGATTTCTCACGGTAGGTTTTTGAAGCTGTCCGCCGAGTTTGAAGCCGAACAAAAGGAAGTGACAGAGTTTGTAAAGACCGGGCAAGCCGCCGTTGATACCTGTGAGCAGGACAGCGACGCACAAGCGATTGAAGGGCAAAGAAAAAGCAAGACGGCATAGCCTTTGGGACTGTGCCGCCCTGCAAATATTGTATTTTGTAGTTGAAAATAAGCCGCTCTGTTCCGCAGAGGAAAGGATTGCGCCGGCTGCGGCGAAAGCTTTTGGATAAAAGCAACCTCAAGCTAAGGTTTGGTTGTGCCGTTTAAATGAAAACTGCTTTCTATTTCAGAAATCAATTTTTTCAGGGCGGAGGAGAGGAATTTATCTTTATGATAAATAATCTTAAAGTTTCGCTTCAGAGGGAAATCGTTGATAGCGATCTGTTCCACATCCTCCTGATGTGTCAGAAGAGACTTGGATAAAATGGAGACTCCCTGCCCTGAAGCCACAATATTAATTATGGAATCTGAGCTGTGGCAGATCCATTTTTCAACAATGGGGATTCCCCGGTCCTCCGTCAGGTCCGTCAGGAACTCCCTGGTTCCGGAGCCCTCCTCCCGGAGCACGAAGTCTTTCCCTGCCAGGTCTGAGAGACTTACGGATTCCTTCCCTGCAAAGGGATGATTTTTTCCGCAGATTAGAACCATTTCGTCCTCGTACACATCGTTTGCCAGGATCTCTTTGGTCTTTATATTGCCTTCAATAACAGCGATATCCAGAGTTCCGCGGGAGATTTTATCGATTATGTTCATGGAGTTGTCGATATAGACCCGGATACTTACATGTGGGTTTTCCTGCTCAAAGCGGGTGATAATATTGCTCAGGAAATAACTGCCTACAGTAAGTGAGGCCCCTATGTGGATGCTGAGTTCACTGGAGGCATGGTGCAGGTACTTTTCCATTTCTGAAAAGGCAGATGTAATATGTTTGGCATATCCAAGGAATTCCCTTCCTGTTTCTGTAATGTACAGCTTTTTTGAAAGCCGCTCGAACAATTTCACATGATATTCTTCTTCCATCTGCGCGATCGCATGGCTCACTGTAGGCTGCGATATGTACAGGGCTTTTGCTGCGCTTCCCACCTTTCCTGTCTCTGCCACGGCGATAAAGATTTCCAGGTCACGTATGGTCATAATCCCTCTTCCTCCGGTATTTTTCAACATTCATAGATAATAGGCTATGAGTTTATGACAAGTTTAGCATTTTACGGATTGTATGGCAAGTTCTATAATAGAATGGAATGAAAGCCTTTGTAGTCCTATGTGGAAAATGTGAGAAAGGAAGTAGAAGGAATGAGAAGCCCAAAGACCTACCAGCTCAAAGCAGCAGATATGGACAGACTTTTTGCTGATTTGGAAGAAACCTACGTCATTTACGCCCTGTGAGAATACCGGCCGGAGGAAGATACGCAGGGGAGGACTCGGTTATGTATAAGCAGATACATAAATACGCAGAGATTGAATTCCGCGAGAGATCCACCTATGCAATGAAAGAGGTAATAACGCCTATTACCCAGACTTTGTTCTATTTTACGGATGATGAGTTCAGGGAGAGCAAGATGGAGGAGACAAGGGATATCCTTGTTTTTGGAAGAGCCTGCGATATCAATGCAATGAAGATTCAGGATCAAATCTACCTTGAAAATGGAGATGAAGAGGATCCCTTTTATTTGAGGAGAAGAGAAAAAGTGAAATTTGCCCTGATGGAATGTCAGGAGCAGTTTGACGGATGCTTCTGCTGCAGCGTGGGTTCCAATATTACGGACAACTACTCGGTGGCTGTGTCCTTTGGAGAAGGCGGGGCTTATGTGGAAGTGAAGGATGAGGCTTTCGGAGATTTCTTTTCCGGTTATGGCGAATCCGATTATGAGATTACATTTCCTATGGAAAATGCACTGAAGGTGGACTTTCCTGTGATTGAAAATCTGGATATGGCGAACCGTCTCAAGGCCCACCCCATGTGGGATGAATTTGACGCCAGGTGCATTGCCTGCGGCGCGTGTACAGTGGCCTGCAGTACCTGTACCTGCTTTGAGACAACGGATATTACCTACACCCAGAACGGCAAGGTGGGTGAAAGAAGGAGAACCTGTTCCTCCTGTATGGTGGATGGTTTTGACCAGGTGGCTGGGGGCGCCTGTTTCAGAAAGAAAATATCGGAGAAATACCGCTATAAGATTCTGCATAAGGTCTACGGTCACGACGCGAGGTTTCGCACAGGGCCGATGTGTGTGGGCTGCGGGCGGTGTTCGGCCCGATGCCCCCAGCTAATCGGTTATCCTGAGACGTTGAATAAGCTGTCCGGGGCAATAGAAGAGATCAGACAGAAGGAGGCCAGTCATGCTTAATAATCCGGTAAAGCCACAGGCTCATAAAATTATTGAAGTGTTAAAACAGACAGACTTTGAGTGGACCTTCCGAGTGGAAAATGATATTCCCATCAAACATGGCCAGTTTATGCAGCTGTCCCTTCCGAAGATAGGTGAGGCTCCTATATCAGTCAGCGGTTTTGGCCCGGGATATGCGGATTTTACCATCAGAAAGGTGGGAAAAGTAACCGATCAACTTTTTGAATTGAGACGGGGGGACAATATTTTTATCAGGGGGTGTTATGGAAACGGCTGGCCCACAGAGGAGCTGAAAGGCAGAAATGTGGTGATTATAGCCGGAGGAACAGGGGTTTCCCCTGTCAAGAGCCTGATAAACCAGTTGTTTTCCCAGCCTGACTATGGAAAGGAGATTTACCTGATTCTTGGGTTTAAGAATTCCCGGAGCATTTTGTTTAGGGAGGAATTGGAACAATGGAAACAGGGGGAGCATTTTCATGTGGTCTGTACACTGGACCAGGAGGATTATCCGGGATGGAACAAGGGATTGGTGACGGAGTTTGTGAAGGATATTCCATTTGATTCCTTTGGAGACGAGTATGAATGTCTGGTGGTGGGCCCTCCCGTTATGATGAAATTTGCATCTAAAAGCCTGATTGAAAGCAAGGTGCCGGAGGATAAGATCTGGATGTCTTTTGAGCGGAAAATGTCCTGTGCCATCGGAAAATGCGGACATTGCAGGATTGATGAGACGTATGTCTGCCTGGACGGCCCGGTATTTAATTACACCATTGGCAAAAAGCTGGTAGATTAGGAGGAAGAACTGCTGTGAATGATATAAATATAGGTAAATTAAGAAACAACTGTTTCCGCCAATCCAAGATTCCGGGAGAATTTATGTTGCAGCTGCGGGTGCCGGGCGCCGTGATTGATGCAAAGTGGCTGGAGGCTATTGCCCATGTGTGCAATACATGGGGGAACGGAACCTTTCATTTGGGCATGCGCCAGACTCTTAACGCGCCTGGAATCAAAGCGGAATATATCCCTGCGGTAAATAAGTATATTCAGCCCTACATAGAAGCAGTTGAGTGCGAATTGTGCGGAGTGGATATGGACACCAATAACGGGTATCCCTATATAGGCCCAGGAATATTATGGCGTGTATCGGAGGAATCCATTGCATCAAGGGAAATGTGAATACACAGGATATGGCCCATAAACTGGAGAAAATCATCTATCCCAATCCATACCATATAAAAATCTCCGTTGCGGGCTGTCCCAACGACTGTGCCAAAGGACATTTTCAGGATTTTGGAATTATCGGATGCACAAAGCCGGTTTATGATATTGACCGGTGCATCGGCTGCGGCGCATGCGTGAAAAAGTGCAAGGGAGCGGCCACCAGAGTACTCTCTTTGAACGATAAAGGAAAAGTGGATAAGGATCCTGCTGCTGCGTTGGTTGCGGGGAATGCGTAACTGCCTGTCCCACCGGGGCGTGGAGAAGGCCGGACAAGGATTTCTATAAGATTGTCATAGGGGGAAGAACAGGAAAACAGTATCCGCGGATGGGTAAGATGTTTGCCAACTGGCTGACCCAGGAGAGCGTACTGTCAATCATGAGGAACTGGCCCAAGTTCTCCGAGTGGGTGCTGGGGGGAAAACCGGTTTACCTTCACGGCGGGCACCTGATTGACAGGGCCGGATATCAGAAGTTCAAGGAGTTCATGCTCCGGGGAGTGGAACTGAATCCCGAGGCGTTTATTGCAGAAACCATCAACTGGGCTGAGACGGAGTACAGAAGCAATATCCATGTAAAACCGCTGGATCAGCATGAGACAGTGGGGTAGAGAGGGGAGAGAGCGAATGCTGTGTGAACCTGCGCCGTCATAAAGCAGAAGCTGCTCCTTAAAGACAATTCTGCATCAAACATAAGGTTTTCAGCAAGGTGTTTTTAAGGTATAATGTCGACAGACATTATACGCGCCGGTCCGGTTCCGCCCGCAGGGAGGAAAGACGCCAAGCCGGACCGTGTGCATCCACCGGGTATACCGTGGACAGAGGACATGGTATAATGTCGACAGACATTATACGCGCCGGTCCGGTTCCGCCCGCAGGGAGGAAAGACACCAAGCCGGACCGTGTGCATCCACCGGGGTATACCGTGGATATCGGCAAATGAGGGAGGCTCTGTTTATGAGGAAATATATTATGGCTGCATAGCACAGGCTTATGCAGTTAAAATGAAAGTAATTGTATAGCCTTTGCTATTTCCGGACAGTAAACTATGTTTGGGAGGCGGCGATGCGCTATCAGAAAGCAAATGAAATTCTTCCTGAGGCCCTGGTTGAACTGATCCAGACCTACATTGACGGGGAGTATGTGTACATCCCCAGAAAGCAGGAGAACAAAAAGCGGTGGGGTGAAACGTCCAGGATCAGGGAAGAGATGCACATAAGAAATGCGGAGATTTATAGAAAATACCTGGAAGGATTGAGAGTGGGAGAGCTGGCCCGGCAGTATTACCTGTCGGAGAAAAGCATCCAGAGAATTGTGCTTCAGGAAAAGAGAAAGGGGAAACAAAAGGAATGACAGAGGCGGTGAATCGGGTATCCCGGAGGCACCGCCTCTTTGTTGCTTCTGTACCGAGAACGAGGTATATGTCCGGAATTGGATATGATAATGTGTATTCCGGAGGTATATGCTATGAATCGGGATTACAGAAAAAAATGGATTATAACACATGAGAAGCTCCCTGCTGTTTTAAGGCGGTGTTCCAAATGCGGACGAAAGACAGAGTTTGAAAACAGCGGCAAGTTCCGGGTGAATGCAAACGGGGGACTGCTGGATGTCTGGATGATTTACCGATGCAGCCGCTGTGAAACCACATGGAATCTGACTGTATATGAGAGGACTGGGGTTTCCTCCCTGGATGAAAACGAGTACAGAGGTTTCATGGAGAACCGCAGCTCTCTTGCAGAAAAATACGGAAGCCGCAAAAAGCTTTTTGCTGAGAAAAAAGCGGAGCTGGCTGCCGGGCCGGGAGGTTTCAGCGTGCAGATCTTGGATACGCCGGAGCTTTGTGAAGATGAGGCGTGGAACGAGGTGGAGATTCATCTGGCGGCCTGTCTGCAGCCCAGGATTGATGCGCTGTTTGCCGGGGAACTGGGATTTACCAGAACCAGGGTGAAGGAACTATGCCTCAGGGGCCTGCTTCGGGAGGCGGCAGGAACTGTGAAGGCAGGAGACAGAGTCAGGGATGGACAGGTGTTTTACATTAAGAAGGAAGCAAAGCCGCAGCCGGCCCAAACCTTTCTTGTTAAAAAATGTATTTAAAAAAAATGAAAATTGACATATAATATGAGGGTAGAGATATAGATCATTTACAGGATCCGGAACATTCTTGCTCCGGAGGGCCGGGAAAGCAGGCGGTATATGAAACGAAATCCTCAGGGAAAGCGCTGGTACAAGCTTGACAACACAGCAAAAATATTTCCTATGATTGCCAATGAAAACTTAAGCAATGTATTCCGCATATCGGTTATATTGAAGGAGGAAATTGTGCCTGAACTGCTGCAGCGGGCGCTGGAGGATGTTCTGCAGGTTCAGGGGATTTAAGGTGAAGCTGAAACGGGGGTTCTTCTGGTACTACTTTGAGGGTAACAGGCGTACCCCTTTTATCGAGATGGAGAGCGGCTGGCCTTGCCGGTATATCGACCCTAAAAGTAATCAGCTCTATCTTTTCAGGGTCAGCTATTTTAAGCGCCGTATTAACCTGGAAGTGTTTCACGCAGTAACCGACGGCTGGGGGCTGTGAATTTTATCAGGGAACTGACCGTCCGGTATCTGGATTTGAAGATGGGAAAAACCTTTCCTCTGGCGGCTGCGGGGGAAATTCAGAAGTCTAATCTGGAGGACAGTTATCTAAAAAACTATAAAAAAATGCCCAGTAAGCGTTACAACACAAAACCTGCATATGCCCTGGAGGGAAAATACCTGCCTTTGGGCGGCGAGAGCGTGGTTCACGGCGCTGTTCATATCCAAAATTTAAAGGATGTATGCAGGAGGAGAGGAGTCAGCGTCACCAAGTATCTGGTGGCTGTGCTTATATGGTCCATCTATGAGGAGTATATGGAGGGCCGGCCGGGAGACCGGCACATAGGAGTAAACCTGCCTATAAATCTCCGGGCATTTTTTGGTTCCACCACCACCTGCAATTTTTTTGCAGTGTCGTCCATTGACTATCAGCCAACAGCTTCATGAAAGCTTTGAATCCATACTGGACAAAACGGGGGCACAGATGGATGAAAATATTGTTAAGGAAAAACTGGAGGAAACCATCTCCTACAATGTTTCCAATGAGAAGAAGTGGTATGTGCGGATTATTCCTCTTTTTGTGAAATGGCTGGCTCTGGGATTTATTTTCAAACGCAACGACAGGCCCATACGATTACCTTATCCAATATCGGACCTATATCGGTTGATGATAAGTACCGGGATATGATCGATAATTTCTATCTGCTTATCGGCGTAAGCAAACGCCAGCCTGCCAAGTGCGGGGTTTGTTCCTATGGGGACAGGGTAAATATTACATTTACCTCTGTGTTTGACGACAGCCGCCTGGAGGACCGTTTTTTCGGCAGATTGGAGAGGGATGGGATCCCTGTGGAGCTGGAGAGCAACGGTGAGGTGAAGCCGGAGGCCGATAAGGGGAATTATCCGGCCATCGAATACGATGAAAAGAAATGGAAAAATTTGGTATATATATTTTATGGAGTTCTGATTGCAGTATCGGTTCTGCTGGGCGTGGTGAATATAGCTACGTATTCCGGGCTGTGGTGGTGCGGAATTGCGATCCCGGGAATTGCCTATGCAGGACTTACAGTGCGGTATTCGATTCTGCGCCACGCTAATCTGGGGAAGTCGGTGATGATTCAGACCATAGGAATGCAGATCCTGCTGGTATGGATCGACAGGGTCCTGGGCTACCAGGGATGGTCGGTGAATTATGCCGTACCTGCCACCATTCTTTTTGCAGACGTGGCCGTCGTGTTTCTGATACTTGTAAACCGGCTGAACTGGCAGAGTTATTTTATGTACCAGATTGCCATAACTATTTTCAGCTTTATACCCCTGATATTATGGGCCGCAGGCTTTGTAACACGGCCTCTGGTGGCCCTGGTGACAATGTCCCTTACGGTTGTTATATTGCTGATGACGATTCGTCTGGGGGACAGACGGATTAAAAATGAACTCATAAGAAGGTTTCATTTTTAGAACATGAAAGGATAAAAGCCCACATGAGAAATAAACGAGTGAGCATCCGGGGAGGCCTGATGCGGGATATGATTCACGACATTATGGAGACTTCCCTGGGGAAGCCGATACAGTCGGGGGAGTTCAGAAAGAATCCGGTGGAACCGGCCTGGGTCTGCCCTTCGGGGTATGAATATGAGATTATTGACCAGGAATATTATAAGATGGAGTATTTAAAGCCGGAGGGCGTGGTCACCGGAAGAGTGGTGCTTCAGCTTCATGGAGGAGGCTATATAGGCCCTATGAAGAACATATACCGGAAATTTGCAGTGAGGTATTCCCGCTTAAGCTATGGGGGGATGTGTTGACAATCGACTACCGGGTGGCTCCTGAGAATCCCTACCCTGCGGCTCTGGAGGATGCTGTCCACGCTTATCAGTGGCTCATCAGGGAAAAGCATTACCGCCCCGGGCAGATCCTCCATTGCAGGCGACTCTGCGGGAGGGGGCTGGCCCTGGCCTTATGCCTGTATCTGAGAGACAGAGGGCTGCCCCAGCCTGCCGGCCTTGTGCTCATGTCCCCGTGGACAGACGTGACCTGCAGCGGTGAAAGCTATGAATTCAATTATGAGCGGGATCCGATGTTTGGAAATACCAGAGAGAGCATGCTGTATAATTCTTCCTATATCGGGGATGCAGATCCCAGAGATCCCTATTTGTCCCCTGCATTCGGGGATTTTAGGGGGCTTCCGCCTATGCTTTTGCAGGCCGGAGGCCATGAGATGCTTTTAAGCGATACTCTGGCGGCGGCAGAGAATGCCAGGGCGGCGGGGGTGCGAAGAAGAGTGTCCGTCTACGAGGGAATGTTCCATGTGTTTCAGATGAGTATGGATTTGATACCCGAGAGCCGGGAGGCCTGGGAGGAGGTGGGCCGGTTTATGCAGATCGTATACCGCATCGACAGAAGCCTTACGGCCAGGTGGTGAGAAAAGTCAAACGGATGAAAAAATAGATAAAAAGAAAGGGACGGCATCTTCCGATATCGGAAGGCGCCGTTTTTTTATGTCCATCTCCAGTCATATTTTTAGGCATGTCTCATATATTGAGGTAAAAGGGGTGAAGAAGATGGAGCGGAAGGAAGAAATTTTAAAGATATTTCCCAGGGAGCTGCGTTCCCTTTTGGGACAGGTTGCCGGGAATTTTGATGAGGTGCAGGAAATACGTTTGAGAACCGGACAGCCCCTTATGATGATAATCGGGGACAAGGAGTATCTGGTCAGACGGGACGGGTGCCTGGAGGCGGGGGACCGTTTTGGTATGGAAGGCGGGAACCGGCAGGGGAGAGGCGGAGGAAGTTGTGACAGGGAAAGATTTTACCTGGTGAAGCAGGGACAGATGAAGGAGACTGTGGAATATATGGGAAATTTTTCCTTGTATGCGGCGGAGGAGGAGCTGCGCCAGGGATTTCTTACAATACAGGGAGGCCACCGAATCGGAGTGGCAGGCAGAACGCTGGCCCAGGGGCAGGATATCCGGCTCATGAAGTTCATATCTTTTATAAATGTGAGAGTGGCCCATGAAATCATAGGGTGCGCAGATGGAATTATGGATTATTTGTATTCAGATATAAGCGGAGAATTTTTAAATACATTGATTATATCTCCTCCCAGGTGCGGAAAGACAACCCTTCTCAGGGATATAATCCGCCAGGTGTCTTGCGGGAGGCAGCAGGGATGTGCCGGAACTTCCCGGAAAGAAGGGGGAGGGAACAGCGGGAGGTGGATTCCGGGCATGAGCGTAGGCGTTGTGGATGAGCGGTCGGAACTTGGAGCCTGCTATCAGGGAGTGCCCAGAATGATCTGGGGCCCCGGACGGATGTCCTGGACTGCTGTCCTAAAAGCCAGGGCATGATGATGCTGGTCCGCACTATGGCCCCCAGGGTTATTGCAGTGGATGAGATTGGAAGCAGGGAGGATGTGGAGGCGATCGGGTATGCAAAAAACTGCGGCTGTTCCCTGGCGGCTACCGTACACGGCAGCTCGCTGGAGGACATACAGCAGAAACCGGCCCTCAGGGAACTGCTGGCTCAAATGACATTTGAACGTCTGATTCTTTTGGGCAGGGAGAAGGGGGCGGGATATGTGTCCTGCATCAGGGACGGTTCCGGGACCATACTTATGAAAGGAGCAGAGGAGCCATGACGGTAAAATGGATAGGAGTTCTTCTGGTGCTTTTTCGGCAGGGGGATTTGGAATCTGGTCGGCTATGGAGTGGAAGGGCAGGCTGAAGCTTTTGGAGCAGCTGCGGCAGATGATCTACTTTCTGAAAGGGGAGATTACATACAGCCATGCGCCTTTAGCGGAAGCTCTGGAGCGGGTGGGGAGGAGAACACAGGGGCCTTTGGGGGACCTCTTTGCCAACGCGGCCACAGGGATATACAGACAGGAAGGGGAGGGCCTCCAGGAAATATGGTGCAGAGCGGTAAATGGATTATCGAAGGGAACCCGCCTTCCCCTGACCAGGGAGGATTTGGATCAGCTGTCCCATTTGGGGGAGCATATTGGGTATCTGGATGTGGACATGCAGGAGCGGACGCTTCAGCTGTATCTGGAGCAGTTGGATCTGTCCATCGATTATCTGAGGAGCAATCAAAGAGAAAGGTGCAGGCTTTATGCCAGCCTTGGCGTTATGGGCGGCATGCTGCTGGTGATTGTGATGTACTAGTACATGTTTGAATATTCATTCCCGTCATCTGCACGCCATGCTTTAGGCATATCCCCGCCAAATTCAGGGTATATAGCCCGCGTGCGGGCCGCCCAAGGGGAAGCTTTGGCCCTGTGAGGCGCAGCGTGCCTGCGCTAAATGAATCTGAGCCAAGATACGGCCATGGGGGATCCGCAGGCGGCGGGAGGCGGTGGGCGGCACGCTCTGGTTTTGGGCATGCAGTCCGGAGCCGAAAATTGTAATAGAGAAAGTTGAGGAGAGCTAATGGGTGTTAATCTGATATTTCGCATAGCGGCGGTGGGGATCCTGGTATCTGTGGTCTGCCAGGTGTTAAAGCACAGCGGCAGAGATGAGCAGGCATTTCTTACCAGTCTTGCGGGGCTTGTTCTGGTTCTGTTCTGGATGATACCGTACATATATGATCTGTTTGAAACCATGAAGAACCTGTTTGCCCTGTAGCGCAGGCTTCTGCAGGAGTTGAAGCAGACCTGGTTTAAGGGACGGGAGAAAGGCGGTGGCTTGAGTTGACAATTATAACGATAGGGGCGGCAGGAATAGCGACGATTCTTTTGGCGGTGCAGTTAAAGAGCGTCAAAGGAGAATATGCGGTTTATATGGTGATGGCCGCAGGCTTTTTTATCTTTTTTTATGGGACAGGAAAACTGAAGGCTATACTGGATGTGCTGGAACAGATTCAGGGCTACATAAAAATAAACAATGTGTATCTGGTGACGCTGCTTAAAATGATAGGAATCACCTATGTGGCGGAGTTTGCCTCCGGCATATGCAAGGATGCGGGGTATGGCTCTCTGGGGAGCCAGATTGAAATATTTGGAAAGCTGTCTATTCTGGGAATCAGTATGCCGATTCTCCTGGCTCTTTTTGGAACGCTGGAGTCGTTTTTACAATGAGGGGGCTCAGAGGGCGGGTCATGAGAATAGCAGCCGGGGGACTGCTGGGAATCCTCCTGGCTGCGGCAGGAGGGGAGACGGTATACGGACATTCGTTTCAATTGTATGAATATAGACAGGCTTTGCAGCCGGGGGAGGATGAAGGGGCCGCCCGTCCGGAGGGACAGCTGGATCAGGCGGCAAAGGATCTGGGGATTGAAGATGAGATGGAAGGCCTTCAGGATTTTCTCAATGATGTGATGGGACAGCAGGACAATGGGATGGGAAACTTTTCTTTCTGGGATTTGATGAAAGAGCTTGTTAAGGGGAACCTCACCGGAATTCTGGGACAGGCCGGCGCAGGAATCAGAAGTACGCTGCTGGGCCAGGTGGAACAAGGGGGCCAGATGCTTCTTCAGGTGGCCCTTATCGGAATAATCGGCGCTGTGTTTTCCAACGTATCCTCTATCTTTAAGGGGGGACAGATATCGGACACAGGATTTTTCGTCACGTATCTGCTGCTTTTTACCTGTCTGGCGGCGGGGTTCACTGCCAGCCTGCAGATTGCCTCCCAGGTTTTGAACCAGATTCTGGAGTTTATGAGGCTTCTGATGCCCGCCTATTTTATGTCGGTGGCTTTTTCGGGGGGAAGCATGAGTTCTCTGGCCCTGTACGAGGGAATGCTGGGAGCCGTTACGCTGGTTCAGTGGCTTTGCAGCGCCATCCTTCTGGCTCTGGTGAAAATCTATGTTGTGACGGTTCTGGGAAGCCATGTGGTGAAGGAGCCCCTTCTTACCAAATTTACAGAGCTCCTGGAACAGGCTGTGGTGTGGAGCCTTAAGACGCTGGTGGGGCTGGTGCTGGGCTTTCAGTTGGTTCAGGCTATGATACTGCCCTATGCGGACGGTCTGGGTCAGGCGGGGATGAAACGTCTGATAGAGATTATACCCGGGCTTGGGCAGGGAGCCGGGGCTGTGGCGCAGATGGTTTTGGGGTCCGGGGTTCTGGTGAAGAACACAATGGGAGCCGCCGCCGTGGTAGTCCTTGCCGTCATCACCCTTGTGCCTGTGCTTAAGCTGGTGGTCCTGATGATTCTGTACCAGTGCGTGGCAGCCGTTATGCAGCCGGTCTGCGATAAGCGGGTGGTTTCCTGCGTGTCGGGAATATCCAGGGGCCATAAGCTGCTGCTGCAGATCGTGCTGTACTCCATGTTTCTGTTCATGATAGCCATAGCCGTCACCTGCGCTTCCACAAATGTGAATTACTTTGCTTCCTAGGGTCTGTTTGTAAATGCATTCCAGCCATCTGCACGCCCCGTCACGATCCGGTATATTTGGTCCCAATTCGGTCGATGCGCCCGTTGCGCCTCCCTCACCGGGACCAGATATACCGCAAAGTGGGACGCAATTCACTTAACGCAGCCCGCTGGGAGCCACTCGTTTGGCCCGGGTTTCTCCAAACCGGGGGCGTACAGCTGGCGGAAAGGAAGGTTTAAACACGTTGTGTCGTGCACAGAGAGCGGAAACAGACATGTGCCGGAGGATAAGGGGAATCGAACCCGTCGTCTGAACAGACAACAGGCGGATTCCGGCCCCTTGCAGCGGTAGTATGCCGGGAAGAAGCCTGAATGTGCGCCGGAATCTTTTTGCGCCTGATTTTGCGGGAGAGATTCCCGGCCTACATCTGAAGCCAAGGGAGGAAGGAAGTTGTGATGGAGGCTGTATACAGCTGGGTCAAGAGCATTATTTATTATATGATTTTCCTGTCGGTAGCCAACAACCTTCTGGCAGATTCCAAGTATGAGAAATACGTCCGTTTTTTTGCAGGGATGGTTCTCGTGCTTCTGGTGGTCAGCCCCTTTACCGGAAGCCTGAGGCTGGATGAACCGATCTCCGCCCTGTTTAGGTCCATCACTTTTCAGAATGACGCCGAAGATTTGAAGGTGGATCTGTGGGGTATGGAGGACAGGCGTCTGGAGCAGATTATAAGGGGATATGAGGAGGCTGTAGAGAAGGATGTGGCCGCCATGGCTGAGGCTGAGGGCTTCTCCTGCACACAGGCCCGGGTCACCATTGACGGCGACAGAGACAGCAGCCGGTACGGACAGGTAACAGATATACAGATGGAACTTCAGAAGGAGGCACGGGGGGCAGAGGAGAGCGGTTCTTATATAGGAAGCAGGCCGGTAAATGTGGAGAGTAATCAGATAGACAGCATCCAGGTGGAACCGGTGGCTCTGGGAGAGGAGGGGGAGGAGACGGTCCTTTCCGAAAAGGATGCTGCCCGGGATAAAACCATCTGGGAAATGCCTTCTCTGGACAACGGCCCTGGAGAAACAGCTTCTGCGAGTCGTGGGGAAGGAGAAAAGACGGCCCGGGGAGGGGGAAAAACGGAAGGACAGCAGGAGAGCGGCGCTCTCCAATCAAAAATCAACGGTTTAACAGGAAAGGTGGCAAGTTATTATGGACTGGAAAGGTCGCATATCCAAGTTTGGTGGAAAAATGACTAAGGAAAAATGGCTGTTTTTACTGCTGGTGGGAGTTTTGTTCATGATATTATCTTTCCCGCTGCCGGGAAGCGGAGCGAGGGAAAAGTCTGAAAAAGCAAAGACCCAGTCGGCCGCAGAGGGCGCTGTACCCCTGTGGACCGGAGATTTTGGAGAGGCGGCTGAAACGAATGGGGGAGGATCGGAGGGCGGATTTTTTGCTTCCGGTTCAACTGAAGGGGAGGAAGCCAGCCCGGCCGCAGCCCCGGCAGCCAAGGAGGGGTCTTACGAGGCGCAGCTGGAAGCCAGAATAAAAGATATTCTGAAATCTGTGGACGGCGTGGGCAAGGTGGATGTGATGGTAGTCCTGAAATCCTCCAGCGAAAAGGTAGTCAGGGTGGACCGTTCCACCAACACAAGCGCGACCCAGGAAAAGGACTCGGGGGAGGCACCAGGGATGTGAGCAGCAGCCAGACAGAAGAGAATACGGTTCTGGCGGGAGCCGGCAGCAGTACAAGCGGCAGCAGCCCCATTATCGAGAAGGAGATAAGCCCCGAAATCTCAGGAATTATCATAAGTGCAGAGGGCGGAGGCAGCGGAAGAGTGAAATCTGAAATTTCTGAGGCAATGGAAGCATTATTTGGCTTGCCACCACATAAAATAAAAGTATTAAAGCGGGTGGAATAAATAAAGGAGTGCAGGTATATGAAAATCAAGAATATGAGACAGGTAAAAGAGCACATGAAAGACATGAACATGAAACGCTTGTTCCGCAGAAACCAGATTATCATCACGACGCTGG
Organism: Clostridia bacterium UC5.1-1D2; assembly: GCA_001304855.1. Classification (GTDB taxonomy): domain Bacteria; phylum Bacillota; class Clostridia; order Lachnospirales; family Lachnospiraceae; genus Enterocloster. The sequence goes on from BBZN01000011.1 coordinate 73,162, forward strand.
CTGTTATGATTGCGGCTGCAGGCTACCTGAATTACGCAGGCAAAAAGGACCTGGCAGAGGGCAACCGGGTTTACGAGGCGGGGGCCATGGATATTTCAGACCAGGATATCCTGGCAGAGAATCAGGCTGCGTCCTTAAATGCTCAGGCCGACCTGATGGAAATTCCAAGCCTGGACCAGGATCCCTCGGATTTGGATGCGGTTCAGCCTGAGGCGGGAACAGACCAGATGGCCCAGGCCGATACCGGGGTGGAGGAGGCGACCCAGGCGGGGGCGGACACCCGGCAGATGGCCGACGGTTCCGCGCAGACCGGACTGGAAAATCCCGGTGAGGCCGTACTTACAAGCGGTATGAACGTGGCGGATTACATAGCCAATGTACAGCTCAGCAGAGAGCAGATCCGCGCAAAGAACAAAGAAACGCTGATGGAGCTTATCAACAGCGCCAGCATTGACGAGGCTGCCAAGCAGCAGGCAATCCAGGATATGATCAAACTGACCGAGATTTCCGAGAAGGAGAATGCGGCGGAAACCCTTTTGATGGCAAAAGGCTTTGCAGATCCGGTTGTGAGCATTACGGCAGAGAAGGTGGACGTTGTCATCAACGCTCCTTCTATCACGGATCCCCAGAGAGCGCAGATTGAGGATATTGTAAAGAGAAAAGCAGAGGTGGGAGCGGATCAGATTATTATCACACTGTTGAATATGGCGGAATAAAGAACTGGAAAAGAATAACGACTTCAGGCCCCCTTTTAGTTTTGCAGACGGGGGCCTTTCTTATATTCAGGGTTTTTCCTCCTCGTCTTCGCCGGTATCCAGAAACAGATCCTGGGAAGCGGAGATCTGGGAGGACAGGAGGACGATGTAAATATCCACCATGCGGTAGAAGGTCTGTATATCTTCCAGGGAGCACAATTTCAGCATCTGGGCCAGAATTCCGTTTCTGTCGTCCAGATCATTGTCGTTCAGCCTCTGTATCACCTTCATGCCCTTGAGTGTGGGATAGAGCAGGCTGGATTTGGCGTCCGCCGGATTGGCTTCCCTTAAGATGTAGTCCTTGGTTTCCAATTTTTTTGTAAGCTGAGAGATAGCTCCCTTTGTCCGGCCAAACTGTTCGCACAGGATTGCATTGGTAGTGCCTGGAGAAGTGGCGATATACATAAGGATACCGCCCTCAACCATAGTAATGGTTTCGCCGTTGCCCAAATCCTGGGGCTGAGAAGCAAAACGGTTTAAAAGAGAGGCCAGCTGAGTCATGCGGCCAGGGCGCTGGTTGATTAACCGGTTTGTTATATTCATGTGCTGAATATAACGCTTGTTTTTCTTGTCGCTGTTCATATTAGATGACCTCCGGGAGCAGTTGGTATTTAACAAAATTACGGATTGATTTAGATGAACTTTGTTATATATAGAGTAATATGATTTTAGTTTAAAGTCAATACTAAAATGCATAAAACGAATATGGTTAAATTAATGGTAAAATATCGGGATGAACCAGTTTATAATAGTGAATATGTATCTATAAAAACAAAATACAATCTAATTTTCAGTAAAGTTTAACCAAAAATGAATATTCTGAATATTAAATATTGAACCAAACATATTGACAAGCATTTAAAAATAGTATAGAATCTAAACAACCAATAGTGCTGCGGAGACTTCTGTCTGAATGACAGGCTGTGTGAATAATCCCCACGGGGAGGGGAGGACTTGGTTTCGATACCAAACAATGTTACGGGGCTGAAGCCGCAGCAGGTACGGTGAGGATATTTCAACCATAACGAAACTATGTAAAAGGAGGATGTCAGTATTGAAGAAAACAAATTTAAAGCGGGTTGCAGCATTGGTTCTCTGTGCGGCGGTAGTTGGCTCTACAGCAGCCTGTTCAGGTGGAGGCTCCGGTTCGGGAACTTCGGCGGGCTCCGGGACAACCGCGGCGTCAGGCGGAGAGGGAGAGGCTCAGGCCCAGGCGGTATCGGATGAGTATCGGGACACCATCATATTCGCCATTGATCAGGAACCGCCTTCCATGTGCGGTTTGACAATGCGCTCCACTACGCCTTCCTACATGACCATGATGGAAACTACCCAGATGGTCAATGAGCTGGTTCTGGCAGAGCGGGAAGCGAGTTTGTGGAAGAAGTGAAGATGGCGCTCATTACAGACTATGAAGTTTCTGAGGATGACCTGACCTGGACGTTTACCGTAAAGGACGGAATGAAGTTTACCAAGGGGAATCCAATCACTGCCAAGGACATTGTTGCAACCTTTAAGACGCTGGTTCCTTTTGAGGAGGGAGATCCTCTGGCAGTGCCGAAGGGACATTACGCACAGTTTAAGAGCGTTGATTACATCGACGATTCACATTTCTCCATTACTACCTACGAGCCACTCCTGCTATGATGCGTATTCTCTGCAGCTACAGCTCGGGCGTGTGGGACGCAGAGCTTTTGGAGCAGTATTCTCTGGATCAGCTGGGACTTTCCTATGACACGATGAATGCGTCGGGTCCCTACCAGCTGAAGGAGTGGAAATCCGGCGAATACCTTCTCTTTGAAGCCAACCCCAACTACTATACGGTTTCCGTTACGGGCGAGAATGCAAAGACTCCGTATTTAAAGGTTGTTTTCATCCCTGACACGGCAGCCCGCGCTGCGGCTCTGGAATCCGGGGAGGTGGACATCGCCTATGGATTGTCCGCAGAGTATGCAGGACTTCTGGAGGGGAATCCTGACTTCGTAGTGGAGGGAGCGGACGACTGCTCCATCTACAATGTGCGTTTCGGATGTAACGATCCCATCATGTCCAATGTAAAGGTCCGCCAGGCTCTCCTCTATGCCCTGGATACCAACGCGATTGCATCCAATCTTTACGGAAAGTATTTTAATGAAGTGAGAGGCTTCTCCAGCCATGTAATCTGGGGTTTCTTAGATGAAGGACATATTGACCAGGATCAGGCAAAGGCCAGGGAGCTTCTGGCGGAGGCCGGGTACCCTGACGGATTTGATACCAAGATTTACGCCTCCACCACAGGCTACAAGTATGTGGAGCTGGCCGAGGCCGTCTCCGCGCAGCTGGCGGAGATTGGAGTAAATGCGGAAGTGATTCCTGTAGAGAACTCTGTGTACATGGAGAAAATCGGCGGCAGCAAGATTGAGGACTTTGATTATCCGCTGTTCATCAAGGAGACGGGCGGACGTACCCGGGAATTCGGAGGCGTTGTACATACCTGGTATGAAACTTCGCCGGACGGCACCAACACATTGCAGAACAACGGTTTCTACAGCAACGCCCAGGTAGATGAACTGTCTGCAAAGGCAAATGCAACCATGGACGACGCAGAACGTCTGAAGCTGTTCCATGAGATCCAGAAGATCTGCTATACCCAGGATCCGCCTCAGATCAACATTGCGGAGATGGTGGACATTATCTGTTATTCTTCAAAGCTTGAAGGCGCATGGTGTAATGCAGGCGGCTGTATCGAATTTGATCAGGCGACGATGAAAAAGTAAATAAGTTAGCTGTTTTCATACAACCGGAAGCCCAGTGCTTCCGGTTGTATACAAAAACAGGGAATTCTTCAGGGAAAAACAACATGAAGGAGGTGTTTTTCGGTGCTTGAATATATAGGGAAACGTTTGATTCAGATTATACCTGTTCTGCTCATTGTTTCCTTTTTAATTGTTTCCATTACCCGGATGGTGCCGGGGGATCCGGTGAGAAACATACTGGCGAGGAAGCCAACGTGGAACAGTATGAAGAACTGCGGGAAAAGTTCGGCCTGGATAAGCCCATACTGATCCAGTACGGAAACTATGTAAAAGGACTCCTTAAAGGAGATATGGGCACCACTTATTTCAGAAATCTTCCTGTCTCTAAGGAGATTGGAACAAGGTATCCCAATACCTTCAAAATAGCGGTAGTTGCAGCGGTGGTATCCTCCATTATAGGAATTGTGCTGGGAGTGTCGGCGGCGTTGAAGCGGGGGAAGTTCCTGGACAGCCTGATAATGGTTTTGTCCCTCATTGCCCTCTCCACCCCGATTTTCTTTCTGTCCATTGTGCTTATGGTTATATTCGGGGTTCAGCTGAAGGCGCTGCCCATTATGGGGCTGTCCTCATGGAAGCATTACATTCTTCCGTGGCCTCCCTGGCAACCCAGTCTGTTGCCACCATTTCCAGAACCATGCGTTCCGCCATGCTGGACGTTATGGGGGAGGACTACATACGGACAGCCCTGGCCTGCGGCGTGCCGCGGCATGTAGTCATCTATAAAAATGCTATCCGCAATGCCATGATTCCGGTTATTACGGCAATCGGCGTCCAGTTCGGACAGCTCCTTACAGGCGCGGTAATCACGGAGACTGTATTCTCCATCAACGGCATGGGAAGTTACATGGTAAACGGCGTCATGAGCCGTGATTATCCGGTAGTCCAGGGCACGATTCTGGTATTCGCCCTTGTCTTTGTGGTTGTAAATCTCATAACAGATTTGTGCTACGGACTTTTTGACCCCCGCATTTCATATAAGTAAGAATTGGGATAGGAAGATACTATGGAAAAGACAACTAATACAAAAAGAAAATTCATAAAAAATCCGGTTTTGAGACGTTTCCTGAAGCGGCCCACCACGATTATCGGAAGCATCGTGCTAATAGTATTCTTCTTGGTGGCGGTTGTGGGCCCCTTCGTGATACCGGGGAATCCCTATGAGGTGGATTTGGTCAGCAAATATCTGGCTCCCAGTGCATCCCACTGGCTGGGAACGGACAATTTAGGCAGGGATACGCTCACACGTATGATATACGGAGCCAGGACCACCCTTTTGGTAAGCTTTCTGGCCGTGGCCATCGGTTCGGTTACAGGCGTGCTTCTGGGATTGTGTGCAGGTTACTTCGGAGGCTATACTGACACGCTGCTGTCGCGCTTCATCGACATTCTGCTGGCATTCCCCGGACTTTTGCTGGCGATCCTGGTAGTTGCGGTTCTGGGATCGGGGACTATGAACACGATTATAGCGATCTCGTTCTTTTCCATTCCCGGAATGGCCCGGAGAACCAGAGGAATGGTCACAAGCATAAAAAACGGGAATATGTACAGGCGTGTCATATATTCGGCGCCAGCAACGCCCGGATTATCGCCACCCACATTTTCCCCAACTGCACCTCTCTGATTATTGTGGATGTGACGCTGGCTCTGGGAACTGCCATTCTCACCTCCTCGGCCCTATCCTTCCTGGGACTGGGCGTACAGCCCCCACTGCCGAGTGGGGAGCCATGATGAACCAGGCCCGTGAGATGATCCGCATTGCGCCGGTTCACGCCATTATTCCGGGCATTGCCATCACGCTTGTGGTGCTGAGTTTCAGCCTGGTAGGAGACGGACTCCGCGATGCCCTTGACCCGAAATTGAAGAATAGCTAAGTGGGGATGAAAAAATGGAACAAAACATTTTAGAGGTAAAACATCTTAAAACATACTTTTATACAGAAGAAGGGGTTGTCCGCGGCGTAGATGATCTGAGCTATGATCTGAAGGAAAAGGAAACCCTGGCCATTGTGGGGGAGTCGGGCTGCGGAAAAAGCGTCAGCTCCCTGTCCCTTCTGCGCATCATCCAGAGCCCGCCGGCAGAATTGAGAAGGAAAGCCAGATACTCTTTGAGGGTAAAGATATTCTGAAGATGAGTGAGAAAGAAATGCAGGATATCAGAGGAAATGAGATTTCCATGATTTTCCAGGAGCCTATGACCTCCCTGAATCCTGTGTTTACCGTGGGACAGCAGATACACCAGATACTCCATTACCACCAGAAGCTGAGTAAGAAGGAGGCTATGAAGCGGGTTGTGGAGATGATACGGCTGGTTGGGATACCCTCCCCTGAGATGGTGGTTAACCAGTATCCCCACCAGCTTTCCGGCGGCATGAGGCAGAGGGTGATGATCGCCATGGCCCTGGCCTGCAATCCCAGGATCCTGATCGCGGACGAACCTACCACAGCCCTGGATGTAACTGTTCAGGCCCAGATTCTCCGCCTGATGGCAGAACTGAAAGAACGGTTCAAAACGGCCATCATTTTGATTACCCATGATATGGGAGTGGTGGCGAGATGGCGGACAATGTGCTGGTTATGTATGCAGGACAGGCGGTGGAGTACGCCAATGTGAAGGACATATTTGCGGCTCCCAGGCATCCTTATACCCAGGGCCTTCTCAAATCCATTCCCAAGCTTCATGAGGATGTGGACCGTCTCTATGCAATCAAAGGCTCTGTGCCCAGCGCGGTGAATTTTCCCAAGGGCTGCCGGTTTGCGCCCAGATGTGAGAACTGCAGCCAGGTCTGTAAGGAGCAGCCGCCGGAGCTTTACCACATAGGGAAGGGCAGACAGGTGAGATGTCATTTATATGCAGCGGGGAGGGATGAGAAGTGAGCGAGGTAATCCTGTCGGTTAAAGATTTAAAAATCCATTACCCCATTAAAATGAAGGTGAAAGGAAAGCTGCTTTCACAGAAGAACTGCGTTCAGGCTGTGAACGGAATCACCTTTGACGTGTATAAAGGGGAAACCCTTGGTATTGTAGGGGAATCCGGCTGCGGAAAGTCTACTACAGGCCGGGCCGTTGTCCGTCTGGAGCGTCCCACTGCAGGCCAGGTGCTTTATAAGAATCAGGACATCTGGAAGTATGACAAAGAGCAGCTCTTTTCCTACAGAAAAAAGGCCCAGATGATATTTCAGGACGCATACTCCACGCTGGACCCCAGATTTACCGTAGGCCGGAGCATTATGGAGCCGTTGGTTATTCACGGCATAGGCACGAAGGAGGAGCGGGAGAAGAGGGGCAGACAGCTGATGGAGGATGTGGGACTTCCTGTAACCTATTTCAACCGGTATCCCCACGAGTTCTCAGGAGGCCAGCGCCAGAGAATCGGGGTGGCCAGGGCGTTGACTTTAAGCCTGAGATTCTGGTCTGCGACGAACCTGTGTCGGCTCTGGATGTGTCTGTTCAGGCGCAGATTCTCAACCTTATGAAGGATCTCCAGGGGAAATTCGGACTGACCTATATATTTATCTCCCATAATCTGAGCGTGGTAAAGCACCTGTGCGATCGAATCGGCGTTATCTACCTGGGAAATCTGGTGGAGCTGGCAGGAAAGGAAGAGCTTTTTAAGAATATGCTTCATCCCTATACCCAGGCGCTGATATCGGCCATCCCCATCCCCGACCCCTCTTTGGAGCGGGAGAAAATACTTTTAGAGGGAGATGTGCCCACCCCTATCAATCCGCCAAAGGGGTGTCCCTTTGCCACCCGGTGTATGTACGCAGCCGAACTGTGTAAAAGGGAAAGACCCGGTCTGGAGGATGTGGCGGAGGCCATCGCGTGGCCTGCCATATATACGGCGGCGGCAGGGAGGAGATGAGAAAGCAGATGGAGGAGAAAGGAATTGCTCCGCCCCGGAGGGCAGGAATTCTCTAGATATGCAGATAGAACATTCTCCCCCGGAGTTTGCGTGTAGATGGGGGCGGAGGTTGATCAAAAGAAAGGAAGCGTTGAGATGAAGATAGCTGTTGGCGCCCAGGCTCCGCCTTTGAGTTGAAAGAGGCGGTGAAGAAAGCTCTGTCAGAAAAGGGACACGAGGTATTTGACGTAGGTCAGACAGATCCGGAGGATACCCGGCATTATTTTGTGGATTCGGTGGAGCAGGTGGCTGAGATGATAATCAGCGGCCGCTGCCAGCGGGGGATTGTTATGTGCGGAAGCGGCGCGGGAGTTTCCCTTGTGGCAAATAAAATAAAGGGGATTTACTGCGTGGCCTGTGAGAGTATTTTTACAGCTGAGCGCATCCACCTTTTTAACCAGGCCAATGTGATGGCTATGGGGGCTATGGCGGTGAGCGGGAAAAAGCCTGCGAGATGGCGCTGGCCTTTGTGGACAGCCGGTTCGGAGGCGGGGGAGCCCTGGAGCATGTAAAGAAGATAGAAGAAAAATATTTTAAATAATCAGGAGGAAATCGGTAAATGGCTATGATGGTTGCCTCAATCCCTAAGGGATATTCCCGGGAGACAAAGGACCGGTTTATTGCGGCCCTGGGAGATGTGGAATGCCTGGGTTTTGGCATGCCAGAAAGTATGAGCATGTTTATCTAATGGAGTTTGACGCCGGGCATTCGGATGAGTTGATGAAGAAAACCAAGTATGTAGTGGTCTACACAGGCGCAGGCAAGAAGGTTTCTGCAAAAAGCAAAATCGCAGAACTTTTTAAGGAAAAATGCGACCAGGTATTCGGAGCGGGGGATACGGAGTATGCGTCGGTGATCATAGAGGAACACAATAACTGGATGATCTCCTGCGAAGGTGAAATGCGGTGTGAGGATGCAGAAGCAGTTGCGCAGCAGAAGGCATATCAGGAGTAAATAAGGAGGATATGAGATGGCAATGTTAATTGGGTTCATCCCCAAGGGGTACTCGGATGAGCAGAAAGAAAGGTTTTTAAAGGGCTGTGAAAAATGTGAAACCCTGGGCCTGAAGCTAAGTCCGAATTTTGAACATGTGTATCTGCATGAGTTTGACAGGGACCATTGTGACGAGATGATGCAGAAGTCCAAGATTATGCTCTGCTACACGGCAGAGGGGAAGGGCCTTATCAACAAGGCGGAATTCGTTCAGCTTTTTATAGAAACCTGCGACGATTCCTTCGGTCCGGGAGAGACGGAGAACGCAATCGTATATCTGGAGGAGCATGAGAATCCTTTCATTTCCGTGGAAGGTCTGATGCGCTGTGAGGATAAGGAAATGATGGCTTACCTGGCTTCATTGAGCCAGGATGAGGGATGATTGAACATTCATGTAGGAGGAATAGAAAATGACGGCACTGGTACTTTATGCGGCAGATAAATATTTAAAAGACGGAAAAAGAAAGGCAGTGATTGAGGCTGCAAAATCCAGCCTTTGTGAAGGCATGCACCTGGAGGCCCGGGATGTAACGGTGGTGCTTGAGGCGTTTAAGGAAGGGGAGTCCAACGAGCGTGTGACCCACTGCTTTTTCCCTGTGCTTTATACGCCGGAGGGAACTCCCTATGCCTATAAGAAACGTGCGGGGGAACTGATGAATGAACGTCTGAGAGCTCTTTTTGACGAGGAAGAGATCGGCCATGTGTATTTTCATATGAAGGAACACGGTTATGATAACGTGGCTGTAAACGGCAGGCTTCTCAAGTATGACGATAAGGCAATCAAGCATCTGGATGAAACACGGGGAGTAAATTCTACTCCATGGTTGGATTAACGGGCGGGAGGAAAATAAGATGACACATGTATATGCATATATTAAAGAAGGTTGTTCCGGGGAGCAGTTAAAAAATGTCATAAGCGGGATCAAGGATGCAGTGAATGAAGGCTTCAATATCTGCAGCAACGCCTCCACCGTAGCGGTGAAGGAGCTGCCGGCAGGAGATTACAGCGATAATTTCGGAGCGTTTGTCCTTGTATACACAGCCAAGGGCAAGGGCTTTGACGTGAAGAAAAGGTTTGCAAAGCTGCTGAACGACGCTCTGGCGGGGGCTTTGCCTGAGTCCGGGGAGATAAAGATGGTGATGAAGGAGCAGGCCAATGATATGGTGGGCCTCAACGGGGTTCTCCGCTGCAATGCGAAGGAGGTTAACTCCGGCTACGAGGCGGGCTGACAACATAAATATTAGAAGGGAATGTGAGGATAAAACAGTGGGAAAAGATGTTACAAAGATGATGTATCCGGAAATCAGAAAAGAGTGGGAGCGGATCTGCGACGAAGCGCGCCCCCATGTTGGGCCGAGATGCAAAGCCTGCAGAGAATGCGACAGCGTAAGGCCGAAATGCGGTTTTGTCTCCAGCGACAGGGGCAGAAGCGGTATCCGCAATTATGAGAAGCTGCAGCAGATTAAGCTGGCCTGTGACACTATCTACGAAGGCGGCAACGGGGATGAGATCGATACCTCCTATGATTTCTTCGGCTACAAGATGCGCGCGCCTATCTTCAACGCCCCGATTGCTGGGTGGGGAATGTTCTTCCCAACACCCATTTTAAGAAGCCGGGCGTGGAAAATGTGGATGGAAAAGCCATTGACAGCGACGACTATGCATATAACAAGGCTTTGGTGGACGGATGTGCGGACGTGGGCTCCATTGCCTGGGTGGCGGATTCCAAGCACCACCCCCTGGTGCATTTTTATGAGGACGGCCTTCAGGCTGTGAAAGAGCGGGGAGGACTGGGAATTCCTACCATCAAGTCCTGGGACGACGATAAGCTGACAACAAAGATTAAACAGGCGGAGGCTGCGGGAGCGGTTGCCATTGCTGTGGATATCGACTGTGTGGGTCTGGGCTATATGTCCATCAACGGAAAGTATGACACCCTGCCCGGGCTGACAAACCCCAAATCTGCAAAGCAGCTGAAGGAGATTTTTTCCGTCACAAACAAGCCTTATATCATCAAAGGAATTATGACTCCTCAGGGCGCCGTTAAGGCGTGCGAGGCGGGGGCTTCCGCTATCGTGGTATCAAATCACGCAGGCAATAATCTGGATCAGTCCCTGGCTACCATCGAGGTCCTTGCCGATATCAGAAGGGCTGTGGGAAGCCGGATGAAAGTGTTTGTGGACGGCGGTTTCCGCCATGGGGAGGACGTGTTTAAGGCCATCGCTTTGGGGGCGGACGGCGTGCTTATCGGCCGGCCTGTGATGATCGCTGCAGAGGGCGGCGAGGCCTACGGCGTGTCCGTGTACCTTCAGAAGATTACATGGGAGCTTCAGAACGCCATGCGCATGACAGGATGCCTTACCCTGAAAGATATCACTGCAGACAAGGTATACATAACGAAGGACTTTTAAGCGAGAGGAAAACTATGGCGAAAATAGAAGAGATCAGGACAATGATGTATCCCAGGGTCAGGGCGGAGTGGGAGCGGATCTGTGACGAGGCCCGGCCCAGGGTAGCTCCCAGATGCAAGGCCTGCAGGGAGTGTGACAGCGCCAGGCCAAAGTGCGGTTTTGTATCCAGCGAGAGGGGAAAGAGCGGCATCCGCAACTATGAGAAGCTGCAGCAGATACGGCTGGCCTGCGACACCATCTATGAGGGCGGCAACGGGGACGAGATAGATTCCTCCTGCGATTTTTTCGGCGTGGAAATGCGGGCTCCCGTGTTCAACGCTCCTATTGCATGGGTGAAGAACGCCTTCCCCCACAGCCATTTCAAAAAGCCGGGAGCGGAGCGGGTGGATAACCGGGCTACGGACAGCGACGACTACGCCTATGCAAAGTCTCTCATAGAGGGCTGCGCCGCAGCCGGAAGCGTAGGCTGGATTGCAGATTCCAGGCACCATCCTCTTGTGCATTTTTATGAGGACGGGCTGCGGGCCATCAAAGAGCAGGGAGGCAGGGGGGTCCCTACCGTAAAGTCCTGGAACGATGATATGATGCCCAGAAAGATTATGCAGGCTGACGAGGCAGGAGCTGTGGCCATAGCCACAGATATCGACTGTGTGGGGCTGGCGGATATGTCTGTGAACGGGCAATACGATTCTCTGCCGGGGGTGGTGAATCCCAAGTCTGCAAAACAGCTTAAGGAAGTCTTTTCTGTGACCAGAAAGCCTTATATTCTGAAGGGGATTATGACCCCTCAGGGAGCTGTGAAGGCCTGCGAGGCCGGGGCGTCGAGCATTGTTATTTCCAACCATGCGGGCAACAGCCTGGACCAGTCCCTGGCTACTATCGAGGTGCTGGCAGACATCAAGAAGGCCGTGGGGAATGAGATTAAACTATATATTGACGGAGGATTCCGCCACGGGGAGGATGTGTTTAAGGCCCTGGCTCTGGGGGCGGACGGCGTGCTGATAGGAAGGCCTGTGATGATTGCGGCGGAAGGCGGGGAAAGCTACGGGGTCGCCCTGTACCTTCAGAAGATTATCTGGGAACTACAGAATGCCATGCGTATGACAGGATGCATGAGTCTTAAGGATATAACTGCGGATAAAATTTGGATAACCAGGGAGTTTTAAAGATATTTTAACGCTGTTTAAGGAGGAAAAAATGTTAGGCGATATCAGTTTTAAACGGATCGAAGAAGAGAGGGAGGATTTGATAAAAGCTGCCCGGAAAATCTGGGAGAACCCGGAACCGGGGAATCTGGAATTCATAGCCTCCGATACCTGTGCAGAACTTCTTGAGAAGAAGGGCTTTAAGGTGGAGCGGGACTATGCAGGCGTGCCTACGGCCATCAGGGCGGAGTACGGTTGCGGCAAACCTGTCATCGGCCTTCTGGGCGAGTTCGACGCGCTTCCCGGCCTGAGCCAGAAGGATGTGTGCCACAAGGAGCCTGTGGAGGAAGGGGGCTGGGGCCATGGCTGCGGCCATTGCCTCATGAGTCCGGCCAATATCGGCGCTCTCATCGGCCTGAGGGATGAGATGGAGGAAAAGAAAATCAAGGGAACCGTTGTGTTCTATGCCTGCCCTGCTGAGGAAACCATCGGCGGCAAGGGAGCTATGGCACACGGGGGAGCGTTTAAGGAGCTGGATGTGGCCCTTTGCTGGCATCCGGGCAGGTACAACCGTTCCTCCTACAGCTTCCTTACAGGAGCAAACAGCCAGATTTTCCGCTTTTACGGAAAGACGGCCCATGCAGCCTGCGATCCTCATCTTGGAAGAAGCGCCCTGGATGGGGTGGAGCTGATGAACGTTGCGGCAAATTATCTGAGGGAGCACGTTCCTACCGCGTCCGAATCCACTACTGCATCACCAACGGGGGAAGCGCTCCCAATGTAGTGCCTGATTTTGCATCTGTAAAATACACCTTCCGGGCAATGGACATCAACACCATGATGGATGTGGAGAAACGCCTCCACGATATTGCCGCGGGAGCCGCCCTCATGACAGGAACACGGGTAGAGATAGAGCGTCTGGGCGGCTGCTATCCGGTTCTCAACAACCACGTGGTGGCCGATGTGGTGGATCGGAGCATGAGAGAGATCAAGATGGAGGAGTGGAGCCGGGAGGATATCGAATATGCCAGAAAGCTGAACGAGACAATCTATGATCAGTGGAAGGAGTGTGTGGAATTTCGGGAAGCGAACCGGATACGCAGCTCCATGTGGGGGTTATGCCCATTGATGAGGAGAATGATTACGGCTCTTCAGATATCGGAGACGTATCCCATATGTGCCCGTCCTGCTTCTACAAGGGCGCCTGTTTCCCGCTGGGCGCTTCCTACCACAGCTGGCAGGTAGCCGCCGTAGCCGGTATGGATATCGGATTTAAGAGTATGATCAACGGCGCGCGCATGACGGCCCTTACGGCCCTTCATTTTCTCACGGAACCGGAACTGCTTGAAAAGGCCAGGGCGGAATTTGCCCGGAGTATGAAGAACAAAACCTATGTGACCATGATGCCGGATAAGCAGGAATTTGTTCCAAGGCCCGGAAAGTAGGGAATTTGCGTCCGGTATGCGTTCAGGGGAGAGGAAGGGAGATGACACATGATGTGTGAGGTTCCGGATATAAAAGTAAACCATTATCATGACTACGAAGAATTGAAGGGGGTTCTAAAAGCGCTGGCGGCGGCCGCGCCGGATCTCTGTAAGCTGGTGAGCATCGGCGTTACCCACGAGGGGAGGGATATACTGATGCTGGAGATTACCGACTATCATACAGGGGTTACGGAAGAAAAGACAGGTTACTATACAGAGGCCTGCACCCATGGGGAGGAGTTCTGCGGAACCAACATGGCTCTGGAGCTGGCCCGGGAGCTTCTGGATTCCTTTGGAAAGAAAGAGGATATTACCTGTCTTCTGAGACAGACCGTATTTTATATTATACCCAGGCTGAATCCGGACGGGGTGGAGGCTGTTATGAAAACCGGCATGCCTGGAGTGACGAACGGTAAATACTCCCTGGAGGAGAGACAGACGCTGCCCGGGCTCTACCCATGGGATATTAACGGGGACAATATAGTAGCCCAGATGAGAATTCCGGATCCGGACGGGGAGTGGAAGATCTCGGATAAGGATCCGAGCTTATGGCCCTCAGAAAACCTTATGAAGATGGAGGACAGTACTACCGCATGTATCCGGAAGGACTTATCAGGGGGATACGGCGGGCTTTGAGGTTCCCATGCCTATGGACGTGAACCTGAACCGGAATTACCCGGTGAACTGGCAGCCGGAGGAGCTTCAGTACGGGGCCTGCGAGCTGCCCCTGTCGGAACCGGAAACGCGGGCTGTTGCGGAATTTATAACCGCCCATCCCAATGTGGCGGGGGTACTCTCCTTCCACACCAATGCAGGAGCCATCATGCGGCCCTTCGGGGGGAAGGGCGACGAGTGCTTTAAGGGAGCCGACCTTGCCATGTACCAGGCCTTGGGCGCCATGGGAACGGAGGAACTGGGGTATGAGGTAATGTCCACCTACGGGGGATTTACGCCTGACAAGTCCCGGATCAGAGGAGGAACGCTCAGCGACTGGACCTTTGAGATTCTGGGAATTCCCTCGATTATGCTGGAGCTCTGGAATGTGTACGATGCTGCAGGCACTGCCAGACCAAAGAATTTCCATTTCAGCGCGAAAGATGAGGAGAAGGAACTGGAAGTTCTGCGCTGGGCGGATAAGGAGATAGGCCCATCGGCCTACCTGGACTGGGAGCCTGTGGATCATCCCCAGCTGGGAAGAGTTGAGGTGGGAGGCTGGAACCGGATAAAGGTGGAGCGCAATCCGCCGGAAAGCTATCTGAAGGATCTGGCCCAACGTTCTGCTTCCTTTGCCATCAAGCTGGCCAAGACGCTGCCCAGGCTTACCGTGAGGGAAACTGCCGTGACCTGTATCGGCGGGAATCTGTACAAGATCAGCGCAATTATACGCAATTCCGGGTATCTTCCCACCTATCTGACCTCCCAGGCCATAGAGTCCGGGAAAGCGCAGCCTGTTAAGGTGGAGCTGGAAGCGGAAAGAGGCAGCTTTAAGGTGGAGTGCTGCCAAAACGGAGACTCCCTCGGCCATCTGGAAGGGCGCTTCGGCAGGGATGCGGAATGGTCCCACGACAGGGCCATGTGGAAGCCTTCAGAGGGCAGAGTCCAATGGATTATACGGACGGAGGAGAAGGATCTGGAACTGACCCTGACGGCTTCCGGTCCCAGATGCGGTACGGTCCGCCGGAAGATCCGGCTGTAGCCGCCGGAATGGCTGCCGAGAGGGAGAAAAGGCATAAAATTTATAGCAGGCGGGAGTTGGTGTAAATTCTGCAGGAGCTCTATGGGTAATGCCGGGGATGGAGGTAAGGCTTGGGCCTCTCCATCCTTTTTGCCTGCAGGGAGGAGGGAGCTCCCGAAGGCTGCCCTGGGGATTTCATGGCTTCTCAGATAGCCCCCCGGCCTGAAATTGAAATATACTATTAAAAAAACGGTAAGGACTTTATAGAATTCAGGTGGTAAGATAAACGGGCCGGACCGGTCCCTGTATACCTGAAAAGGAGATGCGGGAGGGGGATAGAAAGAGAACCGGATATTTTGAAATAAAGCGAAACAAACATTTCAAAAAATGAAAAAATATTAAAAAGTGATTAAAAAAATTGTTTCTTCCTGTGATGTATGTCTATAGATTATTAAAAGCGAAACGAATATACTATACCCATATCGAACAAGAAGGTGTGAACAAGATGGAAAATGTTGTTTCAAAGCTGTTGGAGGATGTTCAAATCCCCAGAATGTTCCGGGTGAGGCAGATCTTTCCAACCAGCAGGATAGAGCCGGAGATGATTCCGGGCCGCGTTGCGTCCCTGCTGGAAGAACCCGAATTTGCTTCTCAGATTCAGCCGGGGATGAAGATTGCCATAACAGTGGGAAGCCGTCAGATCGCCAATGTGACGCTTATTACAAGGGCTATCGTGGATTTCGTCAGGAGCAGGGGGGCAAGCCCCTTTATTGTAGCTGCTATGGGAAGCCACGGGGGAGCCACCAGTGAAGGCCAGAGGGAGGTTCTCCGCCAGTTCGGCGTCACTGAGGAAACCATGGGGTGTCCTGTGAAAACCAGCATGGAGGTAGTGAAAATAGGCGTCAATGAGGAAGGAACGGACGTTTTCATCGGGAAGGATTCGGCGGAAGCCGACGGTATTATCATCAACTGCCGTATAAAACCTCACACCTGTTTCAGAGGCCCTTATGAAAGCGGCATTATGAAAATGATGACCATAGGACTGGGGAAGCAGGCAGGCGCATCTGTGTGCCATGCGGCCGGTTTTAAATATATGGCAAAGTATGTCCCTATGTTTGGGAAAACGATTTTAAGGGAGGCCCCCATTCTCTTCGCGGTGGCCGTTCTGGAGAACGCCTATGATGAGACGGAGCGCATTGTAGCCTTGAACCATGACGAGATTGAGGAGGAAGAGCCAAAACTTCTGGAGACGGCAAAATCCCTTCTTCCAAGAATCTGCGTTCCGGAGTGCGACGTCCTGATCTGCGACGTCATCGGAAAAAATTTCAGCGGCAGCGGTATGGATCCCAATATTACAGGAACCTTTGTGACGCCCTATGCTTCCGGGGGACTGAAATCCCAGAGGGTGGCTGTGCTGGATTTAAGCGATGAGAGCCATCACAGCGGAGTGGGTATCGGTATGGCCCACGCCACTACCAGACGGTTTTATGAAAAGATGGATTTTGATTTGACCTATCCAAACCTCATCACTTCCACTGTAATCGAAAATGCGAGGATACCGATGGTGATGAAAAACGACAGGGAAGCCATCGGGCTATGTATTAAGACCTGTACGGAGGCGGATCGGGATAACATAAGAATCGTGCGGATTTCCAACAGCTTGAAGGTTGAGCATATTCTGCTCTCCGAAAGCTATTGGGAGGAGGCCCGGGCCAATCCCTGCCTTGAGATAGAAAGCCGGCCCCAGCCTATGGCTTTTGACGGGGAGGGCAACCTTACGGATTTAGGCGCCGTATAGGCGGACAGGCCGTGAATCTGAGCGAAAGGGAGGATTGGGATGTCCAATATTGCAATGCTTCTTCCGAGACAGACAGTCATGGAATGTGCAAATAAAGTGATTGAGGAAGACCACAGGCAGGTTCTCTTTACAAAATTAGTCAACAACTCAAATGCGGTGGAGGAAGCCCGCGCAGCCATGGAGGCCGGCGCCAGATTCTGGTGGCCAGAGGCCTGCAGGCCCTGCGCATCAGGGAGCGCATGGATATTCCTCTGGTGGAGATCTCCCTCACGGTTCAGGAGATTGGTCTTCTCATACGCAGGCTTAAGGTACAGCTGAATAAAGAGCATCCTGTTATAGCCATAGTCCACTGGGAGAATATGTTCCGCAATACGGAACACCTGGAGGAGCTGTTTGAATTTGAGCTCCACACCTATTTCCTGAAGGACATAGAGGAAGTGCCTGAGAAAGTGGAACAGGCCATCCGTGAAGGGGCCGACGCTATCATAGGCGGTATTACAGCAAATCAGATAGCCCTGGAAAGAGGCTTCCCCGCTATTTTTGCGGATACCTCGGAAGATTCCATCAGGAGAGCCCTGGATGAGGCGGAGCGCATCGGGCAGCTTGCGGATATGGAGCGCAATAATAACGCCCAGCTGACGGCCATACTGGACACCTCCTACAACGGCATTATAAAGCTGAACAGTTCCATGGAGATTGTGACCGCCAACCGCATGATCGAAGACGCAATCGGAAAGAAGGCGCCGGAGATAGCGGGTCTTCCCCTGGAGCAGGTGCTCCCTGAGGTGGACTGCGAGAGTGTGAACCGGCTTTTGTCCGGTCAGGAGGAACTTTTTTCCGGTTCCATGATGATTGGGAATCAGCTGATGATTATAACGGGAGTGCCTATCTGGTTTCAGGACCGGGTGGGCGGGGCCATTCTTACATGCAAGAAAGTATTAAGCAGTTCCCCTGCAAAGACGTACCAGAGCAATAAAAAACAGCCGGGAACCTGCGCGCCGGGCAATTTTTCCATGTTCCGGCGGAGCGGGGGAGCGCTCAGGGAATGCCTGGAGCAGGCCCGGGCCTACGCCTGCTCCTCCAGCCCCGTTTTAATCATCGGGGAAACAGGCACCGAGAAGGAGCTTCTGGCGGAATCCATTCACAACAACAGCTCCCAGAAGGACGGGCCTTTTTACCAGGTGGACTGCGGCGCTCTCTCGGAGGAGGAGCAGAAGGCTCTGTTTTTGGGAAGGTACAATGAGAAGCGGGGAGAATGGGAGAAGCCGGGAATCCTGCAGCAGAACCGGGAGGGAACCATATACCTGCGCCAGCTGGAATACCTTTCCCTGGAGTGCCAGAACCTGCTGGTACAGTCGGCGGAACGGAAAATGTGCTGGAACGGCTCCTATATGGGGGCGGAGAAGCGGGGCGGCAGAATCCTGGCAGATATGACCGGTAAGCCGGAATCGTATCTGGAAGAGGGAGTTATCTGCCTGAACTTTATTACCTTATGGTGCTGAGGCTGGAGCTGCGCCTTTGAGGCAGACCAGAAAAGAGATACCGGCTCTGGCCCGGGACTATTTCCAGGGCTATCTTGAACAGTATTCAAAATATATGGAGATTGAGCCGGAAGGATACAGCGTTCTGCAGGAATATGACTGGAGCGGCAATCTGACTCAGCTGAAGCATTTTTGTGAATGCCTGGTCCTTTCCTCCAGAAAGCGCAGGATACGGGCCGGTGTTGTGAGAGAGCTTCTGGAGCGGCTGTATCCCCCTTCCGAATCCAAACAGCATGGAGAGTACCATAGCTACCGGAATTGTGCGGAGGCCCAGGACATCATAGAGGCTTTGTCCCAGACAAGGGGCAGCAGGGCACAGGCGGCAAAACGGCTGGGAGTCAGTCCCACAACACTCTGGAGGCGGATGAACAAATATGGAATCTCCAGAAATTTTGAGAAATAATTCAAACCTATGAAAGCAATGCTTTATAAGCTTTAAATAATGATTTAGAAAGAGAGAGGAAAGAGATGAAGAGAAGAGTATTAGCAATCACTTTGGCAATGGCAATGGCGGCAGGCCTGGCAGGATGCGGGGGCGGATCCTCCACAACAGGAGGAAGCGCAGCAGACAGCACAGCTGCCACAACTGCGGCGGCAGGTTCAGAGGGCGCTGAGGGCACAGAGAGCGCGGAGGCGGCAGGCGAAAGCGCATTGCCCGATTGGAAACCCTCCGGCGCTGTTTCTCTGGTAGTTCCCGCAGGAGCAGGCGGAGACACAGACCTGACAGCCCGTATTTTTGCACAGTATGCCAAGGAAAAGACAGGGATTGACTTCGTAGTTGTCAATGCCAACGGAGCGGCAGGTTCTGTTGCAGCCAACCAGGTAATGTCGGCCGCACCCAACGGGGAGACGGCGCTGTTCGGACACTGCCTTCTGAGCGTGGCAAATATTGCAGGTATCACAGATTATAACTTTACAGCCTTTAAGCTTGGGCCTAATTTCGCTAAGAATCCGGCTCAGCAGTTCTATGTAAATGCAGACAAATATAAAAGCCTGGACGAGTTCATTGAGGCTGCAAAGGCCAACCCCGGACAGCTGAAGGCCTGCACCGAGGTGGGCGCTTACACCTACTACGAGCTGCTGGCATTTGAGAAGGCGGCAGGAATCGATCTGGATCTGGTTGACGCAGGTTCCGCTTCAGATAAGATTGCAGCTATGCTCAGCGGACAGGTAGATCTGATGCCTGGCACATATATGCTGAACAAGGACTACCTGGAGTCGGGACAGTTTATCTGCCTGGGCGCTCCTACAATTGAGAAATACGATGCATTAGGCGACATCAAGACCTTTACAGAGCAGGGCATTGATCTGGCGTTCCCGGATACGGACTATTCTCTCTACTTCCCGGCAGAGACTCCTGATGAGATTATCGCATTCTTCGATGCGCTTGCAAAAGAACTGTTGGAGGATCCTGAGGTTCAGGAAGCCCTCACAAGCCTGGATGTAATTCCCTACTATCTGAACAGCGAGGATGCATACGCCAACGACCAGACCACATATGATACTATCAAGGCTGTGGCGGACCAGTTGGCTGAATAAGAGAGAAAAGCTTCATATTTTTTGAGTATACAGAGGACGGCCGCCTTCCCGCACAGGGAAGGCGGCTGTTTTCCGCCGTCTGAACACGGTTATCCTGCAAATTACAAATATAAAAGTAATCCTATACATATCCTTCCAAATTTGTTATAATACTAATAATTAAGTCTTGACAGGAGGTAAGTTGTGATGGCAAATGAAAATCGCAGTACCCATAAATTATATGAAAAGGACAAAATCGGTGAAGTGCAGATTGCAGAGAGGTGGTGGCAATCATCGCAGGGCTGGCAGCTACGGAGGTGGAGGGCGTGGATTCCATGGCCGGAAATATCACCAACGAACTGGTAGGCAAGCTGGGCATGAAGAATCTGAGCAAGGGCGTCAAGGTGGATGTGACGGAGGAGCATGTGTCCGTTGATCTGTCCTTGAATATCCGCTACGGCTATAACATCCCCGCCGTCAGCGAGCAGGTTCAGGAGAAGGTAAGCGCAGCCATAGAGAACATGACGGGACTTACGGTTCTGGATGTGAATGTGAAGATAGCCGGCGTCAATATGGACGACGGAAGATAGGAAGCGGAAAAGTGGATGAGAACACTCCCCGGAGCGTTGCCTGGGGAGTGTTTTATACATTTTTTATTGTTTTTATGCAATGATTTTGTTATAATGACTACAGCACAGGTTCTCCTCTTGGGAGAGGCTTACAAGTAACAGGAAAGGAAAATGTACGAAGGGCCCCGGCTTTTTTAGTACAAGCAGAGAAAATGACCAGAAGAGGATTGCGGGAGCACTGCTTTAAAATGTTGTTCTCGGCGGACTTTTATCCGACTCAGGAGGAAGCCATCGCCCAGCTGGAACAGTATTTCCAGTCCCCGGAGGAAGATGACGTAGATCAGTCAGGCGTTCTTCAGGTACTGCATAAAGTGGAATTAAAACCGGCCGACAGTGAATATCTTCAGGCGAGAACAGCAATGATAATGGAGAAGATACCTGAGATAGACGGAAAACTGAATCAGGTGGCTGCAGGATGGAAAACCAAGCGCATGGGCAAGGTGGAACTGACGATTCTGCGTCTGGCTATATTCGAGATGCTTTTTGATGAGACGATTCCCGTCAAAGTATCCATCAACGAGGCCGTAGAACTGGCCAAGAAGTTCGGCGGCAAGGATTCCCCTGCATTTGTCAATGGAATTCTGGCAAGATTTATTCCGGAGGATGAGAAGGACGGGGACAAGGGCGGCGCAGAACAGGAATAGACTATGGCAAGCGTTTACACTGTAACACAGGTAACTTCATATATCAAAAACATGTTTAAGCAGGACTTCGCCCTGAACCGTATTTCTATTAAGGGCGAAGTCTCTAATTGTAAGTACCATACATCCGGTCATATTTATTTTACTTTAAAGGACGGCGGCGCTCAGATTGCCGCTGTTATGTTTGCCGGACAGAGAAAGGGCCTGGGATTCCAACTGGAGGAGGGCCAGGAGGTGACGGTATCCGGAACCGTGGACGTGTATGAGCGGGACGGACGGTATCAGCTTTATGCAAAGGAGATCACGAGAGAAGGAAGAGGCGACCTTTTTGCAAAATTTGAAAAGCTCCGCGATGAGCTGGAGGAGATGGGCATGTTCGATCCCGTCTACAAGCAGCCCATTCCCCGGTACGCAGGAAAGGTAGGGATTGTAACTGCGGCTACAGGGGCGGCTATAAGGGATATTATGAATATCTCCGCAAGGAGAAATCCTTACGTGCAGCTGGTTCTCTATCCTGCCCTGGTTCAGGGCCGGCAGGCTAAGTACAGCATTGTAAAGGGAATTGAAACCCTGGACGCCATGGGCCTGGATGTGCTGATTGTGGGAAGAGGCGGCGGCTCCATTGAGGATCTGTGGGCTTTTAATGAGGAGATGGTGGCCAGAGCTATTTTCAACTGTTCCACGCCTGTTATCTCAGCCGTAGGGCATGAGACGGATGTGACCATCGCGGACTACGTGGCGGATATGCGGGCGCCTACGCCTTCGGCAGCGGCGGAGCTGGCAGTGTTTGACTACAGCCAGTTTGAGGCCCGTCTGAACCAGTACAGGGCGCTGCTTAACCGGTCTGTGGGGCGTATGACGGAGCAGAAGAGATTCCGCCTGGAACAGTGCAGAGCGAAGATGATGTTGTATAACCCGGAACGCCAGATGAATGACAGGCGTCAGAGGCTGGCGGATATAGAGAATTTTTTGGAGGCGCATCTGAAAAACCGAATCAGGGAGGAGCGGCGGAAACTGGCTGAAAGCCGGGCCGGTCTGGAACGCCGGATGGATATGGCCATGAAGGAGAGCCGGCACAGGATGGCTCTCATGGCAGGCCGTTTGGAGGGCGCTTCGCCCCTTAAAAAATTAAGCGGAGGATACGGCTTTATTACAGACGCCAGGGGTAAGGGCATGAAGTCGGTTGCCCAGGCCAAGGCCGGTGATATAATTGGAATACAGGTGAGGGACGGACGGGTGAAGGCTCAGGTAAAGGAGACGGAAAATGCCTTTCCCATGCAGACTGGAAGTGAGGAGTAAGATATGCCGCGTAAAAAGCAGAGGATACCAGGCCGGAGGAACATCAGGCCGGAATCGAGGAGAATTTTGCCCATCTGGAAGAAATCATAGGAAAGCTGGAAGCTGGGGATAATACACTGGAGGAATCATTTTCCTGCTATGAAGCGGGAATGAAACTGGTTAAGACCTTAAGCCTGCAGATAGATAAGGTAGAAAAACAAATTCAGATATTGAGCGAGGGTGATGACAATGAGCGATAAGGAAACATTAAAGCAGGAATTAAAGAAACGTACTGAGGAGATCGACCGGCTGCTGGAGGAGCGTCTGCCGGAGGAGGCGGGGCATCAGAAAACCATATTGGAGGCTATGAACTACAGTGTCAGGGCAGGCGGAAAGCGTCTGCGCCCCATGCTGATGCAGGAAGTCTGCCGCCTGTTTACGGGAACGGTTCTGGATACGGTGCCGCCCTTTATGGCTGCTATTGAGATGATTCACACCTCATCCCTGGTTCATGACGATCTGCCTTGCATGGACGACGATATGATGCGCAGAGGCAAGGCCAGCACCTGGGCGGAATTCGGCGAGGATATAGGCGTGCTGGCAGGGGATGCCCTTATGATGTATGCCTTTGAGACGGCGTCCGCCGCTTTTGAGGCCTGTGCGGAGCCGGGCGACGCCGCCGCCGTGGGCAGAGCCATGGGGATTCTGGCCAGAAAGACCGGCGTGTTCGGCATGATCGGCGGTCAGACGGTGGATGTGGAACTGGCAGGGGGACCCATCCCCAGGGATAAGCTGGATTTTATCTACCGTCTCAAGACCGGAGCTTTGATTGAAGCTTCTATGCTCATAGGAGCGGTACTGGGAGGCGCCGCCCAGGAGGACTGCAAGATCGTGGAGACGCTGGCCGCTAAGATCGGCATGGCCTTCCAGATACAGGACGATATACTGGATGTCACAGGCAGGGAAGAGGTAATCGGCAAGCCTGTCAACAGCGATGAAAAAAATGCCAAGACTACCTATGTGACCCTGGAGGGACTGGATAAGGCCAGAGAGTATGTGCAAACGCTTTCGGAAGAAGCCATCGGGGAGCTTAACAAGCTGCCCGGCAATAACGAGTTTTTAGAGGATCTGATTCACCTGCTGATAAATCGTCAGAAGTAAGGTCAGAGAGAATGTTGGAGAAACAGCCATATGATATTGGAACAAATAAAGGGAACCAGGGAGATTAAGGAACTGCCGCCCCAGGAGTTAAAAACCCTGGCCCAGGAGATCCGTACATTTTTAATCAGGAGCATCAGCCACACCGGAGGCCACCTGGCCTCCAATCTGGGTGTGGTGGAGTTGACGATTGCTTTGTACCGCACATTCAATCTGCCTGAGGACAAGGTTATCTGGGATGTTGGGCACCAGTCCTATACCCATAAAATATTGAGCGGCCGCATGGCCGAATTTGAGGAGCTGCGCCAGTACGGGGGACTCAGCGGTTTTCCGAAACGGAAGGAAAGCCCCTACGACTCCTTTGACACGGGTCACAGCTCCACTTCTATATCCGCAGGTTTGGGAATTGCCCAGGGCCGTGATATTCAGGGCCAGAATTACAAGGTGGTTTCCGTTATCGGAGACGGCGCTCTTACGGGAGGCATGGCCTATGAAGCTCTTAACAATGCCGCCCGGATGAAGAAGAATTTTATTATTGTACTGAATGACAATAAGATGTCCATATCTGAAAATGTAGGGGGCATGTCCCGCTACTTAAACGGCCTGCGCACAGGCAGCGGCTATAATGACCTGAAAAAGAATGTGGCGGACACGCTGGACAGGATCCCCATGGTGGGTTCTGCCATGATCGACAAAATCAAGCGTACCAAAAACAGCATCAAGCAGTTATTTATTCCCGGAATGCTCTTTGAAAATATGGGAATCACATATCTGGGTCCTGTGGACGGCCATGATATCCAGGCTCTCTGCAAGGTGCTTAAGGAGGCCCAGAATCTGGATCATGCGGTGCTGGTGCATGTAATTACAAAAAAAGGTAAAGGCTATAAGCCTGCGGAGAAGAACCCCTCCCGCTTTCACGGGGTGGGACCCTTTGACGTGGAGACGGGAAAGGCCGCGCAGGAGGGAAATTATCCCTCCTATACGGAGGTGTTTTCCAGAAAAATGTGCCAGTTGGGCGAGAGATATACCAGGCTTGTGGCGGTAACTGCAGCCATGCCTGACGGTACGGGCCTTACCGCCTTTGGGAAGAAGTTCCCGGAACGGTTTTTCGATGTGGGCATAGCGGAGGCCCACGCTGTAACCTCCGCCGCAGGCATGGCCGCGTCAGGCCTGAAGCCTGTGGTGGCCGTGTATTCTTCCTTCCTTCAGAGGGATATGATCAGATTCTTCACGATGTCTGTATCCAGAACCTGCCTGTGCTTTTGCAGTGGACAGGGCGGGGCTGGTTGGAAGCGACGGCGAGACGCACCAGGGAATTTTTGATTACTCCTTTCTGACCTCCATTCCCAATATGAGCGTTATGGCGCCCAAGAATCTTTGGGAGCTGCGGGCCATGCTGGAGTTTGCCATGGATTATAACAGCCCCCTGGCGATACGATATCCCAGAGGCCAGGCTTACAGAGGGCTCAGGGAGTTTATGCAGCCCATAGAGTACGGTAAGGGAGAACTGCTTTACGAGGAGTCCGGCGTGGCTCTTCTGGCAGTGGGAAGTATGGTGAGCACTGGCGAGCATGTGCGCGAGAAGCTGAAACGGGAAGGATTTGAATGCAGCCTTGCAAACGGACGTTTCGTTAAGCCCTTTGACCGGGCGCTGGCGGACCGGCTGGCAGAGAGACATAATCTGATAGTGACGCTGGAGGAGAACGTGCTCCAGGGCGGTTATGGCCTGGCCGTTACCGCCTATATCCATGAGCATTTTCCTAAGGTGAAGGTTTTAAATATTGCGCTGCCCGACGCTTATGTGGAGCATGGCAATGTGTCCGTTCTGAGGGAAGGGCTGGGGATTGACAGCGATTCTGTCATAAAAACCATGAAGTCCGGGGGATGGATTTAAAAATTGAGGATTATGAAGTCCGGCGCATTGGCGCCTGGTCCCGGACAGCAGGGATATGGCGGGCGGCATGCCATTTTACAGGATCGAAAGCCCGGCGGAATCAGGGATGCAAGAGAGCCGGCAGGGAGATAAGAGTATGAAAGAGCGGTTGGATGTGCTTATGGTAAAACGGAATCTGGCTGAGTCCAGGGAGAAGGCCAAGGCACTGATTATGTCGGGAATTGTATATGTAAATGACCAGAAGGAGGATAAAGCAGGAACCTCCTTTGACGAGTCTGCTGTTATTGAGGTGAGAGGCAGTACCCTGAGATACGTAAGCCGGGGAGGCCTGAAGCTGGAGAAGGCCATGAGCATTTCGGCGTAACGCTCACAGGAAAGGTTTGTATGGATGTGGGCGCTTCCACAGGAGGGTTTACGGATTGTATGCTCCAGAATGGGGCCGTGAAGGTTTACTCTGTGGATGTGGGACACGGGCAGTTGGCCTGGAAACTGAGAAACGACAGCCGTGTTGTATGCATGGAAAAGACCAATATCCGCTATGTTACGCCTGAGGATATACAGGATGAGATAGAGTTTGCCAGTATTGACGTATCCTTTATCTCTCTCACCAAGGTGCTGGGGCCTGTAAAGGGACTTCTCACCGGGGACGGCCAGATTGTGTGCCTTATAAAGCCGCAGTTTGAGGCAGGCAGGGAGAAGGTTGGAAAGAAAGGCGTTGTCAGGGAGAAAAGCGTTCATCTGGAAGTGATTGAAAAGGTCATTCACCACGCGGTGAGCATTGGCTTTGAGGTTTTGAATCTGGAGTTTTCACCGATTAAAGGACCTGAGGGTAATATTGAGTATCTTCTTTACCTTCAGAATCATCCTCAGGGGGAGGATGGGGAGACAAGGATTTATGACCGTATCTTAGCGGAGCCGGGCAGGATTGTGGAGGAAGCCCACGGGGAGCTGGACAAATGAGACATTTTTATATTATTGCCAATCTGGATAAAGAGTATGTAAAGGATGCACAATCATTTATCAAAACCTACCTGGAGGCCAAGGGCGCAGTGTGCCGCCTTCAGAGTTCCTGCCGGAAGAAGGGCGGCGCCCATAGGCCTTCGGAAAAGGCGCCTGAGGATACGGAGTGCGTGATTACCATCGGAGGAGACGGCACTCTGATACAGGCTGCCAGGGATCTGGCAGGGAGGAATATTCCCATGGTGGGCGTGAACCGGGGCCATCTGGGGTATTTAAACCAGGTGAGCCGCCAGGAGGATATCGCCCCTGTGATGGATGCCCTTCTGGAGGATCGGTATCAGCTGGAACGGCGGATGATGATCAGGGGACTGCTTATCATGAGGGGAAACCGGCTCTGGAGGACATCGCCTTAAATGAAATTGCAGTGACCCGGCAGGATCCCTTAAAGGTGCTGCGCTACAATGTATATGTAAATGACGAATATCTCAACGAGTATGCAGCGGACGGCGTGCTGGTGGCTACGCCCACCGGTTCCACTGCCTACAATCTTTCGGCGGGAGGGCCTGTAATTGCCCCGGCAGCAGGATGATGGTTCTGACGCCTATCTGCTCTCACTCCCTTAATGCCAGAAGCATCGTGCTGGCCCCGGAGGACAAAATACGGATAAAGCTGCTGAACAGCGGACAGGTAATTTCCTTTGACGGGGATACGTCCATGGAGCTGGCGGAAGGTGACAGTATCCTGATAGAATGCTCTGATATGCAGACGGTTATGGTAAAACTGAAGCAGATATCATTTATGCAGAATTTAAGCAATCATCTGGCTAAAATGTAAGGAGGACAGCGGTTTCATGAAGGTAGAGCGTCACAGCAAGATTGTGGAATTAATCGGAAAGTATGAGATAGAGACACAGGAGGAGCTGGCAGAGAAGCTGAATGAGGCCGGCTTTAACGTGACCCAGGCGACTGTGTCGAGGGATATACGGGAGCTGAAGCTCACAAAGATGCAGGCGGAGAGCGGGCGGCAGCGATATATGGTTCTGGAGAGCCCCAGAAGCACCTCGGCCATCAAATTTATCCGCATTTTAAGGGATGGTTTTGTGTCCGTGGATATGGCCCAGAATATTCTGGTAATCAAGACCGTATCCGGCATGGCTATGGCGGTGGCTGCTGCTCTGGACGCTATTCATTTCACAGAAATTGTGGGATGCATCGCAGGGGACGACACGATTATGTGCGCCATCCGCAGTGTGGACGATACGATAATTGTAATGGAGAAGATAAAAAAGATGGTTGAAGACTAGGGTACCTGTGCCCAAGGAAGAAGGGGTGAATTATGTTACTGGAGCTGCATGTAAAGAATCTGGCCCTCATTGAGAAAGCAGATGTGGAATTTGGTGAAGGCCTCAACATACTCACAGGCGAAACCGGCGCCGGAAAATCCATAATCATCGGTTCCGTGACTATGGCTTTGGGCGGCAAGGCGTCCAAAGACAGCATACGCCAGGGAGCGGAGTACGCCTATATAGAGCTGGTATTCTCTGTCCGGGGGGAGGAGAAGCTGCGGGCCTGCGCCGGCTGGAGACAGAGCCCACGGAGGACGGCCTTGTAATTATATCACGGAAAATCATGCCCTCCAGAAGCGTAAGCCGGATCAATGACGAGACTGTGACAACGGCCCGGCTGCGTCAAATTACAGGGCTTCTTCTGGATATACACGGTCAGCACGAGCATCAGTCTCTGCTGTACAAATCCAAACATCTTGAAATCCTGGACGCATATGTCAAGCAACAGACCCTGCCTGTAAAAATGAATATCGGAAAGGAATATCAGTCTTACAGAGGGCTTAAGGACCGTCTGGAGGGCTTTAATATGGATCTGGAAAGCCGTATCCGGGAGGTGGATTTTCTCAGGTTTGAGATACAGGAGATAGAGGAGGCGGGTCTTAAAGAGGGTGAGGAGGAAGAACTCACAGCCGCATACCGCCGTTTTGCCCATGCCCAGAAGATAGGAGAGAGCCTGGGCGCTGCCTACGGGGCTGTGGAGGGAGACTGGCTTTCCAGGGCGCTAAAGGAAGTGGAGCAGGTTGTGGAGTATGACGGGGCCCTGGAGGGGATAAGGGACCAGCTTTACGATGCAGATTCCATTCTGCAGGACGCCAGACGGGAGATCTCTTCCTACATAGAGTCCATGGAATTTGATCAGGAGACATTTTTGGAGACTGAGGAGCGGCTGGACTTAATTCATAATCTTCAGTCCAAATACGGGACTACGGTTGAGAATATTAACCAAAAATTGGAAGAAAAAAGGAAACGTCTGGAGGAACTGGAAGATTATGAGAATCGCAGAGAGGAGACAAAGCAGGAACTGGCTGCCTGCGTGAATCGGTTGGAGGGATTCTGCACACAATTATCTCAGATACGTAAAAAGGCTTCCAGGGAGCTGGTTAAGAAAATCAGGTCAGGACTTGTGGATTTGAATTTTCTGGATGTGGAATTTGACATGGAATTTGAGAAACTGGAGCATTTTACCCCGTCAGGCCGGGACGAGGCCCAGTTTTTGATTTCCACCAATCCCGGCCAGCCTTTAAGGCCCCTTAAGGATGTAGCTTCAGGAGGCGAGCTGTCCAGGATTATGCTGGCAATTAAAACGGTGCTGGCGGATTCCGACGATATTCCCACTCTCATATTTGATGAGATAGATACGGGAATCAGCGGACGCACAGCCCAGAAGGTATCGGAAAAGCTTATGTTAATAGCAGGAAACCACCAGGTCATCTGCATCACACATCTGCCCAGATAGCTGCTATGGCAGATTCCCATTTTGAAATAGTAAAAACTGCCAGCAATGGTAAAACCCTCACCTCTATCCGCCTGCTTAACAGGGATGCGTCCATAGAGGAACTTGCAAGGCTTTTGGGAGGAGCGAAAATAACAGATGCAGTCCGTCAGAATGCAGAGGAAATGAAGGAATTGGCAGACAGAACAAAATAAAACAGATTGAAATTCCAAGTACGGATAATACTAAGAAAGAGGCAACGGGCATGCTTCTTTCTTTTTTCGCTTTTGTGGCTGAAAGGCTGCAAAAACGCATGCCCTGTACCCTTGAATATTTGATGACATAACAGCATGACTATATAAGGAGGCAGGGCAATGAAAGGAAAATCTAATTATTACCGGTGGCTGGGACGTATTTTTTGGCTGACCGCCATCACTGCTACAGGATACACATGGTACTATATGGACCAGGCGGTGCCGGACCGGGTGAGCATCATTGAAAACCAGGAGGAGGAATTTTCCTTTGGACTGCCCCTCAAGGCAACCATATCCAGCGAGAGCCGGGAAGTGGCCCTGGGAAATGAGAGCAATATACCTGCAGATCAGATTTCCATAAGCGGCAGAGAGAATTTCTCCATGTTTGCAGGCCGTCAGGGCAGCTATCAGGTAGGGCTCAAGCTTTTGGGGTTATCAAGCTGAAGGACATTCAGGTGGATGTGGTGGACACCAGATATGCCATTCCCTGCGGCAGTCCCATCGGTATATATCTCAAATCCGACGGAGTGATGGTAATAGGAACGGGGCGTATTACCGGAACGGACGGGTCTGAGACGGAACCTGCTTACGGAATATTAAAAATCCGGGGATTATATAGAGGCATTTAACGGGAAACCCATGAACACCAAGGAGGATTTGATAAATGCAGTGAACGAATCCAAAGGCCGGGACAGCGTAGTTTCGGTGAGAAGGGGCGGGGAAGAAGTGGAGGTGAGTGTGAAGCCTGTAGCCAGTGCAGACGGACAGTACAAACTGGGCGCATGGGTCAGAGACGATACACAGGGAATTGGGACGATTACTTATATAGATATGAACGGAAACTTCGGGGCTCTGGGCCATGGGATCAGTGACAGCGATACCGGGAATTTGGTGGAATCTGCAGAGGGAGCCCTTTATACCACAGAGATCATGGGGATTGAAAAGGGTACTATTGGAAAACCGGGAATGCTGTCCGGAGTCATATATTACGGCCCTCAATCCCACATGGGAGATATAAAGGCCAATACGGATGAGGGCATATTCGGAACAGTGAACCAGCAGTTTAAAAAACAGATTTCGGGGGAACCGCTGGAGATAGCCTGCAGGCAGGATGTGAAGCCTGGAGCCGCTTATATAAGGAGCGATGTATCGGGGGAATTAAAGGATTATGAGATTGAAATCCAGAAGGTGGATTATAATTCCAGCCATAAGAATAAAAGCATGGTGATAAAAGTGACGGACCCGGAACTGATTGCCTTACGGGAGGGATTGTGCAGGGGATGAGCGGAAGCCCGATTATACAGGATGGGAAACTGGCCGGGGCGGTGACCCATGTGTTTGTGCAGGATGCCAGCCGGGGGTATGGGATATTGATTGAGAATATGCTGGAGCATTGAGGTTGGGGAGGATAGGAGTGAAAAGGGATTTGTTGAGGCTTGCTCACATAAACCTTCCTTTTTGTTATGTTCTATGCGGCGAAAGACGCACAATCGGTGGAGCACGAAGTGTGCCAGCGGTTGATTCCTGAACGGAGTAACAAGACATCAGGAATGCATTTCTCTACGCAAAAATGACAGGACTATCGACAAAACCACGTAGATGGCATCTTTCATCTACGTGGTTGATGTAATTGTTATTTAGGCTCTTGGTAATTTTAAAAGATTATCATTCGGTGTATCATTTGGTTCAGAACGAACGTATTTTTCCTGTTTGCTACTAAGTGCAGGAACTAAATTTGGATACGGATAGATGTTTACTTGAATGGAACCAGGGTTCTTTTTTAAGTAATCATATAGGCATTCTTTGGTAAAGTATCCTGGATTAGTGCATCCTTCTAAGTAACTTCGGATATCTCAGTTGTATTGTTGGAGTTTGCACAACCTGCTTTCATTCTTATTTTTGTTGCTTTCATTTTTGATTTCCTTTCAATTAATAATATAATTTTATATGTAAACAATAAGAAAAGAAATCATAGACGAACGAATGTTTTGGGTTGTCTGGGAAAATGTTCTGTGTTAAACTTACTTCGGGAAAGTATATTTGTACACAGAAGCCAGTATTCTATTCGGTTAGATGCTGGTTTCTTTTTTATTGGAATTTTCTCTCATATATGTTGTACACTAACTATATCACTAATGAGAGATAAAGTCAATAATTAATTTGTCCCAATATTGACATTTTTGTCCCAAAGTATTATAATTAGAAAAAAGATAGGAGTGAGGCATATGAAGAAGAAAAATATTATCAATTTGATAAAATACTATTCAGAGGAAAATGATGCTGGTTTTAGGAGCGAAGCATATGAAATCGCAAAAGATTTTGATGAATCAGGTGATCATCAATTAGCAGAATATGTGATGGCTTTAATGTCTGATGCGAATACGTTTGTGCCTCAAATGAGTGAGAATGAATCTGCGATATTTGAAAAACTTGAATCATCAGGAGATAGCTTATGGCTCCCAGATTCAGTTACGCAGGATATTCTTGGAATCGTACACGCAGTTGCACATAAAGCTGGAATTAATAAATTTCTATTTCAGGGGGCACCGGGAACAGGAAAAACAGAAGCGGTTAAGCAATTATCACGTATCTTAGATAGAGATATTTATATGGTGAATTTTGCTGCGGTAATTGATAGTAAATTAGGACAGACACAAAAAAACATAGCTTTACTTTTTAAAGAAATTAATAATTTTGTCCATCCGGAAAAGGTTATAGTATTATTTGACGAGATAGATGCAATAGCTCTTGATAGAACGAATGTCAATGATTTACGTGAGATGGGAAGGGCAACATCATCCATGCTTAAAGGGATGGATTATATGGATGAAAGGGTTATGTTAGTAGCGACGACTAACTTATATGAACATTTTGACAAAGCCTTGGTGAGAAGATTTGATGCTGTGATAGATTTTAATCAATATACGAAAGAGGATTTAATGTCAATCGCCGAAGAATTTTTAAATAAATTTTTATCAAAATTTAAATTGGCGAATAAGGATATTCGTTTATTTCGTAAAATTATAGGCTTGTTGGACCCCATTCCATATCCGGGAGATTTGAAAAATTTAATAAAGACAGCCGTTGCATTTAGTGACCCGGATGATGGGATGGACTATTTTAGACGATTATATTATGCAATTAACAATAAGCAACCTCAGGATTTAAAAGAATTACAATCTCAGAAATTTACAATCCGAGAAATAGAAATCCTGTCTAAAATTCCCAAGAGCACTGTGGCTAGAGAACTTAAGGAGAGTATTGATGAATAGTATATTACAACTTAGAGGGCAGTTTCAACAAAGGAAAAATGTGAGTGGTTTCGGGCCGACAAATCTTCCGAAAGGTTCAAAGGTTACGGCAGAGCATGTCAGAAATATGAAGCAACAACTAAAAAAACTAGATAGTTATTGGCAAAATGAGCAGACGATAGGCGGAGTGTTAATAAGCGTTCATTATAAATGTATTGTCGCAAAAAGTAATAGATTACAAATTTTACTTGGGGAAAAGAATGCGCATCCCAATATGTCAATTCGGGGAGCTAAATTTGTAGATGAAAACAAATGAGAACAATGAAAAAGTAAAAAAACATGTATTTACTTATTTTATTTCATTTGAAGCTCTTCAAAAATCCATAGATTACTTAGAAAAGTGTGAATTAGTTTTAAAAAATTATTATGATGGAGAAATTACAGATAAAGATACAGTTATAATAAATAGTGGTAAATATAATGCCGGTATAATGGCTAAATCTTCTTTTTTACGAGTAGTTGTTGATGCAAACTATGTAGAAAATTTCAGATTGGATCGTGCGGATGAGAGAATTAGAGATAGATCAATTGTTACAATTTATAAAACAGGAGTAGATACAATAGAACTGCTAAGCAAGTTTGGCATAGATATGATAAGGGCTAAAATGATTGATGAAACAACTTTAAGACTAGATCGAGGAGAAATCGAAATTTTGCAAAATAATGCCCCATATTTAATTGCTATGCATGTGAAAGATTTAGCAGAGATTGTATTAGACGATAATTTTGAAGATACATCTGACAATATGATATCCATTCAAGAACCTAAAAATGAACCAATCGTTGGCGTTATTGATACTCAGTTTGATGAAAGAGTATATTTTCATAAGTGGGTTCATTATGAAAATAAGGTTGACCCTAATATTTCAATTAGTTCGGAAGATAAATTTCATGGAACCGCAGTTACATCAATAATTGTCGATGGCACTACATTTAATCCTAAATTGGAAGATAATTGTGGACATTTTAGAGTAAGGCATTTTGGGGTGGCAACTGCAGGAGGATTCAGTTCATTTACAATTCTTAAACTAATCAGAGATATTGTTGTAAGTAACAGAGATATTAAAGTGTGGAATCTTTCATTAGGATCAGCTATGGAGATAGACCCTAATTTTATTTCACCAGAAGCAGCAGAATTGGATAGAATTCAATGTGAATATGATGTGATATTTATTGTTGCAGGGACAAATAAATCTAGAAAAATGACAGGTTCAGTAAAAATAGGAGCACCAGCAGATTCACTTAATTCACTGATAGTAAATGCTGTGAACTTTCAAGGGCAACCTGCTTCATATACGAGGGTTGGTCCTGTTCTTTCTTTTTTTATAAACCAGATATCTGTTACTATGGAGGAGATAGGGAGGAGAAGATTACAGTATGTGAACCATTGGGGATGGCTTCAGTGTGCGGAACATCATTTGCAGCCCCATGGATTACAAGGAAAATGGCCTATCTTATTCATATTGTAGGATTAAGCAGAGAAGTAGCAAAAGCGTTGATAATTGATTCTGCTGCTGGCTGGAATCGCAGGATAATAAATATTTTGCTATGGGATATGGTGTTGTGCCTAAACGAATTGAGGATATTACACACTCCAAAGACGATGAGATCAGATTTATTATGAATGGAACGATTGATGAATATGAAACATATACATACAATATTCCAGTGCCACAAGATATGAATGCTCATCCCTTTTTTGCAAAGGCAACACTGGCATATTTTCCGGCTAGTGACAGAAATCAAGGGGTTGATTACACAAGTACTGAAATGGACTTACACTTTGGGAGAGTCATAGAAAAAGATGGAAAAGCTGTGATTAAAGCCATAGATTACAATAAACAAGCAGATGAAGGAATTCAAAACATCTATGAAGAAGATGCACGTAAGCTGTATCGTAAATGGGATAATGTAAAACACATTAGCGAATCAGTCAAAGAGAATGCAAGACCCCGTAAAGCTTATTCTGCGGGAATATGGGGTCTGAGTATTAAAACAAAGGAACGTCTTGTACCTAAAGCAGGAAAAGGCTTACAATTTGGCGTAGTTGTAACATTAAAAGAAATGAATGGTGTAAATCGTATTGATGAGTTTATAAAACTTTGTATGTTGAGAGGTTGGCTTGTAAATAGAATAGACGTTCAGAATCAAATTGATGTTTATGTGAAAGCAGAAGAGGAAATTGAATTTGAATAGAAGATGATTTAGAGCAAGAGCAGTTTTATTTAAAACGGTATAACATGAACCAAATGCTGGAAGAAGGACTGTTAGAGATGACTATTTCTGGATAGCCGAGAAACAGAAAGCAAAGGTTTTATTCGCTAGATTCTTAATCATAGTGAACAAGAAAGTGATTAAGAAAATAGAAAATTGTTGTCCCTTACTTGACTCAATCGTGAGCGGTTCGCCTATCATCCAGGACGATAAGCTGGCCGGGGCGGTGACCCATGTGTATGTGCAGGATGCCAGCCGGGGGTATGGGATATTGATTGAGAATATGCTGGAGCATTGAGGTTGGGGAGGAAAAGACAGGGAAGGCAGTGTTGTAAGCTTGCTTACTTAAGCTGTCTTTTCTGCCTTTTCTTATACGGCGAAAGCCGCGTAACTGATGGTGCGCGAAGCTTACCAGCGGTTGCAGCCGGACGGAGTAGAGGGATATGGCATACGAAATTTTTAGTTACTATAAGGAACCGAAAGCAGTAAAAGCAATATGTAATGTTTGAGAAGGTGACGTTGAAGATAACAATTCCAGAAAAGTCAAGAAGCAGAAATCAAAGAGGTTATTTGTGAAGTTCTTGATCATAGTGAGTAAGAAATGGACAAGTAAATAAGATTGCAATTTCTAATGATATACAGAGTGAATTAATCTAAGGTTGACAGAAAACGATGCAATCAGTCAAAAAGGGAAACTGACGGCATCAAGGTGTCGTAATCTCCCTTTGAATTTTTGTTAATAAAAACATAAATAAATTGAACGGAAGCTAGATGCGATTCACAGAAAAAGACGTTCTGCATTACAACAAAACGTATATACGAAACAACAAACATGTAGTATACTGTATATATCTTTAAACAATGAACTAATATATTTTAAATAAGAGTTACACATTGAAGAAATTAAGCGATAACAGTTTCTATACTGTGCAAAAAACTCGAAAATACTTTTAGAAGCAGGATTTGGAGAACCTGTGGACTAATTGGCAGTTTTCGTGCAGATAATAGTAGAGTAGCACAAACTGGTGTTTGCATGAGAAATGAAACGCTTGATTTGCATTATCATCTGATAAATGACAGCAGATAGCAGGTTATGGCAAAATAAGTTACATACAGGCGGTAAGGAAAGCAATTAAAAAAGAGAAAAAAGAAAAATTTTGAAACAAAAAATAGTGATCTATTGCCGAGAATAGAAATAAAAACTTTCGGAGGTTATAAATGGAACAGAGTAATCTGATAAAAGTTTTGCTTAAAAATACAAATATAAACTTTTTGCTTGGAGCTGGCACTTCATTTAGGCCTGTTGAGGGTAAAGAACATTTTCCTTTAATGAGTGACTTATTAAAATACATAAAATCAACCTCAGATGTTCTTGGGTTTTATAATAAATTGAGGGAAGAAATTTCTATTCCACCCGGTATGGGAAGTATGCTGTCCGGAATATACGATACATATCTCTTTGCTGTTGATGCAACGTTGAAAAGTTCTTGTCTGTACTCGAAGGCGTAGATTTATATATTGTTGATGACGATTTCAAAAAGGAAGTTGAAGAACAAAGAATATTAATCCGTACACTAATTAGAAAACGTTTAAAGAGTTCCGATATAGATACAGTATTAGATACTTATATTGCATTTTACAATGGTTTGAAAAATTTAAAAGAGGTAAATGGTCTGAAGAATCAGATATTTAATATTTTTACAACCAATTATGACATGATGAATGAAATCGCAATGGAGACCCAAAACATACATTACTATTCTGGTTTTGAAGGAATAGTAAATAGAAAATTTAATCTTGCATACTATAATTATGATTTTGTTGACAATTTTCAAGTAAATCAAGCTACTATTAAGGTGACGCCAAATCATATGAATTTGTTTAAGGTACATGGGTCATTGTCTTGGTTTATGAAAGATGGTGAATTGGTGGAACGAAATCCATATGAGCAAGAGTTTTTACCTGAAATTATTTACCCGTCGGTTGATAAATTTAGCAATACAAACTTAATCATAAGCTATTCTGCTTTGATGAGAGAACTTTCAAATCGTTTGTGCAGAGAAAAAACGACGCTTTTTGTATCTGGAATGTCTATGGGGGACGAGCATATCAATAAGATTATTGAAAATGCCTTGACGATAAATACCTTTCATATGGTTTTATTTTGCGCAACGGAAGGGGAAATAAAAAAGTTGAAAGAAAAATATTACGCATATAAAAATGTTATTGTAGTTAATAACACATATAAATTTAGCGATGTTGCAGATTTGCTGTTAAATTTGCAAGGAGGCGACGGTGATGCGTGATATGTTTGTTGGAAAGGTTATAGAGGTATCCAATACCAATATATGCGTTGCGATTAATAAAGAATTGGAAACACCATACGTTATTGTAAACTCGAATCCAATTAGGATTGCAGGTGTTGGTAGTTTCTTGAAGATTGAAAATGATGTATATGAGATTATCAATGAAAAAACAATCCTTGAATCAGATAAAAAAGAGCAATCCAAAAAAATAGCGAGTAACAGAGTTGTTATATGTAAAGTAGTCGGATATTTTGAAGAAAGTAATTTTAGGCAAGGAAGTAGCGGAGATACTCCAAATATTTTCGACAATGTATATACCGTTTCAGATAAAGAACTAGTGAAAATTTATTCGGGAACATCATATGCTGATTCCATTGTTGTTGGCAGCTATTTATATAAAAAAGATTTGGATTTTTATATAGATATCAATAAATTTTTTGCGAGTCATTCTCTAATTGTGGGAAACACAGGTAGTGGGAAATCGAATACCTTAAATACAATTTTTACTGAGTTATTCGAGAATATTAATATTCAAAATAGCCATTTTCTGTTTATTGATACAAATGGAGAATACTCTAAAGCTTTTACGGAAACAAAATTATACCGAGTTTTAGACACAAGGTATCCCGAGAAAAATACAATTCAAATACCGTTAAACTTGTTGGAAAGCGAAGATTGGAGATTATTGCTTGAAGCAACAGAGAAAACACAGTATCCAATCATTAAGGCTGTTTGGAATGGTGTAATAAAAAATGTGTTTATTAAAGAAGACCAGGCGGATATAGCACAATATATTCTTAAAGAATTGAAGCAGGCGATAAACGGAATATTGAATTCTAATGCTAATACAACGAACAAGTTAGGTGCCATTTCAAGTATACGAGAAGATTTTGTTTTTTTGGAGGATGTCTTTTACAAAGACATCCAGGATATTTTTAACGTTTTTGGTGATTATATGGTCAACGGTAATAAATTTATTTTAGCAGGAAGCACGGATTATTTTACAGATTATACTAAATGTATTTGTGAGAGGGTGAATAACTATAAAACACAATCTTTAAAACAAGAATTTACGGTTGAAGATATGGGACTTTTATTGAATATTACGCACTTATATAGAACATATAAGTATAGTATGAATGAAAATAATACAAGTCCTTTAATTGGTCGATTTAATTCAAATAAAAAGGATTTCAAAGTTATTTTTCTACCGTATGAAGTTGGGAAAAAGCAAAACATTATTGAATGCTTGTATAAAGATAAAAATGTTTTAGTGTGTGATGTCAGCGGAGCAAAAAAGGATATTAGAAGAATCATTGTAACTTTTCTTTGCTCAAAGGTGTATCATTATGCGGTGAATTCACCCAAAAATAAATCGTCATTGCATTTGATTGTCGATGAGGCTCATAATTATCTGTCAGCACAGAATTTAGATAAAGAAGATGCGGTGGCAAAAACTTGTATTGAGACCTTTGAAAGCATTATTAAAGAAGGTAGAAAGTTTGGAGTCTTTTTGACAATGGCAACGCAGAGACCGAGTGATATAACACCTACTCTGTTATCGCAGTCACATAATTATGTTATTCATAAGTTAGTAAACCCGCGAGATATCGAGATTATGAAGAATACGGTTCCATATATCGATGAAATGAGTATATCTATGCTCTCCATTCTGTCTCCAGGACAGGCTATTTTTTCCGGAACAGCTTTTAACAGGCCGAATACTGTTCAGGTAAAGTTTGACGAAAGTATTACAAAAGTGGAGAGTGACACTATAAAATTGATGCACAATTGGAGACGCAAGAAAAACTTTGATGAAGAATCATTAGCGATAGCGCGTAAGGATGTGGAAAGAGATCGTGAATTATCTGCCATTCTTGGGTGGGAAACAAGCATTGCTTCGGATGAATTAGAGTGTAAAGCGTGCGGAGAAAAGTATATCTGTATCGATAAGAATCATGCACCAGTAGGAATGTGTTTGAAGTGCGGTGAGATAAATTGTGTTGTTACCTGCGTTCAGTGCGGGAGAAGTTTTATAATAGATACCGATGTTATTGTGGATGAGCCGGTATACTGTGAAGATTGCAGCAGAGAATTATTTTGAGTACCTCCGCAAGTATCCCAGAAGAGAAAAATGGAACTCCTTTTGAAACTGGTAATATCTCACTGACGGTATTCGAGTATGGATATGGAGTAAAGTCCCCCTCATATTGCTTGACAAGAAAACTCGTTATGATAAAAATAGGAGGCGAAACGGTTATGACAATAGAGAGATTATGTTAGGTGAATCTCAATACTTGGAATTTAAGCTTGAAATTCCGGAAAAGAGTGAGAAATACATGAAGACGGTTGTTGCCTTTGCAAATGGAAGCGGAGGAAAAATCGTTTTTGGGATAGAAGATAAAACCTGCAAAGTGCTATGCGTTAAGCAGGAAGATGCATTCCGGATTATGGACGGATTGACTACATCTATCTGTGATAGTTGTACTCCGATGATTACGCCTATTGTAACTATGGCGTCTATTGATGAAAAAGCGGTTATTATTGTTACGATTCAGGCAGGTGGTCAGAGACCATACTATATTACTGTAGAGGGAAGGATAAAGGGACGTATGTACGAATCTCAGGAACTACAAGACATGCGGATTCATTTATAATTAAGGAACTTGAGTTTGAAGGAACTAACAGATGTTTTGAACAGACTTATGCCGCGCCTCATGATTCTGTTACAGACTCAGAAATTGATCAGTTTTGCGATAAAATGTATGGTTATGCGGTGCAAAATAGTATATCCCAGGAAAAGACCGCAAATATAAAGCATTTGACAAAACAAAATTTGAATAGTTGGGGATTTCTTGTATAGAAAGGGGGAAGGTATTATCCGACCAATGCTTACTTGTTGATGTCTGGGGAATTGATGCCTCAGGTTACAATCCAGTGTGGAGTATTCAAAGGCTCAGATCGTGCTGTATTTATAGATAGAAAAGAATATGGAGGAGATATTGTCCACCAACTGGATGAAGTATATGAATATGTACTTCGTAATATTAATATGGGGGCTGAGATTAAGAGACTGTACAGGAAAGATGTTTATGAATTACCGACAGATTGCATCAGGGAGATGATTTGCAATGCTGTCGTTCATCGTAGCTATCTTCACCCGTCCAGTATTCAGGTGGCTGTTTACGATGACTGCGTAGAAGTGACTTCTCCCGGAATGCTTTTTGGCAGCTTAAAAATTGAAGATATTAAGGAAGGTATTTCTATACCCAGAAATCGCGCATTGGTGTATGCGTTCACGTATATGAATATTATGGAGCACTGGGGAAGCGGAATTCCAAGAACCATCAGGCGATGTAAAGAAGAAGGACTTAAAGAATCTGAATTATTAGAGGTGGGCGGAAATTTTCGTATTAATCTGTATCGTTTTCAGGATAAAACAAGAGTGGGAAAGGGTACGGAAAAGTACGGATAATTTAAGTGATGCACAAAATAAAATCCTCAATTTTGCGGAGAAAACAGGACGGATAACAAATAAAGATGTTCAAACTTTATTGCAGGTGAAAGATTTACGTGCTTTAAAAGTATTAAATAGTTTGGTCATTGCTGGACTATTAGTTAAAAAGGGAAAATTGAGGGGGAGTTATTATATTTTCAATGATGAACAATAAAAATGTTGTCCCTTACTTGACTCAATCATGAGCGGTTCCCCTATCATCCAGGACGGTAAGCTGGCCGGGGCGGTGACCCATGTGTTTGTGCAGGATGCCAGCCGGGGGTATGGGATATTGATTGAGAATATGCTGGAGCGGTAAATATGAATGCAAAGACAAAACGACTGTGGAACAAGTTTGGCTTGTATACGCAGTCGTTTTACGTTTTGTTCGGGGACTGCAGAATGTTTTCGTTTTACCGTGATTACTGTTCAGGTTTGTTGTGACGGGGTATACTGTGACGGCGTATATATTGAGATAAAAGGTTAAAATTATATTGTTTCTATGTATTTGACATAATTTTAGAAGATAAACGGTGCCGGCAGCTGTATAAATTTTAGCCTCTAAAGACGGATTTTATTATATAACGAAGTACTCCAAACTTTACCTTGCTTCTCCCACAATACTAAAAAAGGCTGGCTGGTTGGCTGAAAAGTCAATGACCGGTTGGTTTAAGTTAAAAAAGAGAGATAAAAGTGAGATTGTTCAGTGCATGGGTTGGAAGGAAGGTGCTGTGCGGTGGATTTGGCTATGATAAAATAAACAAAGAATATCGCCCTGGGAAACTACGTGAAGCGATTCCTGCTGGAAGCGTGTATAATTTTGAAATACTGCAGGGGAATTTTGAGGATGACCTGAAGCTTTTTCATATGAAATGTATTAGCGGTGATGGGGAAAGCATGGGGTTTGATTATATCGTATACAACAGAAGCCGGTACTGTGACCGGGGCTTTGGATATGTTTTTGTAGGTAAATTTAATCTATGCTTAAGAGGATATGGGAATGCCTGATACGTCTATGCTTCTGGTGATTACAACTCTGCCCCTACTTATCCCGCAAGCGGGACGGAGCTGGAGCTAGGTTACGTGGATATGTTAATTCAGAGGGAGATTTATACAGGATTTCAATCGGTGAGGCATTATGGAAAACGCTTCTAAAGCAATACCATGCAGCATTGAAACACGAGAATACGCACAGAAAAAATCTGTAAAATGCGTAAAAATAAAAAGAAATATTTTTTACAATCAGGCTTTTCCTCGGTTAAAAGGAGGAAATTGCCTGATTTTAACATTGTTTTCAAAATAGAACAATAAATATCATGATCTCCCCAAATTATCAGAGGAAAATACATATCTCTGACGTTATATAATCGTGCCTGTCGAATTGTGATGTATTTGCTGTGACGTATTAAAGTAATAAAATTTGTGTCAAATCGTCAAAAAAACGACAAAAAAGTTTTAAAAAAATTGTTACAATTGCGTTAATTAACGCCAAAAATAATTGCATTTTGTCACCGCAGATGCTACAATTCAAACTCGGCAGATGTTTAATTTGTCAAAAGACGCGACCACCAAAGATTGCTATATGCTAAGGGGAGCATATATAATAAATTCGCAAGGAACAACGAAGGATACGGATTTTTGTAAAATACGGGGTCGATAAATCATGAAACAGATTTTACAGGTAGTATAGACAGGCAAACAATATTTAGG
Source organism: Clostridia bacterium UC5.1-1D2 (assembly GCA_001304855.1). Lineage (GTDB taxonomy): Bacteria > Bacillota > Clostridia > Lachnospirales > Lachnospiraceae > Enterocloster. Next base: position 115,806 of record BBZN01000011.1, read on the forward strand.
AGGTAAAAGGAAGTGGAAAAGCTGAACGTTGCGATTGTTGATGACAATCCATTGATTCTGAATACGCTGGATGAACTGATTAGCTCGGAGGATGGATTAGCTGTTATCGGAAAGGCAGACAATGGCGCCGATGCCATTAACATGATCGTGAATACAACGCCGGACATCGTATTGTTGGACTTGGTAATGCCGAAGATTGACGGTATATCTGTTGTGGAGAAAGTCAAAAAGGAACATACCTTTCTGAAGAATCCTGCATTTATTATTCTGAGTGCAGTAGGCGGAGAGCAGATGACAGAAGAGGCTTTTAAGGCAGGCGCTAATTACTATCTGATGAAACCATTTGATAAAGAAATCCTGGTGAACAAAATCCGGCATATCGGTAAGCTGCCGGAGAAACAGCAGGTGGGTAAAGTGGTGAGGGCTCCCTTTGAAACAGGGGAGGACGCTCACGTTACCAGAGAGGAATATATGAAGGAGCATTTGGAGGACGATATAACGAAAATGCTTCATGAGCTGGGAATACCGGCTCACATAAAGGGATACCAATACTTGAGAGATGCCATTGCAATGTCGGTGGAAGATCAGGAGATGATGAGCTCTGTTACGAAAATTCTGTATCCTGCCATCGCGAAAAAGAATCAGACAACAGCCAGCCGGGTAGAGCGTGCCATACGCCACGCCATTGAGGTTGCATGGGGCAGAGGTAAAATGGAAACCATCGATGAGGTCTTCGGTTATACAATCAGTACCGGAAAAGGCAAGCCTACTAATTCTGAGTTTATTGCACTGATATCGGATAAAATTCTCCTGGAGTACAAGAAAATATAAATATAATTTCACCAGAAAAACCTTCCTAATTTCGGGAATTTAAGGTATACTATAGGGAAAGGCATAAGGACACCTGTTCGTCAGGAGAGGGAGGTTTGGATGAAGAAAATACTATTTGCTGCTTCAGAGGCGGTGCCGTTTATCAAAACAGGAGGCCTGGCAGATGTTGTAGGTTCTCTGCCAAAGTGCTTTAATAGGGAGTATTTTGATGTGAGGGTCGTTATCCCCAAGTATCTGTGTATTAAGCAGGAATGGCGGGATAAGATGGAGTACGTAAATCACTTTTATATGGATTATCTGGGGCAGAGCGTTATGTGGGAATCCTCAGGTGTGTTCATGAGGGTGTGACCTTTTACTTTATTGATAACGAAAGCTATTTCAGCGGGGCAAAGCCATATGGAGACTGGTACTGGGATTTGGAGAAGTTCTGTTTCTTCTGCAGGGCGGCTTTATCTGCTCTGCCGGTAATTGGATTCCAGCCGGATGTGGTGCATTGCCATGACTGGCAGACCGGGCTGATTCCGGTGCTTTTGAAGGACAGATTTCATGAGGGGGAATTTTACTGCAACATGAAGTCTGTTATCACGATCCATAATCTGAAGTTCCAGGGAGTGTGGGATGTAAAGACCATACAGCGTTTTACAGAGCTGCCGGGCTACTATTTTACGCCTGATAAGCTGGAGGCTTACAAGGACGGCAACCTGCTGAAAGGCGGAATTGTGTTTGCAGATGCTATCACAACTGTAAGCGATACTTATGCGGAAGAAATCAAGATGCCGTTTTACGGCGAAGGTCTGGACGGCCTTATGAGGGCCAGGGCAGGTAATCTGAGGGGCATTGTCAATGGAATCGACTACGACGAGTTTAACCCTGAGACAGACGGCTGTATTGTTCAGACATACAATGCAAAGAATTTCCGCAAGGAGAAGTCAAAGAACAAAAAGGCGCTTCAGGAAGAGCTGGGACTGCCTGTGGATGAGAAGAAGTTTATGGTGGGTATTGTGTCCCGCCTCACCGACCAGAAAGGGCTGGATCTGATTCAGGGAGTGATGGATGAGCTGTGTAATGAAAATCTGCAGCTTGTAGTTCTGGGAACCGGCGACGAGCGGTATGAGAACATGTTCCGCCATTATGACTGGAAGTATCATGATAAGGTGTCAGCCCAGATTTACTATTCGGAAGCCATGTCCCATAAGATTTATGCGGCATGTGACGCATTTCTTATGCCGTCTCTCTTTGAACCCTGCGGTTTAAGCCAGCTGATGGCGCTGCGTTATGGCACAGTGCCTATCGTCAGGGAGACGGGAGGACTCAAGGATACGGTGGAGCCCTATAATGAATTCGAGAGTAAGGGCACAGGCTTCTCCTTTACCAATTATAATGCTCATGAGATGCTGGGCAGCATACGTTATGCAGAGTATGTGTACTACAGCAAGCGCAGGGAGTGGAATAAGATTATTGACAGGGCTATGGCCAGGGATTACTCCTGGTGGACATCAGCCGGCAAGTACCAGGAGCTGTATGACTGGCTCATTGGTTATTGACAATCCACCTTAAATATCAGATAATGAGGTATAGCGTTTGATAAGACAGAAAGGTGCGATATAGATGGAACCATCGGTAATTGCAGAATATTTCGGTGATAAGGAATACATGGAGTGTGTAAAGGATATATTTGACAGTCCTGTATTTCAGTCTCTGGATAATTATATACAGCATGGAACGACCACTTGCAAGGACCATTGCATACAGGTTTCGTACCTGGGATATAAGTTAAGCAGAAGGTTTGGGGGAAATTGGAGAAGCGCTGCGAGAGCAGGGCTTCTTCATGATTTATTTTTATACGATTGGCATACCCATGCCAGGGAAACGGGGAAGCATTTTCACGGATTTACCCATCCAAGGACAGCATATAATAATGCACAGGCTTACTTTGGGCTGTCCTGGGAGGAAGGGGATATTATTCTCCGGCATATGTGGCCTTTAACGCCTATACCGCCTGCAACGAAGGCGGGGTTTGCTGTGACCTGTGCGGATAAAATTTGCAGTACTGTGGAAACCGCAGCGCGGGTGAAACGCTGGGTGCTGATGTGTTTCCTGGCCCAGCCGGCCGGAAGGTAGCGAAAGGGGAAAGAGAAAAATACTATGGACGTATGGTCACAGATGCTTGGCAATCAGGTTCTTGTAAGTGCGGTAACAGGCTGGGTGGTAGCCCAGTTTTTAAAGACCTTGATTGACTGCGCTTTAAATAAAAGCTTTAATGCGGAACGCCTGGTGGGCTCCGGAGGTATGCCCAGCTCTCATTCGGCGACGGTTTGCGGCATGACTACGGCTACATTGCTGAAGTATGGAACCGGCTCCTTTGAGTTCGCGGTAGCCTTTGTTCTTTCTATGGTAGTTATGTATGATGCCATTGGAGTGAGACGGGAGACGGGCAAGCAGGCAAAGCTTTTAAACTCCATTTTGATGGAGAATCCCTTGAAGCTGAATGCGAGGTGCTTCAGGAAAAGCTGAAGGAATATGTGGGGCATACGCCTTTACAGGTTATGGCGGGAGCTATCTTGGGAATTGTGCTGGCCCTGATGATTGATCCGTACTTTTAATGTGGCGGGGGATGGATACATTCACATTAGAGAGGAAGGACAGAAGATATCATGAATATTTACAGCTTGATCAACTGGTTTTTTATGTACAGCTTTATTGGATATTTACTGGAGTGTTGTGTATTAAGTATAGAATATAAGCGGCCTGTAGTGGACCGTGGCTTCGGCCATGGCCCCTTTTGCATCATATACGGGTTTGGCGCACTGGGGGCCTGTATGCTGTTAAAGCCGGTGTCGGAAAGCCCCCTGGAACTCTACACCGCCTCTATGGCCATGGCGACCACCATGGAGCTGGTGACGGCCAATATTATGGTACGCCTTTTCGGCGCGTTCTGGTGGGATTACAGCCATAAGCGTTTTAATTACAGGGGTATGGTATGTCTGGAGAGCAGCCTGGCCTGGGGACTTTTAGGACTGTTCTTTTTCTACTTCCTGGATAACTGGGTGCGTTCCATGGTGGACAGCATTCCGGGACATATGGGAACGGTTCTGGCAGTGGGCCTTACCGTGTTTTATCTTATGGATTTCCTATACTGCCTGCGTATCCGCTTAAACGGTATGGACGAGGAAGAGGAAGAAGTGGTGGGAAGGCTGAAAATATATTAGACCTTTCAACCTGTGCAGCAGCGGGCAGCTGTTTTGAGCCGGGATTTTACCGGGAAGCAGCCTGAGACGTTTGCTGACTGCAGGTAGCGATTGAATAAAGGGCTGCTCTGGGTATGGCGGCCCTTTTGACTGCCAGGTGAAAGGATAGTTCCGATTTAAAGGAGAATTGACAAGATGACAGATAATTGGAATGGATATCATGTGGTGCTGGCTTCGGCTTCTCCCAGAAGAAAAGAGCTTTTGGCCCAGCTGGGCATCGATGCGGAAGTGAGGCCCAGCCATGGGGAGGAGAACACCACAGAGAAGAAGCCGAATCAGATTGTTATGGATCTGTCCAGGCTGAAGGCTGAGGATGTGGCGGCCGGGCGTCCTGGGGGGACTATGGTTATCGGCGCGGATACCGTTGTGGCAGTTGGAAATCAAATTCTCGGTAAGCCGGGAACCCCCATGAGGGCCTACGAGATGATTGAAAAGCTTCAGGCAGAAGCCATCAGGTCTATACAGGGGTAACCGTGTTATTGTGCCTGGAGGACGGCAGCAACCACGGCATTACGTTTTCAGAGTGCACCGACGTGCATGTGTATCCTATGACAACGGAAGAGATAACAGCGTATACAGCCTGCGGAGAGCCTCTTGACAAGGCGGGGGCTTATGGGATACAGGGACGGTTTGCGGCTTACATCAAAGGGATTGACGGAGACTATTCCAATGTGGTGGGGCTGCCTCTGGGGCGGCTGTACCAGGAAGTAAAGAGACTTTTGGAGGACAGGGAAGATGATTAAGCTGATTGTATCGGATGTGGATGGAACCTTGGTGGAGGATGGCTCCCCGGCGCTGAATCCTGAGCTTTTTGAGGTGATTTTAAAATTGAGGGAGAAGGGGCTTCAGGTTGTGATAGCCAGCGGGAGGCCCTGGGCCAGCGTACAGAATACCTTTGAACCTGTGAAAGAAAAAATATTCTATGTATCCAATAACGGCGCTTACGTGGGCTGCTACGGCAGATGCCTTTACGCCTACTCCATCGGCGGGCCGTTAGTTAAGAGGCTGGTGGAGAAGGTCCGCCTTTATCCGGATCTGGAAATTGTCTATGCAGGTGTAAACGGGGATTATGTGGAGACAAAGAGCGAGGAGCTGTGCCGCTGGCTGGTGGACAGCTATAAGTTCAATTTAACCAGGGTGGAGGATCTGCTGGCTGTGGACGAGCCTGTGTGAAAATATCCATCTATAAGCCTTCGGGTATTGAAGCTGCAACCAGAGACATATATAATGAATTTAAGGATGAATTAAAAATAGCCTGCGCCGGGGACATGTGGATGGACTGTATGGCGGAGGGAGTTAACAAGGGGCGGGCAGTAAAGACAATTCAGGAGAGCCTGGGAATTAGCCTAAGGAGACTATGGCTTTCGGGGATCAGCTGAATGATATTGAAATGCTGGACCGGGCCTATTATAGTTTTGCTGTTGCCAACGCCAGGGACGAGGTAAGAAAAGCGGCCCGGTTCCAGGCTGACAGCAATGTGAATGACGGAGTGCTTAAAATATTAAAGCAGCTGCTGTGAAAGGAGCTTGTCAGTGTTTAGATGCAAAGCCGGCGGAAAGCAAAGAGCTGCCTGGAAGATAGGATTCGGTATACTGTGTATGGCGGCAGCCATAGGCATTTCCGGGTGTGCAAAAAAGACGGTAACTCAGGAGGGCGCCAGGGCGGTGGAGAAGGAATACTCCAAAGGACAGGTTATGGTTATTGCGGCTACGGAGCGGAACAGGTATCAGAATATTTATACCGACCGCCTTTGGACTGCCCGGGCGGATTCCGGCGGCGTCACCTTTGAAGAGAAGCTGAAAGGACAGATCGAACAGTTTCTTACAGAGCTGGCTGTCATCAACCTCATGGCAGATGAAGAGAAGGTGGAGCTTACGGTCAGGAGAAGGATTCCCTGAAGAATCTCTCCCAGGAATACTACGCCGGCCTGGCCCAGCCTGACAAGGAGTACATCGACATAAGCGAGGACGAGATCTATCAGCTGTACTGTGAGTACTACAGAGCGGATAAGCTGGTGTCTGAGCTCACAAAGGGGGAAAACCTGGAGGTCAGCGATGCGGAGGCAAAGGTCATTCAGATCCAGCAGATTGCCCTGAATACGGCCGATGAGGCCCAGGCGGTCCTGGAACAGGTTCAGGGGGAGAAGGCAGATTTTGCAGCCATCGCATCAAGAAATTCCAAGGACGGGCAGATTAACTACACGTTGGAGTGGAGCGAAGATATGGATCCCCTGGGCCGGGCTGCCTTTAAGCTGGAGCAGGATGAGATAAGCGGCGTGGTGGAGCAGGGGCCGCGGTTTTATATTTTAAAATGCACCAATGCATATGACGCAGAGGCGACATTGGAACGAAAAACCCGTCTGTCGAGGGAGAAGAAAACACAGGCTTTTCTGAGCTTTTACGAGCCCTTTGTGAAGGAGCATCAAGTGACGTTGAAAGGGAATATCTGGGAAAACGTTGATTTCTCTGAGGGAAAAGACTGCCGGACCGATAATTTTTTTCAGCTTTATCAGTCTTATTATAATTAAGGGTGTATTTTATTTAAAATCTGAAAAGCAGTTCCGATCTTTTAGATTGCTCCGCGGGAATTCTAAACTATCGGAACTGCTTTTTTGTAAAATGAATGGACATCCGATGCTTCTTGACCGGCTTTTTCGGTCAAGAAGATGAGCCGTCTGAACTGTTACAATGGATGGGACAGGCGCATCAGAATTTTGGAAAATAAGGATTGACAATATTGATAATAATAATTATTATTAATATATAACTATTTTACGAAAGAGAGGATTAATTTATGAGTCAGCATCTGTCACCAGAGGTAAGAGTGCCCATTGACAAGGATAATGTGTCTATATTCAGGGATGAGGAAAGATGCATTAAGTGCGGGCAGTGCCGGGATATGTGCCGGGATTATATCGGAGTGCTGGTACCTACGACTTGTTAAAGACCGGAGATCGGGCAATCTGCATCAACTGTGGGCAGTGCGCCAATGTCTGTCCTGTTGAAAGTATTCGGGAGCAGCCGGAATACGGCCTGGTGGCCGGGGAGGTTATGGATCCGGATAAGGTGGTTATTGTCTCCACATCCCCTTCCGTACGGGCGGCCTTGGGTGAAGAGTTCGGTATGGAGCAGGGAAGCTTCGTACAGGGTAAAATGGTGGCCCTTCTCCGGGCGCTGGGAGCGGATTATGTTCTGAATACAAATTTTGCGGCGGATTTGACGATTCTGGAGGAGGCCAGCGAACTGATTGAACGGATTACAGCAGGAACCAGGCCTTTGCCGCAGTTTACCAGCTGCTGTCCTGCCTGGGTAAAGTTCGCAGAGATATATTACCCGGAAATGCTGCCTTATATTTCCACTGCCAAAAGCCCCATCGGTATGCAGGGGCCTACCATTAAAACCTATTTTGCTAAGAAAATGGGCATTGACCCTAAAAAATTGTCAATGTGGCGGTAACTCCATGTACGGCTAAGAAATATGAGATCCGCAGGGAGGAGATGAAGGCCGCAGGCAAGTATCTGGGGACAGAGGACATGCGGGATATGGATTATGTGATTACTACCAGGGAGCTGGCGCAGTGGGCCAGAATGAAACATATTGATTTCGCAGCGCTGGAGGATTCGGAATACGACAGCCTGATGGGCCAGGGTTCCGGCGCAGGAGTCATTTTCGGAAATACAGGCGGCGTTATGGAGGCGGCGCTGCGCACTGCTTACGAGTATATTACAGGAGAAAAAGCTCCTGATATACTTTACCGCCTGGAGCCTGTCAGGGGGATGGAGGCTGTGCGGGAGGCCAGCCTTAAGGTGGGAGATATGACTGTCAACGTGGCTGTGGTTTACGGAACGGCCAATGCAGCCAGGCTTATTGAACAGATAAAGAACCAGGAGAAGGAGTACCATTTTGTGGAAGTAATGACATGTCCGGGCGGATGCATCGGAGGCGGCGGACAGCCTAAAGACAGGGAATATGAGGGAGACGCCCTGAGAGAGAAGCGCATACGGAGTCTGTATAAGAGAGATGAGGGGATGGCGGTTCGCCTGAGCCATGAGAATGAGGAGATAAAGGATCTTTACCGTGAATTTTACGGAAAGCCTTTAAGCAGGCTGGCAGAGGATATGCTGCACACCTCCTATGGAGATAAAAGCGGACAGCTGAAGGGAGATTTCCAGGTTCTGTAGAATATATTCTTCCCTATAAAAATGTGGGGGCGCTGCAATATTATATTCTGTTTCCAACACAGATATCTGCACAGATTCAGCAGATACCCTATTTGTACAGAAGGAGAATTTTGCGGCGCCCTCAAATTCCGTTAATCGGTCAGGCAGCGGCACAGAACCTCCTGTTTTTACGATGTACTCTCGAAATCTCTCCTGCACCTGCCTTTGGGGCTGATTTTCCGCCGGCCGCACACAAATTTAATCGACGTACGCGCCGCGTACGCCTCATAAATTTGTGCACAGGCGACAAAAAATCATCTCGCAAAATCAGGCACAAAGAGATTCCGAGAGCACATTACGTTCAGGGGGCAGTTTTTTTACCTGCCTTGTGCAGGCGGCGATAACCAGGACAGCCGCCCCTATCCATGCCAGGGGTTCGGCAAAGAATATCGCGGAACTTCCCCAGAACCGTGTAAACAGCAGGGCGGTAAAAACGCGCATGAAAAACTCCACAACGCCTGATAACATAGGAGCCATTGCATTTCCCATACCCTGGAGGGTGTTGCGGAATACGTATAAAAGGTACAGTGAGCCCAGAAGGGAACTCATAATGACCAGATAGTGGTAGGCGATTTCCAGCACCTGGGGCGCACTGGAGTCGGAGGCGGATATAAACAGCTGCAGAATATATCTGCCTCCCAATATCATACCGGCCGAAATGCAGACAGACATTAATACTGCAAGCAGGGCCGCCCTTTTTAAACCGGTGCGGATCCTTCCATATAAGCCGGCTCCGTAATTCTGGGCCATATAAGTAGTAGTTGCATAACCCAGGGAGATGGCGGAGCTTTCCAGCAGACCGTATATTTTGTTGGTGGCCGTAAAGCCTGCTACGAATACAAAGCCCTGAAGATTGATGGCAGACTGAAGAATCATTCCGCCCACAGCGATGAGAACATGCTGGAGCGCAAGAGGAAGGCCCATGTTGCAAAGCTCCCTTGCGGTTGCACTGCTGAAGTTCCAGTCGCCGGGTTCCAGAGAGATAAAGTCAATCTTCTTTAAGGTGAAGAAGCAGTATAAAAATGCGATGAGCTGTGCAATGAGAGTGGCGGCTGCAGCTCCTGCAATTCCCCAGTGAAATACCAGGACAAATATAAGGTCCAGGGCTATATTGGTGCAGGCGGCTGCAGCCATGGCAATGAGCGGTGACTTTCCGTCTCCGAATGCTCGCAGGATGGAGGCCGCCATATTATAGGCCATGACAATCATTGTGCCAGAGAACATGATAAAAAGGTAGGAGGAGGCGCCGGAAAATATATCCTGGGGCGTCTTAAGAACTCTGAGCATAGGATTAACCATGAGAAGTCCCGCTATGGTCAGCAGCGCTCCCATACCAAGGCAGAGGAGTATGGACATGGTGATGTCCTTTCTCAGCCGTGTGAAATTTCTCTCTCCGAAATGCTGGGAAATCCGGGTGGCAAACCCCTGGGTCAGGGCCTGTATGACCCAAAGAACCAGCCAGTAAGTCCAGTCTGTGGCGCCTACTGCAGCCAGGGCCTTCACCCCCACGCCCCGTCCTACAATAATTGCGTCCGCTATCATATATAGCTGCTGCCCCAGATTCCCAAATATCAGGGGGAGGGCAAAGAGGATCAGCAGCTTGGTGGGATTACCCTTTGTCATGTCTGTTGCGCTTCTCATATGATTCTCCTTTAAGGTTGCTTTCTTGTGCAAATCTTGTATAATAATAAAGTCAAAGTGTGCTGTTGTATACAGAAAATCATCTCAAATAATATAAAAATAGTGCCAGATAAAGGAAACGCAAGAGAAAAATGAAGGGGAGGAAACAGGATGGAGAGAACTGCGGTTGTGGTGGATGAGAATCTGCTGGAACAGATACAGTACCAGGGCGGCGGTCTGCCTATTCTGCTGTGCGAGGACCGTTACAATGAGTATATTAACGGGGAAGTAAACTGCCATTGGCACGATGAGTTCGAGTTTGGACTGGTTCTTAAGGGGCAGGTGGAATTTAATGTGCATCAGCCGGATGAGTCCAGGGAATCCTGGGTTCTTCATGAAGGACAGGGAATTTTTATAAATGCAAGGGCTCTGCATACGGCCCGTCAGATACGGCGGGGGACGGTGGTATTATGTCTCGTTCTGCCGGGGGATTTTTTCAGCCATCAGCTGGGGGACCCTATACCGGAGAAGTATACTTCCTGTTGTCCAGGCGTCCCTTCCCGGATTGTTTCTGACTCCTGAAAATACAGCGGACAGGGGGATTTTGGAGGGCCTCTCCGGCCTCAGCGGCCTGGAGCCGGGAATGCTGGGATATGAACTGATGTGCATAGAAAATATCTGCCGTTTATGGCGTTGTCTGCTTGTGAGAATTTCGCAGATGAAAGAATGCGCGAAGGTGCAGAAGGGGGAGAAAACACAGGAACTTCGCATCCGCCTTATGCTGTCCTATATTCATACCCACTATTCGGAACCGGTCACCGTCGACGACATTGCAGATGCGGCTAATGTAAGCCGCAGTGAGTGTTTTCGGTGCTTCCGGGAAATTGTGGGGAAAACCCCGGTGGAATACGTGTGCGAATACCGCCTGGCCAGAGCCGCGCAGTATTTGACAAACACGGACAGGACCGTATATGATATCAGCTCCTCCTGCGGTTTTGGAAGCGCCAGTTATTTTGGGAAAATGTTCCGGGAAGCCTGCGGTATGTCGCCGGGCGCTTTCCGCAGACAATCAAGAATGTAAGGTGAAAAGACGAAAAGGGCAGTTTGAGATCGCCCTTTTCCGTCTTTTAGAACATTACGCTTTATTTGGTTGCTATTTCTGCTTTGCAGGTGGATACGAAGGTGGGGTTATTGTTGTTGGGACCAACAATAACTAAACTCCATATTCATTTTCAAGAACTGTACCATTGGCAACAGTCTGGCCTCCGGCCTTAATATCTACATTGTTGGTGCCTATAGGCAGGTATTCACGGAGGGCGTTTTCACAATCTGCGGCGCAACCCGAAGGTGTGGGTACAGGGGCGGGGAGATAGGTGATGGCGCTGTCATAGGTGGCGCCGTTAATTCTGACAGATGCGATCCGGCAGATGGAGACTGTTTCCTGAGGAAGTCCCTGGCTGTTTAAAAGCTGAAACAGGCCTGCATTTGGATTCGTATCAGGAGCCGGCAGCAGGGAACCCGGGCGTCCGCTTACATCGTTTCCGCTTTCCATGGATATGATAATCGTATCATCGGGATACAGGCGGATAATCTGCTGCAGGATATTTCTTATCTGCCGGACGCAATAACAGTCGGAGGAATTTCCGTCCGCTCCGGCAGGTCCTGTGGGCCCGGTGACGCCCTGTGGCCCTTCCACACCCTGGAGCCCCTGGACACCCTGAGGTCCGGTTGCGCCTGTATCACCCCTTACACCCTGAATA